>JBHIAT010000209.1:0-4503 GCA_046758705.1 Bipolaricaulia bacterium
GACGCCGGTAGCACCCTATGCTGCGACCAGTTCATGACTTTTCTCAGGTACTGATGATGAAAGGCGGTTGAAACATGCACCCTCCTGTGCCAAGATGGAAAGATCTCAAACTTGAACACCAGGAGGGTGCTATGAACAACAGCTTTCGTCTGTATCGTACCATCTTTCACACGATTTGCCAAATCCTGGATCCGCTGCGCGCCACCCGACAGCGCAACCTGGCACGCCTGATCGTCGGTCTCTATCAAAGTCGACACGTCCATTTGACCAAGATCGCCAGTCATCTCCCCGGCCCTGCCAAGCTCAACAGCGTGGAGACGCTCGATCTCTCGCTCTTGACTTCCGATCCGCTCCCGTAGCTCGGAGATTAGCTCATCTTTGGCGTCACTTTGGGTGGGTTTGGCGATGCTTTGACCTTCAATTTCATGACGTATACGATCAGATGCATCCAGAAGAGTTGCACCAGTTTCCTCATAGTTTTTTAGTTGTTTTAGTAGCTCTAATCCTTCTGGATCCACTAACAGTCGGTTATTAGTTCTCCTTTTCAGATGTGCGCCAAGCATATCAGAAACAGCGTCAATCCGGCGCCGTACTTGATACTCGGACAACCCCAGGATCTCTGTTAGTTCCTTAATCGTGTACAATACCAAACCACCCCCAAGCTCTAAGCATACAAAAACCCAGGCCTCATTTTCAAGCCCGGGCACGATTTTGATTGTTCTTGGTGAGAAAGGTATGATAAAAAATGGTGTAGCTTAATCGTTGGGTACGCCGTCCTGTTCCTGCAGGGCGGCGTTCCTTTTTTGGATACTTCAACTCAAGCCCAGCCGCTTAGCTTCATCTTGCCGAATGTACTCACTCTTGGTGTGTCCATTCTCCCACCAATACGCATACCAATAAGGACCGTGTAGTTCTTCCTTAGCACACTTGCAGTTGGATTTACCGCAGCTGACCCGCTCGAGCCGGTAGGTCTTGGAACCGACTTTATATTCTCCGACTACCTCACGGCCGCGCTTAACAGAAATCTCCTCGGCCGCGGCCCGCTCCAGCTCCTCGATGAGCTGGTGGAGGTAGGTGTCTACATCGTAGAGTTCATCTAAGGATAGTTGACCCAGCTGCAGCTTCACTTGCTGGGCGATCTTATGTAAAGGAACTATTCCCAATCACCGTAAGGATTATACTGCTCCTTACATAAGATTTCGAAGCATCGCCGGAATGATTGGGTACACCCGCCGACGTCCCGACCGCCAGGATTCCAAATAGTCCGTTTGGTAGGGCATTTCAGGCCCAAATTCGACCTACCTCTCAATGACCAACTGATGGTTCCCAGATCACCAAGACGAGAACGGTTGGACTTCTTGACACCTGCCCCTCATCGGGGCTATACTTATATTGTTGTTAGAAAATCATGAAAGTGGTAAAGTTATAAATTGTTGCTGTTCGAACGTTACCTATGTCAATTCACTGACATAACTACCGGCACAGTTAACTCGTAAAGGAGGATTCACCATGCCGCTCGTCAAGATCAAAGACAGATACCAGGTGACCATTCCGGCTAAGTTCCGGGAAGCGCTTGGCGTGCAGATCGGTGATTACCTTGAAGCCGAGCTTCAGGACGATAAAATCGTGTTCACGCCCAAGCTGCTCATGGACAAGGAGACTGCCTGGAACATGGTGCGCACTGTACTCGATCGGGTCCACGCCAAGATCGGCGACGTGGACGAGGCCCAAGTCGAGCAAGAAGTGTCAGCGGCGATTGAGGCCGTGCGAAAGGAAGACGCTGCCCAAGAGACCGATGCCGATGCTGAGCGTCGTGCTCGATAGCAGTGTCCTGGTGGCCGCTTTCCTGAGCCGGGGCGGCCCGAACGACCAGGTGCTTCAAGCCGGGGGACATGCCTACCACTTATACCTCGCGGAGGCGATCCTCGATGAAGTGCGGCGCGTCCTGCTGACCTATTCTCGCATTCGAAAGAAGTACCCATATGATGACCAGGACGTGCACGACTACATCCGGAGCCTGCGGGCCGCTAGCCTCACCGTCTTCCGCAAGCTTCCGGAGGTAGAGGCCATCCCGGACGATCCCAAAGACAACATCATTCTCGCCTGCGCCCAAAAAGCCCAGGCCGACTACATTGTGTCCAAAGACCGCCATCTCAACGACTTGAGCGTCTATCAAGAGATTCCCATTGTGGGCACCGAGGCCTTTTTGGATCTGCTCTCCTCAGACTCAGAAGCACAATCGCAATAGACGGGGCCCGGATACCGAGGCTGGCAGCGCCGCTCCCTTGATTTGACGCTCAGACTGCCTCAGAGCCTATTCCAAGATCGAGTGTAGGGTTCTGGCAGGGCATTTCAGCCTATCCCCCCAGGCGTTGAAGGGTAATAGACAGCTTCTCATAACACGCTCTATCAGCCATCTGTAAAGGGATTAAGATAGTGCCCGTGTCTTAGATCCACAGCGGAATGGGACGTGATGGTTTCAGCCTGGGCCCTTGACCTAGTGCTCGAGCCCGGAGAATCTACCGACCGGTAGAGGTGATCTCTATCGTTCGATATAGAGGCCTTTTAGAATCCAAAGGGTGGGCCCGCCATCTTGAACATGCCGAGCCAGGAAAATGTGAGCAACGGAACATTAAGAACCAGCAACAAAGTCAGTAAGATCCAGATCCAGGATCTCGGCCGCCGCACGCGCACGAACCATGCCTGCAGACCCATGAAAACCAGGGTCATGAAATACATGGTGCTCGCCGCAATCGTCAACGCATTCGCCAACGAGACAGATCCCCGGGCGGAAGATTCAACCGCAAACACTCTCTGTTGCCCTTCTACTATCCCTTCAACCACAATGGCCGTCTCCGGTGATCCGGCATAGATGACCTGAACCACGGCCTCATCATTCTGCTCAAGGATCTTCCAGGAAAGAGGAATGACCCCGTCGGCAAGCTGTGAATTGCTGGAAGAGAACTCAATCACACTCCTGCTTTGCTTGTGGATAGTCGCCTCCAGAATGGGAACCTGAGGCTGAGTGATAATCTTCACCTCACTCAGGACGTTTTCCGGTCGGATCGACTCTTTGCCCTGGTTCCAGATAGCAACTTGGGCAACGGTCACATCGCTATTGATCTCTCGGCCACGATGAAACAGGTGTAGATCCGATAACTCGCCGCTTCTAAAAATGACCGTCTTGATCGGGTGTACAGCATAGGTGAGCTTGGGGGCTTTCTGTGTTTGCAGAGTGAAGTAGATGGATAAGATGCTGGAAATTAGAGCCAATAGACTCAGTATACCTCCTACCAATGGATGAGAAAGCCAGCGAAGGATACCCGTTCCTGATGCTGGATTATTGCTTAGCTCAAGGTGATTCATCACTCATCGTCCCTCAAAAAGCAAAACGGCCCAGAGCACTCCCCCCGGGGTTGGCCGTCCCGGTCAAAAGATATCCGAATCTCAGATCAGGGACCGGGATCACCCCGGTGGCGGTCTCCAGGCCGTTGTTCCCTCGTATCGTAGCAAACCCCAAGCCCAAAGGCAAAAGGCGGCCGGCATTGGCTCGGCCTGGAGCCCACCGCGCTCAATTGGAACATGCCAGCCGCCATCGCCCTCATTACGGCCGTATCATCTCAGCCGGCCAGCGCGGCTCGATCCCCTTCCTCAGCTCCTTTCACGTTTCCCCAATAACCGGCGCCATCGGGAAGCCCCTTGGCCGGAAGACTGCTGTTTCAGGATCTGCCCTAACAGCTGGTGCCACCAGGGCGGTACCTGGTCGGAGAACTGCCGGTTTAACATGTTTCTCAGATCTTCGTTCTGCTCTCGCAGAAACCGGACTTCGTCCTGGAGCTGCTGGATCTGCTCTTCGAGGATCCGGATCAACGCTCCGTTCCTGTTTGAGGTAGTTTGAGGTAGCTCGTAGGGTGTTTGAATTTGAGTCTCAGTCTCAGTTTGAGCCCCAGTTTGATCCTCAAACTCCATTTCATCAAACAGAAGCTCTAGCGCCTCAACGATCGTCCTCCCCTCCTCCTCAAGCTGTTTGAGTCTCCTTAGGATCGATAAGCCGTCTGAATTGACCAACAGCTTGTTATGACGACCGCGACTCAGGTAGGCTTCAAACTGCTCTCCCAGTTCCTTAATTCGCGTGCGAACCTGGTAAGGCGACCACCCCAGCAGTTCGCTTAGTTCGCTGATTGTGTGCATTCTGAACTCACCTCCATTCCATTTCTGAGGTCTCTCAGAAACTCAGATCACCCTTCAGTAGGGTGATCTCCGATCTCCTTATCCAACTTCACCTCCACTTCACCTCCACCTGCGGACCAGTCCCGAAAGCGCCAAGAGATGGAAGGTTCGGCGTTGATTCTGGCTCAGTCCAGTTGGAAATCTTCGACTGCCTACGGATCATCGCTTCTTCCCTTGCAGATTGAATTTCCTCCATTATCTACTTTCTGAGAGGACTCTTTCTCAGATCTCGCCCTTCAACACCCTCAGAAGACACCGCTGGCGGTGATCGAG
>JBHIAT010000210.1:0-4459 GCA_046758705.1 Bipolaricaulia bacterium
GAACATATCCTCACGGCTCTTCTCATTGGTGACCGAGTTGAGGAACGGTCGGTTCTTGCAGCGCTTCAGGCCAGCGATCATCGCCTCCGGGTTGGGAGTATCGATCGCCAGCCGGATCTCAGGAAATTCGTCTTGGACGACATCGACCAGCCATTCGGTATCGGGAACCTCGTTCTTCAAGCTGGTTGCCGCATTGATATCCAGAACCTGCGCTCCCCCTGCCACTTGATCCCGAGCCAACCGGCGGATGGTTGCCTCATCCTTCCCTTGAAGTGCCTGTTCTACCGTGATTCGAGTCGAGTTAATCAGCTCTCCAATGATGAGCATCTGGGATTCACCTGCCTAGCCTAGTTTCTGGTGCGCTTCCCCGACTTTCGGCGACGCTGGACGCCCGCACGATCAACTCAACGTCGAGGGTCACCTTATGGCCTCCCTCCTCCCGCTGGTCGTCGATTCGCTCGTCGAGGAGATCCATGGCCACCCTCCCCATCTTCCGGCGTGGCATGCGCACCGTCGTCAGCGGAACCTCAAGGGCGGAAGCGACCTCGATATCGTCGTAGCCGACGACGGCGATGTCGTCAGGGATCCGCAGGTCGAGCTCCCGGATCGCCCGGATTACGCCGAATGCCACGAAATCGCTGTAGGTGAAGATCGCCTCAGGGTGCAGCCCTTGAGCCAGGACATCGCAGGCGATCCGATACCCGTCCTCCATCGTCACCGCGTCGCTGCAGACGAGCGACTCATCGTAGCGGATGTTGTGCGCCTCCAGGGCACGCCGGTAGCCCTCCAGTCGCTCTCGAGCGTTGGAAGTGTGCATCGGACCGGCGATGTGAAGGATCTTGCGGTAACCCTCGTCGATCAGATGGCTCACCGCCAGAACGCCCCCCTGGACGTTGTCGGCGACGACGTAATCGGTCTGAACATCTTCGAAATACCGGTCGATAAGCACAAACGGGGTCCCGTGTCGCTGGAGTTCGACGATCGCATCGGCGCGCACCTGAGTGGGCGTGATCAGTAGACCGTCGACCCGCTCCTCGAGCATCACCTGGATCGTCCGCTCCTCTCGCTCGTAATCCTCGCTGGTGCTGGCCAGGATAAGGCTGTAATCTCGATGGCGGGCTGCCTCCTCGATGCCGGCAACTAACGCTGCAAAGAACGGATTGGCGAGGTCAGCAATGATGGCTCCCACGGTTCCGGTCTTGTTGGAGCGCAGGCTGCGAGCCAGCTTGTTGGGCACATAGTTGAGCCGTCCGGCGATCTCCAGAATGCGTTGCTTGGTCTCTGGACTGATCTCCGGACGGTCGCTGAGCGCGCGGGAGACGGTGTTGACCGACACGCCCGCCTGCTTGGCGATGTCCTCCATCGTCACTCGAAGTCGGCCCATCTTCTTGTCCTTGGTCATCTCATCGTTAACGTTATCCTTAACGTTAACGTTTCGAATTATAGCATATCGCTCCTGACCTGTCAAGGGGGGCGTTGGCGGTCCTTCATGCGTTGATTTGCACTGCCAGATGCTCCGCTCCAGTACAACTACAACGACCTGGGCGGCGCTTTGAACTGTTATCGTTCGACCAGGACATTGCGCAGTATGAACCCCGATGCGCTGCTGCCCAGCCTCGGTGAGCCGATGCTCGAGAACACAGATGACGCTCTAGCTCAGCTCCAGAACTCGCTCAAAATGCTGTGCGCCGATCGTCCGGGCATGGTGCAGACGTTTGAACAGCTCGATGCCGACCCGCTCACCCAGGTGACCGATCACGTGTGGCAGGCAAACTTTTCCGGGGCGATCAACTGGTTCCTGATCAGCGATTCCGGCAAGGCCCTGGCGATCGATTACGGCTACAATGAGGTCGTTGTCGAGAACGAACAATGGGACGTTCAGGACAGACCAGAGTACGCCAGGCCATACTGACGACGGGCGGTGGTGCACAGCCTCGACGGTTTAAGAAAAAATTTCGGTATCGATCGGATCGATGTCGTCTTGGTCAGTCATTTTCACGACGACCACGTCTGCGGCGTGCCGGTTCTCCAACGCCTGTTCAGCACGGAGTGCTGGGTCGCCGAGAACTTCGCCGATCTGCTGGAACACCCCGAGGCTCACTGCTTCCCATGTACCTGGCCGGTGGATGCTGGACTGGCGGCCCGACATCGTGCTCAGCGGACACCAGCCACCGATGTACACCGACGACCACTTCTTCCGTCTCATCGACGATTGGAGTCGCGAATACCGCCAACTTCACGAACAGGTAATCGCGCTCGATCCCGACCAGCCCCACTTCAACCTCGATAGTTGGGGCGGTTGGATCTGGCCGTATCGCACGCACGTGCGTGAACCGAGACCGATCCGCGTAAAGGTGACGATCCGCAATCCGCTGCCGCGCCGGGCGAGGCTCGATATGCACCTGGTTGGCCCTGAGAACTGGACTGGCACATCGGCTTCGCTGGAAGCTGAAGTGCGGGCGGAGGTCTCGTGCGAGCTTGCAATCACGCCGTCCGGCCCTTGTCGTCGCCAGCCGTTCGCGGTGGAACTGACGGTCGACGGCCAGCCGTTCGGCCAGGTGGCCGAGGCGCTGATCACGGTGGGCAGTGATGCGTTTTGACGGCCGGTGAGCTGGCTGGGACAGTGATGCATTGAAATGTTCGGGGGAGTTGCACAGGTTTGCTGCCCGTCGCAGGGCTTGCCCTTGACCTGTTGACTCGGTTTTGATATAATACGAGTAGACTAAGCCTGAAGCAAACGGAGCTTAGTGGAAGGGTGCTGAATCGTTCATTCATGTTGGGTGTTGCCTGTAAACGTGTTGACCTACCTTTGACATATGTTTTGTCGCTGTCCACCGTCGAATGGCCCCCCTTAGTTTGATGATCAATGCCCTGAACTCCTTGCTCTGAGATGGGATAGAATCGGGTATTGCCTTTGCCCGACTCCGGGTAGTACGGGCACCATCGCAGGTAGGAAGGCGAAGGAGGTGTAAGATTCCATGACAGGAACCGTTAAGTGGTTCAGCGACCAGAAGGGCTACGGCTTCATCGAGACTCAGGACGGCCGGGACGTCTTCGTCCACTTCTCTGAGATCCAAGGGGACGGGTTCAAGACACTCAAGGAGGGTGACCAAGTTGAGTGTGAGGTGATCGAGGAGGGTCGAGGGCCGAAGGCCAAGAATGTCAGGAAAGCGTCCGGGAGCTGGTAACATCCTCTCCCCGACAATAGACGGCCTAGAGCGGGCCATCGCCGCTGGGCGGTGGCCCTTATTCTTTGGCAATGCCCCAATATTGGGAGAGCTACTTGGGAGGAGTGGATGTCGCTGAGTTGACCCCCGAAGTTTTCAATACATCGCACCTTCTTCAATGAATTGACAAGCTCAGAAGGCAGCGGTATAAAATAAGCTCACTTAGCCTGAAGCAGGAGGTGATCGCGTTGGCCTATCTGCTGATGGGATATGATACGGAGAACTATTTGGATCCTTTTTTGGAAAAGGATCTGGATTGGCAGGTCACACTGAACTTTTTGTCGGCCGTCCGTCGTGTCCATGAAGACCTGAATGCCCCCTGTACGTTGTTCATCTGCGGACGTTTGCTGGAGCAGCCGGATGTCTTGAAAACGCTCCAAGTGCTTGCAGAGTCTGAGTTGTTTGATCTTCAGCAACATACCTACTCTCACCAGCGGCTGAAGACGGTGGTTGAGGATAGAGGTGAAGAGGTGCTGTTCTTCCCCGGTGCATCCCTGGAGACGATTCAAGAGGAGGTTGAGCGCACCAACCAGCTCTTTGAAGAGAAGCTGGGGATAAGCTGCACCGGAATCTGCGGGCCCTTCTGTTATTACCGTGGGTTAATGGATCGCCCCGATATCCTTGAGATTCTACACCGAGCCAGGATCCGATTCACCCGAACCTACGCGAGAAATGAACACGACTATAACCCGGTATCGATCGATGTACAACCGTTCATGTATGAGCTTCAAGGATTTCCGGATATCCTAGAGATTCCTTCCCAAGGTTGGCAGGATATCGTGCTGTTTCGTGTCAACGGATGGGATTGGCAAGGGTACGCCGATTGCGGTCGAGGTCTGATCGATGAAATCGCACAACGAGATTTGGTCTGGAGTGTATGCCAACACGATTGGACCAGCATTCACAAAGATCCCAACATGGACTATACTTGGGCGCTCATCCGCTACGCGCAGGAGAAAGGCGTGACCGTCACCAGCCATAAAGACTTTAGTGAGAGGTTCCGGAATGAGCGAACGTGAAAAGGTGCGCATCGGCATCATGGGCACCGGGGCGATCGCCCGGTGTCACGCCCGAGCATGTCGCGCCGTGCCCGACGTCGAGGCCGTGGCGGTCGCCAACTGACGACCCGAATCGCTTTATCTTTTCTCATACTCCCTCTCAAGTTAACAGGTCTTGACTGAAAAATTGACATAAGCGATAGACCAATGCCATAGAGGATCACAGAACAGCGC
>JBHIAT010000211.1:0-4438 GCA_046758705.1 Bipolaricaulia bacterium
CGCTGTCGAACCGGCGATTCTGATTTTTGCTATCTAGAATGAGCGAACGGTAAGATATGGATGTAGAACAAAGAAAAGTGGTGATTGTAACACAGGCAGATGATATACGCCCCTTCGTCCGTCGCCTGATTGAGTTAGAGTTTCCTCGTGTGCTGGTCTTGTTGTTGAACGAACTGCACCCCGATTTGCGGGACGACATATCCAGAACCATCGAATATTCAAGCAATATCGAAGATACTCCTGCTGTCATGCAACATACCTCTGAAGGTGAAGGCATTGAATGGACACATACAGATGAGAATATTGCTGAGACGCCGGCTCCGCCATTACATCCCCAATGGCTGGAAATTAAGATGCATCCGAACTACTTGAAACAGCTCTTCAATGTGGGGCAAATGGATGAACCGATTTCTGTCCACGCCCCGGAGATGGATAGCAAAGTGCGCGAGCTGTTCGGGATGATGGCAGATGGACTCTTCTATGAACTGGGTATCCGGGTGCCGGATATCCGGCTTATTGCATCGCAGGACATCGATGAGAACGCTTTCGCGGTCAAGGTGGATCACACCGTCGATTCCCCTCATACGGGGCTCCAACCCCATGAGTTACTTGTTAACGACATCCCAGAACGTCTGGAGTTGCTTGGGGTAGAGGCCTCAATGGCTATCAACCCAGCCAATGACACCGAATGCAGCATCATAAATGAGAAGGATCAGTGGATCGTGGAAGCGGCGGGTCTGTACACCTGGGATCCAGTCGGATATATGATTCTGGCGCTATCCAGAGAGATAAGACGGAACGCCTGGCACCTGCTGGATGTTGAGACTGCCGAATATGAACTGGCACAGCTCCACGAATACTTCCCTGAACTTGTGATGGCAACGTTGGAAACGGTCTCTTCCAAACATCTGACACAGGTGCTCAGGGAACTGTTAAGCGAACAGATTTCAGTTCGGGATCTGCGAACGATTTTGGAACGCGTCTTGACCTATGATTATATTGTGACCGATCCGAGCCGGTACATCGTCTTCGATGATCGACTTGCCATCCATGAACGCCTTAATCTTGGCCGACTGGATGATGTCAATAACTATGCACAACACGTTCGAATGGGGCTGAAGCCCTATATAAGCCACAAGTACACATACGGACGTGGCCAGGACACACTGATAGTATACTTGCTTGATCCACAGGAGATCGAAGATCGGATTCTTGACCATCTGGCTTTTGAAAGAGGAAACACAGAGAAAAGCCCCTTGAAGCCGGAAGAGATTGAGGAGATAAAGGCTGCTGTCCGTTCCGAGTTTGACTTCCTCCCACCCACTGCCGCTTCTCCCATCATATTGACCCTATCTGCAGTGAGATCTTTCATGCACAAGATGCTTGCTGCTGAATTCCCCGACCTATCGATGCTTTCTTATGATGAACTGTCACCGGACATCAATATTCAACCCATCGCCAGGATTAGTTTATAATCACCTATAGAATAATCACCCATGCAAGGAGGAACACGATGCCGAAGAGGGAAACCCGTATCGCCCTGATCTTATCCGGCGGCGTCTCTCTAGGTAGCTATACCGCCGGGGTGCTGGATCAGCTCGACTACGCCCTAGAAACACTGAACAGCGATGCTAATGGTTCCAACCGCTATGTCATAGACGTCATTACCGGAGCTTCCGCCGGCAGTATGGCTGCGGCGCTGGTTGCTCACGCTATGTTGGTGAACGGACGTGCCGGCTGGACCCATCTGCACGATGCCTGGGTCAACGATGTGGACATCACGCGTCTGATGGACAGTACGCATACCAACAGTCTGCTATCCGGCACATCGCTCCAGAAAATCGGGGAGAAATATCTGACTGGACGTGATCAGGTTTCAAAAGATCAACTTCCATCTTATGCCCCGCAGACTTTGCAGCTGGGCTTCACCCTGGCGAACATGCAGGGCATTGATTACACCATTCCCTACCGTTCGAGGGCGGTTTCCAAAACCGGTTTCATTTCAACATTTTTTAGCCATCAACGGCGCTTTGTCGTCAGCTACGATACAGCTGCGGTTGACTGGTCGGCCATCCTGCATACGGCCGTCGCTTCTGGTAGCTTCCCGTTTGCCTTTCCTCCAAAGGCCCTGACCGGTACACCGGATGAATTCCCAGACAGCGTACAGGCTGAGGACGGCACGCTTCCTCACGATCTGCTCTTTCTGGATGGCGGCATGTTCAACAACGAGCCGTTGAAACTTGCGATCAGTCTGGCACACAAAGCCGATGAGGAATCTGGAGGGAACAACCGTAAATATATTTTAGTGGACAGCACGCTCAACCAATCGTCTGCGGATTATAGTCTTCCACCGGACATCTCCCTGCTCGCTCAGAGCAAGCGCCTGCTTGGCATGATTTATGGCGAGGCCCAGGCGAAAGACTGGATTCGCGCCCAGAAGACCAACACCCAGTTAAAATGGCGCGACCAACTGTTAGAAAGACTGGCTCAACTGATTACGTCCCTGGATTCATCCCAGACGGATCTGCTGAATACAGAATTGGATCGCATGGCCAAAGAGATTGTTGCACTCAAGCGCGCCTTGTACCCCAGTAATGTGGCTAAAAAACGCTATCCCCCTGATTATCTGAAGGTCAGGCTCAAGGCCATTGGCGACCGAGTGAAAGATCATCTCGATCCGCAGCACGCCGACCTTTATGCGCTGGCTACCTTCACCATCAATGCCGTCGCCGGGACTGGCAACAAGAAAGATTTGGAGCTGTGGTTGATCGGTGCGCCCCCGGAAGATGTTCTAGCGGGCAATATCGCCGGCAATTTCGGTGGATTTTTCGAACAGGAATGGCGCGAGCACGATTTTCAGCGCGGTCGACGAGAAGCAAATGTGCAGTTGAATGGTACCGCACTGCCGGCATACGCGAAACAGGACGATCTGGACGCACCATTGCCGGATTTAAGCAAAGTCACCTTGGCCGATGCGGATGCCGGCAAACGGAAGCGTTTCCGCACCTTGGTGCTGGACAAAATCGAGATCGAGTTGCGAGACAACATCAAATTCTTGCGTTGGCCCATCATCGGCTGGATCATGCGTAAAATCTTACACAGGTTGGCGAAACCCGTGCTGAATAAATGGTTGATGCTTAAGTAGATTTGAAGTTGTAACTGTGCTATATTACAGATTGGATAGGGGTTAACATGATCGAGTCTGCAGAGTTTCGGAACTTCAAGGTATTGCAAGATACGACGCTTCTATTGGGCCGCTTTACCCTGATTGTGGGACCGAATAATAGTGGGAAGAGCACTGCCTTGCGGGCTCTCCAAACATTCCATAATCCGAGGGCGTTTGCGTTTCACGAGATCGTAACTGCTGGACTGCAAGATGAAGAGTATGTGGAAGTGGTTCTACACTGGGGAGCACCTTACGAGGGTGTAATATCACGGGCACGCTGGGTTCCTAATGAGAACAGACAATCAGTACACGAGCGCCCTGGATCATCGCTATCAGATAGAGATAAGCAAGCTTTAAATGTATTTTTGAGAAGGATCAGAGCTTACTCGCTTATCGCGACCACCCTAGCTGCTCCTGTGCGACTCGAACCTAAAGTAGGGTTGTCAGAGGGCGGCCATAATCTCGTGGGAGTTCTCGACCACCTTCGGGATCACGAACCAGAGCGATTCGAAGCGCTCAACGAGGAGTTTGGGCGATGGTTGCCGGAATTTGACCGCATCTTGTTTGATACACCGGAAACTGGAAGGCGGGTGTTCTTACTTCGAACTCGTGAAGGTCAACACCCGATCCAAGCAGCAGACCTTTCCCAGGGGACGCTCCTCGCTCTGGCCGTTCTCACACTGGCCTACCTTCCTGATCCACCGTCAATGGTGTGCTTGGAGGAACCTGACCGGGGCATCCATCCGAGGCTCCGACGGAACGTACAAGATGCCCTATATCGACTGAGTTACCCAGAAAACTTTGGCGAAAAACGCGATCCCGTTCAGGTAGTGGCAACCACCCACTCGCCTTACTTCCTCGATCTATACAAGGACCATCCAGAGGAGATTGTGATTGCTGAAAAAATCGGACTGTATGCCCAATTCGAGCGCCTGATTGATCGGCCCGATATTGAAGAGATCCTGGAAGGTGCCCCCTTAGGCGAGGTGTGGTACAGTGGAGTCCTTGGCGGAGTTCCTCGCGAGCAATGAAAGTCGCTGTACTCAGCGAATCACCAGCAGACGAAGCAGCGGTTCGTATTCTCGTTGAAGGCATTCTTGGCAGACAGACTCAGCCGATTGATCCTCCGCGCTCACTGCGGATACGCGGTTGGACATCCATTCTTAACAAAACCAACGAACTCTCTGCCGTGTTAAGGAGTTTATACTTCTATACAAATGCTGAAGCGCTCGTCCTGGTTGTAGATTCGAATCATTCTCCAGTTCACCAAGA
>JBHIAT010000212.1:0-4414 GCA_046758705.1 Bipolaricaulia bacterium
GGAAAGCTGCGATGTGATGGCCCTTCTGATAAGGCACCATTATAGGGTGGAGGAAACCGTTTTATAGCTTGTCGTCCAGGAGATCAGGGGGCCTTGGGATTATAGCGGCCTTCGGTCCTTGGAGATCACACGCCTGGTTGGGTACCTCAGCGGCTCGGTACGTGAACGTTTCCATCCATCAGGAGGCGGGCCGTGCGGGCCAGAGCAGCCTTGGTGAGCTCCAAGCGACCATTCTTTTTTTTCGACCTCAATCTCCACTTGGATCGTACCGGAAGGGTGGCCAATCCTTACAGCACGTGAGTTGTTGGGCTGAACCTGGCGAAAAATCTCGTGTGCGATTGTTCCCTTGATCTTGGCCGCGGCGCCAAGACAGACTGCCCCGGTTACAGCACCACCCGAGTCAATGAAATCAAGAAGGCTTTTGGAGCCAGTTCCAGGGGCATCGTCAATGCTGAAAGTCCCGTCGCTGTGAAACTCCCCGTCGCACACATGAAATTCCGCCACGATGATCTTTAAGGTATAATCGATATCTGTATTGGGAACAGATGGAGGGCCGATGTAAGTGACTTTGCTGGTCAAGGGATCAGCGCCGCCCAAGCCGCCGATCTGGCGCAGATCCGGACTACCAAAGGCGGCAAGGATCACCTGGTCCCTCATTTTAGGATCTTGGGGCAAGTCCTTATCCAAGAAGAAGATTGGCTTGCTGCCGCCTCGATATATAGCGCACGGGATCTTCATAGTTTATCTAACTTTGTATAGCTGATTTGGTTCTGAAATTCTAGTTTTTCCCAGAGAGCTTCTTAGCCGATCACAGGGCTTAATTTGTGCAAGATTCAAGCTGCGACCCACCGAGAGGTCAGAGGGCAGAGCCGAATTGACTAACCAACCCAGCCAGCGTCATGTTCTCCGTAATGGCATCGTGAGGGATAAGCGCGTACTTCCACGGCTTGCCGCCGTTTTTCTGGTTGTGGTTCGTGGCAAGGTCGCACCATTTGACTGCCGCATCTTTCTTAGCCAGCACATCAGGGTCGGTCATTTCGTTCCGGGCCTTGGGCTCAAGCATGTAGATGCCAGACTCTGTTTCAGCTATAAAATCGGGCACATACTCTTGCGGGTCGATACCCGCCTTGTAATAGATCTGAAACTGTTGTTTCGCCGGTTTGAACCACTTTTGTGTCTCTCGGTCTAAGATGACGGACAGCTTTCGCTCCGGGTCGGATTGAAACTTCTGGATTGTATAAAGACATCGGCGAAACCCTCCGAAGAGCATCTGCGGGATTCGGCTCTTTTCTTCCACGGTCTGGCGGAAGTCGTGTATGGGCTCACCCTCTTTAGCAGAGTAGGCAGGTTCCTTAAGTTCCGTAAAGCTCTTAGTTACCACAACGTCATAGCCGGTCGCTTTCTCCCACTGGTGGTCCTGCATTTGCGCATGGATGAATGCCGCGAGCTGTTTTTGATGATAAATGAGCACGTTTCGCGCCTTGTCCTCCGAAAGATATGAGCGGAAATGGGCAACCATTTGCCCCGCTAGATCATAGAGCAGGTCGGCGTGCTCATCGTAGGAGATGTCGTCGAAGTCAATCAGCCCCCGCACAGGGTAATCCTCAAGGCGCAGCTCATACTGGAACTGGCCGCCGAAGCCAAGGGTCTGCTGCGTATTCGTGCGCAAATATTGGATCAACAAGTCGCGCTCCACTGGCTGGTAACGTATACTGGAACAATCCAACTTGAACGGATGAAATCCTGTAGTTACCTCTCCTTTCGGCACGACCAGAATTCGCGGAATATCAATGGTCTGCTGAACAACCAACTCGGCAGTCTTGGCCACTATCGACGCGATGTCCACTTTTTCCGTGACGCCCGGCAAAGCTTGTTGCACAGGCCTTAGGTACTCCGCTACTTCGTCGGCAATCTTTAACTGTATCTCCTTTTTCAGCAGATGACTCGACGCAGGAAGGTTCTCGTACTTTTTGATCACCTGAACGGCAGCCTGTGCAACCTGGCGTTCGGCCTCGGTCTTAAAAACCGCCGCCGTCGCGGTTCCCGATTGTGAAGTGGCGCCCTGGATCTGCTGAGTAAGGTTCGACTCTGCAACGACCGTCCGCATCTTCTGCAAGTCGGTATTCGGGTCCAGAATGACTTTCGTAAGCCGTATGACCGAATCCGGCCGGTTTGCCTCATCAATGATTTCCTGAAAACGGTCATGGGCAACGATGTTCAGTCGATCCACCGTGCTCACGCCAGTGCGCTTGCCGTAGGGCAGCCGCAGCCCGCGCCCGATGGACTGCTCAATTAGAATTCGCGCGTTGGCCGCACGCAATGGGACAATAGTATAAAGGTTGGTCACGTCCCAGCCTTCCTTAAGCATGTTGACGTGGATGACGATCTCCGTTGGCTCTTCTGGACTTTCCACCGCCAGCAGGCGCTGAATCATCTCGTCCTCTTCCGCACCGCTTTTACTGGAATCGACTTGGATGACCTTGTCTTTGTACTCTCCCCCGAAGAACTTCTCCGATTGGATGAGCTGTATGAGCTGGGCTGCGTGGGTGGTATCCCGTGCAATAATCAGCATAAAGGGTTTAACGGGCTGATTCCCCATCTGTCGCGCATATGTCTCCAACTCGACTTTAGTGTTTTCGTGTAGCCGCATTCCATCCTGGAGCTTGATCTCTTCGATCTGCGGTGGGGTGAACTGGATGGGATCGAAGTTTTTTTGGGTTACTACCGCCGGTTCCTTGACGAATCCGTCCACCATAGCCTTACCCAGGGGATAGTCGTAGATCACGTTCTTAAACTGGACCGGACCACGGCTCGTTTCTATGAAGGGGGTGGCCGTAAGTTCCAGCCCCATTACCGGCTTCAATTCGTTGATTGCCCGCACGCCCGCCGACGCACGGTAACGGTGCGACTCATCCATGAGTAGTACCAGATCCTTCATGTTAGCGAGGTAGTCGAAGTAGCTCTCACCGATGTATTCTGAAAGGCGCTTGATGCGAGGGGCTTTTCCGCCGCGGACCTCGGAATTGATCTTGGAGATGTTGAAGATGTTTACCTTGCAGCGGAGTAGCTCGTCAAAAAGAGTCCCCGCTTTGCCCTCATAGTTGTCGCCTGTAATGATGTCTGGCGGTTCCGTTGCAAACTCAGCAATGCCGGTAAAGACGTACTTCGGCGTGTTCGGCGTGAAGTCCGTGGTGAGCTTGTTGTAGATAGTGAGATTAGGGGCTAACACGAAGAAGTTATTGATGCCGTGAGCGAGGTGAAGGTAGCTGATGAAAGCGCCCATGAGGCGCGTCTTACCGACTCCGGTAGCCAGGGCGAAGCACAGCGACGGAAACTCTCGCTCGAAATCCGAAACCGTGGGAAACTCGCTACGGATCACAGCGAGCGCATTCTCAACGTCCACGCCCTTGCGCGGCGGGACAATCTCAGTGATCCGGTCGAGAATTTCAAGAGACCGTCGCTGCGGGGGCCGCAGGCTCAGCCGCCCGGCAATGGCGTTAACGTGCCGGTTCATGATCCCAAGCCACGGGCTCAATCCAGAACCCAGAGACCATGTTCTCGAATGGCATCATACATCGCATCCGGAGCGAGATCGGCGCCATTCGGCCAGTGAATCGCGCCCATCACGACGTGGGCTTGAGCAAACACTGCCGGATCGCGCAGCGGCTCAAACACGGTGCCGTCGACCTTCGGATTGCTCAGAAACGAGCGCATGTGAACCTCACCCGCCGTGCCATCGACAAAAGTCACCCGTAACCGGGCGTCTGGCAAGGCGGTCACAGACGTGAGCCGCCAGGCGACGGTATGCCGTATGGCAGGCTCTACTTCAGGGGTTCGATTGTTTTCGGGGTTTGCATTCGGCTGCATAGGTCCCAGTCCTCCATTAGTTCGTCGCGGTGTTCCGCGGCCCACTCCAATACTAACGCCATGGCCCGGCGCGGCAAAAAACCGCGTATCACGCGAAGCCCCCGCAAATCAATCAGCGCTTCGTGCTCGGCATACAGGGCGTGGAAGTGCGGCGGCGCATGATCCTGCCAGAACATTTGAATCACTATACCATAGAACACGCTGATCGTCGGCATAGGCGTTTCTTTCACTGCATTCTTTGCGGTTAATCTCCCTCCATCGCAATCAACTCTATCTGTCCACGCGGGGGCGGAGCCTTAGGCAGATTTTCCACCTGCAAGCTGTAATCATCCTTGCCCCACTCGCAGCGGCTAAGGACGGCCTTGGGTATCTTCTTAATCGTCAGGTTCGGATACCGATCCGGCTTGCTCCGAAAAGCAAGGCACATCACCAGTAACGCCCGGCTAGTCCCAACTTCATCGCTCAATTGCTGAAGTTGATCATGGCTCAGATTCTGCGTAGTCACATAGATAAAATCCCGCTCTGTCGAAAGGCCGTGCTGCCAGTA
>JBHIAT010000213.1:0-4355 GCA_046758705.1 Bipolaricaulia bacterium
TTCATCTTGGAAACATCAACGATCACAGCTTCTTTTGCAGAGGGGCTGTATAACTGGTTGAGCTCTTTTTTGAAATCAATTTTTTTCATCGATCTCACTCCTCGGGCAAAATCTCTCACTTAATGCTTAGGGACCGATTGCATTTTAACTCCCCCAGGCCTGCTTGCAATGATAGAGGTCGGTTCCCAACGTGATTTCGATCATAAGGAAGCGAAGAATTCCCGCATGCGGGGGTTAGACTGCGATGGGATAGCGACCGAAGCTGCGGGCCTCGTCGAGCATCGCCAGGTAGTTCTCCGGCTTCACTCCGGCATGGATGGTGTTGGAGGAAGTCAGGGTGAACCCCCCGCCGGGGGCCGCCGCCCGGATGATCTCCCGGACCGACTGCCGCACCTCGTCCTCACTTCCCTCACAGAGGGTAAGGCCGCAGTCGACGTTGCCGCACAAAGTGAGGCGGTCCCGGTAGCGTTCCTTTAGGGCTCCAATGTCCATGCCGGCCCGGGGCTCGATGGCGTGGAGGCCGTCGACGCCGGCCTCTACTATCGTCTCCAGGATCGGGTTAATGTTCCCATCACTGTGTTTGATGAAGGCGATCCCGTGTCTATGACAAACCTCCGTCAGTTCCTTCAGGACCGGTCCGTAGAAGGTCTGGAAGTGGGTCGGGGAGAAGAACGGCCCCCGGTTGTAGGCGAAATCAACCCCTCCCAAGGCAAACTTCACGCCCAGCCTCCCAACGGTCTCGATCTTGACGAGCTCTTGTCGCAGCTGGACCTCGATCCAGCGGTGCACCCACCCGGGCTCGGTGATCATCCACATCAGGAACCGGTCCATCCAGGTCGCCCCGCTGGGGAAAGCGATGTCGATGTCCCGTTCCAGAATCACCATCTCGTTCCCGACCCGCTCTTGGGCGTAGCGAATTCCGTCGAGCTGGCTGGTTTCAACAACCGGGTTCTGAGCCTCCAGGGCCACGACATGCTTTTGGAAGGCCGGAAGCCCTCTGCGCTTGATCGAGGAGTCAACCTCACTGAGGAAGTTGGCCTTGGGGTCATAGCGGATGATCCGCCACTGATCGCCAGCCAAGGGAATCCGGTAGACCCCCTCCTCCAGCCGCTCCGGTGGATAGTAGTTCCCCTCTGGGAGGACCTCCCGAACCTGGGTGGGAGGGCAGAGTTCGACCGGGAGGATGTCCAGCTCCAGGGACCGATAGAGCTCGATGGCATCGTCGAGGGCCGCAAAGACGAGGGAATCCCGGTCCCCCTGGATGAGCAGTTCCTGCTCCAGCCGTTTGTTCCGATAGATCGGCTCCCGACCCAAGATCTGGGTGCTGATGGGAGGATCGATGGTCAACTCCCAAATCGGCACCCGGTCCGGTTCTCGGTGGGCAAACGCCATCTGAACCCGCTCCCAAGAATCCATCATTACAGAAACCTCCTTCCCGAAGGGATCAGGCAGCCTCGATGAGCCGTCGGGCCAGCCGGGCCGCGGCCGCGGCATCGGGGGCATAGCCGTCAGCACCGATCTGATCGGCAAACTCCTGAGTCACCGGGGCTCCCCCAATCATGACCTTGATCCGCTCCTTCAAGCCGGCTTGCCTCAGTGTCTGGATCACCTCCCTCATCTGGGTCCGGGTCGTCGTCAACAGGGCCGAGAGGGCAACGATGTCGGCGTCGGCCTCCTGGATCGCCGTCACGAACGCCGTCGCTGGCGTATCCGCCCCCAGATTGATAACCTCGAAGCCGGCTCCCTCCAACATCATCGCCACCAAGTTTTGGCCGATATCGTGGAGATCCCCCTCCACGGTGCCGATGACGACCGTCCCTGCAGCCCGCACCTCAGAGTAGGTCAGGTGGGGTCGAAGCACCGTCAGGGCACCCTTCATGGCTTCTGCTGAGACGAGCATCTCAGGGAGGTAGCGGATCTCCTTTTCATACTCCTCGCCGACGATATCCATGGCGCGGATCAGGCTCTCGTGGAGGATCGCCCCCGGGGTGTGTTCGGCCTCCAGAGCTCTCTCTGTCAGGGAGCCAGCTTGCTCCTTATTCCCATCCAGCACCGCTTGACGCAGGTCTTTCAGCAGATCCATCGCTCGCCTCCCAAAGTGTTACCTCATCTTAGGATAAGTCATCCATCTCATGCCATAGCTTAGACTACCAGAAACTGTCACCTGTCGCAAGCCAACAGAGCCGAGTAGCTTGTAACAGCAGACAATACGCCGTTATTGTGGTTGTTGTGGAAGATAAGCGTGATTACGTCCAAAGGGGAATACGGTTACCAACAATCTGCTCTTTAATTTACACAGTCTGTACTACGACTAAGTCGTATCACAGCCTGCAAAGCTGCTCACTTCCATTGCTGAGTCTGTCTGACTCAGCCACACCTTGCCGACCGTTTGTAGTCCGGCCGTACCGGTACTGTGGACGGTAAAGCAGAGCTTGTAAGCATCGCTGTTACCAGTGATGGTCGTCCAGCTCTGCCACCTCACGTACGAGGACCCGCCGGTGTTCGTCAGCGTCATTGCCCGGAAGCCGACGTTTGAGAATGTGAAATCCAGAAACTCAGCCATCGTGGTCTCCCCGGTACCGAGAGTGCCCAATGTGGTAGTGGGTATGGTGGCTGAGGACTGTGCATAGCTCCCCTCCATGGCCCGGACCGTCTCTTGGACGGTTCTCACGTTGGCCAGCGCCGACTGGGCGTTCCTCACCCTGGCCCGATCCCGGTACCCAGTGAGCTGTGGGATGAAAGCCGCCGTCATGATGCTAATGATCGCTACAACGGTCATCAGCTCGAGCATCGTGAACCCGCGGTCATCCCCAGCCCTGAGTCGCAACCCGCCGAACATCTTCATAAGATCCCTCTCTTTGGTATCTTTGTAAGAGCAGATCACTACAGATTACTGGTAAGGGATCTCCCTTCCCTAGCATTCTTATATTATGCCTAGATCAGGAAAATCTTAGACATCCCTTCCCCGATTCAAGGAGATCACACCCACGTCAAGAAGGGGATTTCCATGCCCTCTATCGCTTAATACAACGCTGCCGTTTTGGAACCGTCCGGTTAGGATTCGCTTCTGGATGAACGTAGTGGGTTGCAAAGCCCGTGTTAGCTGTTGTGCCACACGTTTAGCCTGACTCTGTGCCAGGCGTTGTTCATGTAGCCTTTGAAGTTCCAGATGTTCTTGACTTCCTCCGGTTGTGTGTTGGCTGCCGAGTCCCAGGCCCGGGCGATGATCTGATATGGGCCAGGTTTAAGCTCTAGATTGGCCTCCCAAAAGCGCCAGGTCCACGGATGATCGTCCTCCAGCAGATCCGCCATCACCCATGTCTCCCCTTCATCGATGGACAGGTCCACTCGTTCGATGGGGCGGCCCCCACCTGCTATTGCGTATCCTTGGACTAGGGTTGGACTCGCCGGTATCGTCTCACCTTCCAGAGGCTGGCAGATGACGGCATTCACCGATAGCTCTCCCAGCATCAGCCCCCTATCCCAGTTGGCTGTCTCTGCCCGGACCTGAGGCGGAAAGAGTTTGTAGGAATGGGCCTGAAAGTAGTTGGCTGAGGGGTCGGTCTGAAGCGTGATGCTGGCCAGCCACTTGACACTCCGGGCGCCGATATAGCCGGGCACCACCACCCGTAGGGGGAAACCGTGCACGGGCGCAAGAAGCTCGCCGTTCATCTCGTAGGCCAGGAGGACCTCCGGGCTCATGGCCTTCTCGATCGGGATGGAGCCCCCGAATCCAAACCGTCGACCTTCCTTTTCGACCTCATCCAGGCCGGTAAACGCCACGTGCCGGGCTCCCTCCTCGACCCCCACCGCCAGCAGGACCTCCCGCAGAGCGACTCCACCCCACCGGGCATTGCTGATGGCTTCCGCCCCCCAGGCGACTTCTCCGGGGAGTGGAGCGATCGCTATAAGGTCGTCGCGCCGATTGCCGGCACACTGGAGAGTGGTCACATAGGTGCTTTTGGGGAAGTGATTCCGAATCTCGTCCAGTGAAAGGTTTATGGGCCTGTTCACCATGCCGGTGACGGATAGGCGATAGCCGTCTGGATCGATGTCGGGAACGGATCCGTGATTGCGGACGAAGAACAGGTCTGTCGGTGTCACAAAGGCCTGGCGAAGCAGTTCCAGAGGAGGCCCGCCATTGAAGGGCTTCTCCTGCCGAACAATGAGATCTGGATGCTTATCAAAGGGCTTCATGATGTTTCCTCCTTTCACAGGCGACATGTGGAAGCTTACTTCGGTCTTGCCCTGCTTGTCAACTGTTATAAAATATAAAACGGGGAAAGATATAGAGATTTATTGACGCGTGATGTGAATTAACCATGACCAAAGACCAACGCCTTCAGTGCCAACGG
>JBHIAT010000214.1:0-4351 GCA_046758705.1 Bipolaricaulia bacterium
GTTTGAATGTCATCATTTTGTAAATACTCATCGAGCGATAGATTCTTAAAGCGAGCTAAACTTCTCTGATATTCGTCTAACTTCTTCAGACGTGCCTCTATGACTTTGGGATCCACGGCCAAGGCCTTCCTCCTTGATGCGCCGGATGAGGTGAGTAAAGTGAAATTTATAAAAGCCCGTTGAGAGATAATATCGGCTCAGCATCTTCATCTCGAACTCAGCCCTTACGTCAGAGTCCCTATCGAAGATCAGCTGTCCCTTTTTGAGCACCTGGAACTGGAGCAGAGGAGGCACCTGATTCAGTATAATGAGATCCAGCTTGCCCCTAAAGAACTTCCTCATCCCTGAGAGGTATCGCAGTCGATATTCGAAGTATCTCCCCTTATCCACCTTCGGAGCCAGAAGCAGGGCAAGATCCACATCACTTCGCACATGAGTCACACCCTCACTATGTGAGCCGAATAGATAGAGAGCCAAAATCTCCCTCTCGCCCTCCAGATATCGTTCTAATTCCGCAGATCTTGAACTCTTTATGCCCATTGTCATTATGCTTGACCGTAGCTGCTTCGATAGAGCGAAGCCGTTGGTTTCACCGCATGGTGCTTCTAGCGCGAAAAGTGAAGGGAGTGCCTTAACAAGCCATTTGCTCCCGAGCATAAGTGTAGTCCATCTCAAGCCGAAAGTCCAGAAAGGTCTTAGAAGGAGTATTCACCGGGGAGTTCTTGAGCGACCACGACGTACACTTCTTGGATGACGGCGCATTAGAGGAGTATACCCCAAAAGCTTAGGGAACCTCATGACGCTAGTCCCGCAAGATCGGGAACAGGATCACCTCACGGATCGATGGGGAGTCGGTGAGTAACATCACTACCCGGTCAACCCCGATCCCCAGCCCGCCGGTCGGTGGCATCCCGTACTCCAGCGCCATCAGGAAATCCTCGTCGATACGCTGTGCCTCTTCATCACCCGCCTTGTGGAGCCGCTCCTGAGCCTCGAACCGCTCCCGTTGGTCGAGGGGATCGTTCAGCTCGGAGAAGGCGTTGCCAAACTCCAGGCCGGCGACGAACGGCTCGAACCGCTCCACCAGCTCCAGCCGCCGATCGCCCGGATCACGAACCCGCTTGGCCAGCGGAGAGAGCTCGAGCGGATAATCGATCAGAAAGGTCGGTTGAATCAGTTTAGGCTCGACGTACTCGCTCAGGATCTCATCGACCAGCTTCCCCCAGTTAGGTTGCGGATCCAGCTTCAGGTCGAGCTCTTCAGCCCGCTGGCGTAAATCCTCCAGGGTCGCGCAACGCTCCAGGTCGATCCCGGTCTCCCGTGCGATCGCCTCGACCACCGTCAGCCGATGCCACGGCGGGGAGAGGTCGACGGTCTTCCCCTGGTAGCTGATCGTGGTCTCTCCCAACACCTGCTCAGCGATCTTGGCGACCATCTCCTCGGTCAGCGTCATCATGTCGTGGTAATCGGCGTAGGCCTGATAGCACTCCAACATGGTGAACTCAGGGCTGTGGGTCGTCGAGATCCCCTCGTTGCGGAAGTCCTTGCCGATCTCATACACTCGCTCGAATCCACCGATGATCAATCGTTTCAGGTAGAGTTCATCCGAGATACGCAAATAGAGTGTCCGATCGAGTGCCTGGTGGTGGGTGGTGAACGGTCGGGCGGTGGCGCCGCCGTAGATTGGTTGTAGGATCGGGGTTTCCACCTCCAGGAACCCTCGATCGTCCAGGTAGCGACGCATCGCCGTCACGATCCGACTCCGCTTGAGAAAGAGTTGACGAACCTCCTCGTTGGCGATCAGATCGAGATGGCGCTGGCGGTAGCGTTTCTCTACATCCTGGAGCCCGTGCCACTTCTCCGGGAGTGGACGCAGCGATTTGCTGAGCAGTTGGAACTCCGCTATTTTGATCGACAGCTCTCCGGTCCTCGTCTTGAAGACCGTCCCCTCAAGCCCGAGGATGTCCCCGATGTCCAGATCGGTGAACCGTGTATAGCGTTCCTCGCCCAGGGTGTCCACGTTGGCATACCCCTGGATCTTGCCGCTCGCGTCCTGGACGTCGAGGAACGCCGCCCGCCCCATCACCCGCTTGGCGGTGATCCGTCCGGCCACCGCCGCCTGTCGATCGACCTGCTCGTCCGGATCCAGTTCCGCGAACGCCTCTCGAATCTCGCCGATCCGATCCCTCGGTTTGTAGTGGTGAGGGTAGGGGTCGATTCCCCGAGCCTGCAGGTGCTTCAGCTTGTTGAGCCGTTCCTCCCTCAGATCACTCATCGGCCCTGGTAGGCTCAGCCTTTCTGGATCGCTAAGATCTTGTACCTCACTTTTCCAGACGGAGTTTCTACCGCAATCTCTTCCCCTTTGTGATGTCCCATGAGCGCGCTCCCTACCGGAGAGGTCACCGAGATCTTGTTCTGCTCCAGGTTTACCTCGGCGGAGCTCACTAGCTCGAACGTTTCTGTCCTCTTCTGCTCGACATCCCTGAGGGTGACCTTGGAACCGATGCCGACGTGGGAGGTGTTGATCTCGCTCTCGTCCATCACCACGGCCCGTTCCAGGATGCTCTCCAGTCTGCGGACCTCACCGTCCAGGTAAGCCTGCTCCTGCTTGATATCGTCGTACTCCTTGTTTTCGCGGAGTTCGCCCCCGTGTTCCTTGGCTTCCTTGATCCGCTCTGGGATCTCCTTATGGAGCTTGCGCTTGTACTCCTCCAACTGCTGCTTCATCTCCTCATAACCGCTTGGGGTGAAGAGCACTTCGTCATCCTGCATTGGAGTAACCCCCTTCTCGCTGAAGGTTCGATCGTGACACCCGACGATAGAGCTTCAGAAACGCCGTTTGGATCGCCCGATTCTCCATTTTCCCTGCACACACCTTCGGTTGGACGACGGTATCGGTCCCTACAAACACGGCCTTATGGAGACGGAACCCTTCCCGGATCGCCCGTTTGATCCGGTTGCGCTTGACCGCCCCCCCGACCCTTCGACTGATGGCGATCCCCAACCGGGGTGTCTGCTCCTGCTTGTGAAGCACGAAGATCCGAAGTTCATGGCTCTGGAGCAACTGTCCCTGTCGGTAGATTCGCTCAAAATCCGCGCGGCTGCGGAGTCGGTTCTCCCTACCGAACTTCACATCCACAATGATCAATGATAGCAAAGCGGGGTCACAGGGTCAAACTGCGGGCTGCTAAAGCCGATGACATCCGTCGTTGAAACTCCATTGTCATTGACCCCTCCCCGCGATTCGACTATACTGGAATTGGGTTTGAAAGGGGTGACGCGCGATAAAGATGGAGGAGTTCAGCGAGACACTTCTCTCTTCGTCGGTCGTCTTCGAGGGCCGGGTGCTCAAACTGCGGGTGGAAGAGGTCGAACTCCCCAATGGCAGACGCTCGAGACGGGAGATCGTCGAGCATCCGAGGGCGGTCGCGGTCGTCCCACTGCTTCAGAGCGATGAGGTCGTGTTGATCCGTCAGTACCGCCGATCCGTCGACCGGATCCTGTGGGAAATCCCGGCGGGGAAGCTCGAGCCGGATGAGGATCCACTCACCGGAGTTCAGCGGGAACTGGCCGAGGAAGCCGGCCTGGGAGGTGGGTATTGGGAGCCGTTGGCCCGGTTTTACACCTCCCCCGGATTCTGCAATGAGGAGATAATCCTGTTCCTGGCCCGGAACCTCGAGTGGTTGGAGGATAAGGATGAGGTGAAGCGGCCCGGGGACGAACTCATCGAGCCGGTGACGTTCTCCCAGGAGCGGGTGATCGAGATGCTCGTCGAGGGTCGATTGCGGGACGCGAAGACGATCCTCGGGATCTCTTTGGCGCTCGGGCTGGAGATCTCCCCCCATCCCACGGTTGGGGCCGGCTGACCGCCTCGATCTGCTCAGTGTAACTGAAAGAAAGGAGAGAAGCGTACGATGCCTATTCACCATCAGATCGGGAGGATTGAGGAAGAGTCGCTCAAGATGGTGGAGTATTGTTTCGATCGGGCGGCGGAGCGTCTTGGGTTGGAGGAAGCGCTGGTGGAGTTGTTACGGTACCCGAAGCGCTCTTTGATCGTGAATTTCCCTGTACAGATGGACGATGGCTCAGTGCAGCATTTCGAAGGATATCGGGTTCAACATCATGCGGTGCGCGGGCCGACCAAGGGAGGGATCCGCTACCACCCGGCCGTCACCCTGGAAGAGGTGACCGCCCTGGCGATCCTGATGACCTGGAAGACCGCTTTGGTCGACATCCCGTTCGGTGGGGCGAAAGGCGGGGTGCGCTGCGATCCGAAACAGCTGTCGGTGAGGGAGCTGGAGCGACTGACCCGGCGCTACGCCGCCGAGATCAGCATCATCATCGGTCCGGA
>JBHIAT010000215.1:0-4323 GCA_046758705.1 Bipolaricaulia bacterium
CTCAATAGAATCACCCCCTTCCACGGCTGGGCCTTTGTTATTCTGATAAGTCATTTAAGTCAGGCCAGCCGTGACCGCTTTCGGGGAGTCTTGGGCACAACCCTCAACTGATGAAGATAGCGACGGGCGGTTTCCGGATGAATCGGCTTTCCAAACGCGTTGTGCACATAGACAGCTACCCACTTGGCGGTCCACCATCCGGCCGGGATTCCGACCTCACGGGGTGGACGGCGAATCACTTTGCGAAGTTATTCCAGCTCCTCATCAGAGAGGCGCTTGCCAGGATGCCCTCGCCATTTGGGAGTCAAAGCTTCGGGGCCCCCGCGATTGAAGCGCTGCACCCACTCAGTCACCGTCTGACGGGTCCGCCCCAACAGCAGCGCCATCTGGCTGGCGGAGAGACCAGAGGCGATGAAGTACAGGGCGAGGAACCGCTCTCGCAGCATCTTGATCTCAGCCTCCAAGCTCTTTTGGAGCAAGGAACGAGGGGTCTCACCCCAATGAGGATTCAGTTTCAGTTTGGGCATGATCTCCATCCCCTCTTCAACCAGTTACAGGTTGAAGTAATTTCAGTATAACCCTGCCATTGTAAAATATCAATTGTGGATTATTATAAGAGAAAAATCTATTTATGATGAATTTAAGAAAAAATCAATTCTGAATATTTGACAATAAGTTAAGATCATGATATGCTGTTATCTGGAGGGTAAGGATGGAGACTTAGGAGTATATCAACAGCCATTGGGACAGGCTCTTTGAGCTCACCTAGCAACATGTCAAAATCATCTGCATTGATAATGATAAGAGTGAACCGAATGAATGTCAGTGACTCTCTAACTCAAGAGTTTCTACAGAGCCATTAAGATTAAGAGAGGAGGTGCACTATGTAAGATCGACATACCAGGCTTGCAGATGTCCCAAACCCAAAAATCAAAGGGGGGTTTTCCTAGCGATGACTCAACAGAGTCTTCGGAGTAGGCAAGTTTTGACAGGCGTCGGTCTGGCGCTCGTCGTGGGTCTTCTCTTAGTCTCAACCTCAGGATTCGCTCAAGGGGAGACCAAGATCGTCTGGGCTGGCTGGTGGGATCAAGAGTGGGGCAGAGACACGATCGATTGGATCGTCTCCACGTTTGAGGAAACACACCCGAACGTCGAAGTCGAGACGATGTACGTCCCTCACGCGCAATATAGCGACAAGCTGCTCACGCTATGTCAGGCTGGAGAGTGCCCCGACATCATGGGCATGGAGGTGACCTGGGCGGAAGCGTTTGACCGACTGGGGATGCTGAAGGACTTGGAGCCCTTCTTCGAATCGGAGGGTGAAGCGTTCATGACTCACTATAACCCTGGCTGGCAGGTCTTCTGGAACGGCAAGACCGTCATGGCCTATCTCTACACCCAGGCGTACGGGGTCGGCTACAACGTGAAGATGTTCGAGGATAAAGGCCTGGAGCCGCCGACAAACTGGGTGGAGTTCAAAGAGGCTCTGAGGAAGTTTCGCGATCCTCAGGCTCGAAGATGGGGAGCCGCTTTGCCGTTTGCTATGAAGAGCTCCTGTCACTTCATGCTGTATGACTTCTGGACCCGTTTGATTCAAGCCGGCGGGCACATGGTGGATGAAAACGGACTGGCTCGCTTCGACTCGCCGGCCGGAATCAGGACCCTGGAATACTGGAAGAGTCTGGTCGATGAGGGTCTGGTCTACCCAGGGACCACCACAGGAGCTTTGGCTATCGGGGAGAAGGAATTCGTGGAACTGTTCGCCGGTGAGCAGGTGCCTATGATCACCAGCGGGCCTTTCTTCGCTCCCAAGGCACGACAGCGCAATCCTGGCATCAGGGTCGCCTTTGCGCCACCGTTTGAGGACGCCACAGGTGGATACCTGATCACGGGAAGCGGTGTCGCAATATCGTCTCAGACGGAGCATCCCGAGCTGGCTTGGGAGTTCTTTAAGCACTTGGTGAGCTATCAGGTGGCCGCCAAGATGGTCGAGGAGAACTCCCTGGCGTGGGCCAACACGGTGGCGCTTGATGCCCCGACTCTCAAAGAGGATCCGGTGCTGGGGCCCATGTCGGCAATGGTCGCGAACCCCGCCTCTCAGTCGTGGACCGTCCTGCCCAGACTCGGCGAGCTGTGTGAGGTCGTCACCCAACATTCCCAGGAGTACTTCCTAGGAAGGAAATCAGCTCGAACCGCTCTGGATGAGGCGGCCGACACGTGGAACGAGATCATTCAACAAGCGAAGCAGTAGGCTGATCGAACGAATCACGAACTACGACTGTGGGGCATAAAGCGCTTTGAGCCGGTGCCTCACAGTCGTTATCTTATGGGGGGAATGCTCGAAGAGTTCAAAGACAGATATGATCTCGAGGGATTTTTTTTCCTGGCCCCGGCACTGATATTCCTGCTGTTGGGCATCGCGTTTCCGCTCTTTAAGGTTTTTCAGCTCAGTTTCCAAGAATATTCTGTCCAATCCCAATCTTTTGCTTTCGTGGGATTGAAACAGTATCAACGCCTCTTCTCCGATCCCCTGTTCGGGGTGAGCCTAAAGAATACGTTCATCTTCACCGGTGGTTCGATCGCTCTGCACCTGGCGATTGCATTTCCGATCGCCCTGTTGTTGAACGCGAAATGGCCTAACACGAAAGCGAGAAATTTCTTCAGAGGGGCGCTTATCTTTCCGTTCCTGTTCTCAGCTCCGGCGGCTGCATTGGTGTGGGGTCTGCTTTATTTCCCGTTAGGCCCCTTAAACTACATTATCGAACGGCTTTCTGGTACGACAATCGCTTTTCTCGGTGATACGAGATGGGCATTGGCTTCCATTCTGTTCGTCAACACGTGGTGGAGCTTTCCCCTGTACATGATACTGATACTCGGTGGATTGCAGTCGATCTCCAAATCTTTGTACGACGCCGCTCGGGTGGACGGCGCCAACTGGCTCCAATCGTTTCGGTACGTGACCCTTCCTCAGCTGCGCTCCCTGACGATGACGATCATCATCATCGATTTTGCCACCACCTTCATCCACTTCGACCTGGTGTGGATCATGACCCGAGGCGGACCGCTGCGAAGCACCTATCTCATCAGCTTTTTTCTTTACCAAAAGGGATTGCAGGATTTCAGACTCGGTTATGGCGCAGCGATCGGCGTCATCATCGCCCTCATCGCGGCTGTCTGTATCGCGACCTATATGTTCTTGTATTCCAGAGGAGAGAGGACCGAAGCCCAAGCATGAAAGCCAAGAAAGCGTTTTTCAAGCAACTGATCTTATATGGAACGGCGGCCATCGTTACCCTTCTGGTTCTGTTTCCGGTGATCTTTGCCGTGTTTACTTCCTTTAAGCCCAACCGAGAGATATTCGCCTATCCACCGAATCTATTCCCCGATGTGTGGACCTTTGACCCCTACACCTCTGTACTCTCCCAACAGAGGTTTCTGCGTTTCTTTTTCAACGGCTACCTCATCTCGATATGCTCGACGTTGCTTTGTGTTATCCTGGGCGCTCTAGCAGGCTACGGATTCTCCCGGTTTCGACTTCCTGCAAAGCGCCTCCTGATGTTGGCCATCTTGGCCCTCCAGATGTTCCCCGGAGCAGTCCTAATGATTCCCTACTTTAATCTGTCGAGAGCGCTAAACATTTACGATACCTATATCGCGTTGATTTTGGTGAACACCATTTTCTCCCTCTCCCTGGTGGTCTGGTTGCTCAAAAGTTATTTCGACTCCATCCCTGTATCTTTGGAGGAAGCGGCCATGGTGGATGGATGCAGTCGAACGAGGGCACTGCTCTCTATCGTGGCCCCTCTGGCACGGGCTGGCTTCATTGGAACTGGTGTATACGCTTTTATCCGGGCCTGGAATGAGTTTATGTTCGCCTTGATCCTCACCAAGGGTCCTGAAAAGGCACCGGTGACCGTGGGGCTTGCCGAACTGTTTGGTCAATACTCTATCGAATGGAACGGCATTATGGCATTAACAGTTGTTGCCACTTTTCCTTTGTTGATCGTGTTCATCTTCGTCCAGCGATATATCATTGCCGGGATAACCGGTGGGGCGGTTAAGTAGAGGCCGGATCGTGGGCTCAGTACGAATACGAGAGATTTAGGGATCGTTATTTCCAGGACCCCATTGAACATACTAATAGTCAAATATCTGCCATGGATTATTATGCGAAATGGATATCTATAAATCAATAGAAGGAAGATTCAACTCCAGAGATTTGACAGTAAATCGAGATCATGATATGCTGAGTTAACCATGGTCTGTTATGAGGAGGATCCCTCATGAGACGGACGGTGGTAGAGATAGAGTATCTTAACAGAT
>JBHIAT010000216.1:0-4111 GCA_046758705.1 Bipolaricaulia bacterium
GCACTCCGGGCTCCTTGCCTCAGGTTCGCGCTAGACTACCCCGGACCCGGGAGCCGAAACAAGCCTTTTTCCTTCCTCGCCTGGCCAGCTTGCGGATAAACCGCGATGAACACCTACGCCCATCAATAGTACCGATCATGGTACCCACTCTAGTACCCATCATAGTACCAACTATAGTACCAATCATCGTACCCACTATAGAAGAGATCAGCATGGTGTCCCCAGAACTCGTCGGCATCCCTTAGAGGCCTGGTGAGCGGAAGCCTCCCGTCATTACGCGACTTCGGCAAGTCCGACCCGATCCCATTGAAGCTCAAACATAGGTCAAGAGCAGACTTGACCCCTTAACTGACCCCTTAACCGAGATGCTACCTGGTTTCCATCTGGCGAGTCACTTCGATAAGACACACCGCTTTCATCGCACGTTCGATGGCTGCCTCTCGATTCGAGGCTTTCGCAAGCGAGTCAGGCCGCTCGAATAGCGGGGTCGCATACTCGGATTTGACCGCCCAGTTGATGTTTTGCGGAAGCGTTCCCGTCGCCGCGAGAAACACCTGAACCGCTGCTGATGACGTGACCACGCCGATGGCCGCGCCGTCGTTATTGAGCAACGGTCCCCCGGAATTGCCGGGCTGAACCGGGACGGTCATCTGGATAAAGGTGGCTTCGCCCCCAGGTCCCGTCAGAGCGCTCACGGCACCATCGGAGAATTTCGGTTCGCGTCCAAGGAGCGCGGGTGTCGGAAATCCAACCGTAAACACGGGATCCCCAACGCGGGAGGATCGCGTACCCCCAAGGGGAATAAACGCAGGAGTTGAGCGAGCGATCCGGAGGACCGCCAGATCAATATTTGCGGCGGCCTGCTCTATTGTGGCAGGAGATGCCGAACCGTCGGGGCACGTCGCAACAATCATCTTCGCGCCTCGGACAACATGAAATGCAGTAAGGAGCACACCATCAGGTCTGACTGCGAATGCGGTTCCTCCTACTATTTCTGGAGTTCTCGGTGTTGGTGCACGTTGAGAAACTGAGCTGATTTTCGAATTGAGTAACGTCATGTATCCCGGCGCTTTGTCATGGCACCCCAATACTTGGGTGGCCAGCACACGGCGCTCCGACACCTCGACGCGGGTGCGCCCCAGTCTGTCTTCTGACAGAAAGACCCCCAAGATGTGTCCCGAACAGAGGAACATTCCCGTCATGTAGGATCCGCTTCGAAGTCTGATCTCCTTTCGCGCTGGGTCTTCGGATACGATGAGAAACCCGCTTTCTATAGCAGTTTCCACCACCAGCCGATAGACACTTGTGATAGGGGCCTCCACAACCAGGGTGGCAGCATCGTGCATTCCACGGGTGACGCTCTCTGTCGTGGCACAGCCAGTCAGGACAACGGAAAGAAGGAGAACAATTTTAATTTGTCTCATGGTCTCCTCCAGTCGTCTGGGAGCGTAGGAAACATAAAAAGCCCTTATCGGTCTTCGCGTCCGGAATACCCCATTACAGATTTCCTGTATTGCTAATATGGACCGTTAAGGACATGCGTGTTTCCTTCCGTCAAGCACGGCCGATGTATCGGCGTACTCTTTGAACAGCTGCCGCCCGTGTTGAAAGTCGATGCCGCGGATCACATCGCCGTTGCGGTAGAGCTCAAACCGCAGGTGTCCGTCGGATTCATAAAACATGGTCTCTACGATCCAGATTTCCTGAACGTGGGCCAACTCCGGGAAATCGGTTCTCCGCCTCTCAATTTCCTCCAGGATCTGTTCTGGTAGGAGATTCATGTGCTGACGTTCGAGAAGGAGAATCCTTTTCTCCGCGGTCGTGTTCACGAGCTTCGGCAATTTTTTCTTTAGCGCGTTACTGACAATCTCTCCAAGGTCAGTTCCGACTTGCTGTCTCCGGATCAATAGTTTCCCCTGGGCGCCGGGACTCGAGATGACCCGTAGGCTGAGGCTAATGTCGAACGGCACTTTGGCGGCTCCACTGATGGCGCAGGCATGCGTTGATCGTCCTTCGGGTAGGGCACGGATGTTCGCCCTGAGCCAATCATGGACGCTTCGGGCAACCGCTTCCCACTTCAATCCCTTCTGAAGCGTGCCCACCGTTACATAGACGTAAAGGATGCGATCAGGCACGATCAACGACGGGTCGTCCTCGATCTGGAGAAATAGGGGCGCGAAACGAGCGAAGTCGTCTTTGTCTCCGACGAACGGTTCGATCACGGTGTGCTCCATGGCGAGGGTTTTTCCGTCGGATCTCCTGGTCGCGAGGACTTCGACGGCACTGTCTTCTTTCTCATCAAGCCAATCGAGCTTGGCATCCGCCCAGGAGTCGCTCTCATAGGCAGAAAGGAAGATCTCAATGATCCTGTTCTCTCTACGTGTTTTTGTCGGCATCTCTCCAAGTCTTTTTATTCGAAAGCGTCCTAAGAACTCCGCACGAGAGGAGAGAACTTGTTTTGAAAAGGATCCGGTCCCCGTCGGCTTTGGCCCTTCATCGGTCTCTGCGTCCGGAACACCTCTACGCCGCTCGCCTAAAGATACAGGGCCGAGGCCGGCATCGCAACAGGTCCCACGCCATCAAGCGCAAGGATGCTGGGAAGATCGGGCTCATGGAAAGGGGTCAAGTCTGCGCTTGGCTCATCTCGGGCGTCATTCTGGAGAAGACCTGAATCTGTTCGTATCGCCGAACCATGGTCCCACCCGTTCCAGCTCCCCCTGCCTCCTCCCCATCATATACCGGCTCCATAAATTCTTAAACAAGGTTCGCGCCCTCGGCAAAACCTCTTACAGTTCGATGGCGGCGACGGAGTCGACGATGCGGGTGGGCCGGTAGGGGAAACGATCCACGTCCTCCCGGCGGGTCACCCCGGTCAGGACCAGGATCGTCTCCAAGCCGCTTTCGATGCCCACCACGACGTCGGTGTCCATCCGATCTCCTACCATCACTGTATTCTCCGAGTGCTCCCCGAGCTGCCGCAAGGCCGTCCGCATCATCAGGGGGTTCGGCTTTCCCACAAAGTAGGCCTGGCGCCCGGTGGACTTCTCGATCAGGGCGACCAGGGCCCCGGTAGCTGGAACAATCCCCATCTCGCTGGGGCCGGTCACATCGGGGTTGGTGGCGATGAGCCGGGCTCCGTCACGAATCAACCGGATGGCCTGGGTGATCCGGCCGTAATCGTAGTGCGGGGTGTCACCCACCACGACATAGTCAGGGTGATATTCGGTGATCACGTAGCCCACGTCGTGAAGGGCCTCCATCAGGCCGGACTCCCCGATCACGAAGGCCGTTCCCTTGGGGTGCTGAGTTGCGAGGAATCGGGCGGTAGCCAGAGCTGAGGTATAGAGGTGATCCGAGGTCACCTTTAGACCAAGCCCCCTGAGTCGGTGCTCGAGATCCTGGGGGGTGCGTTCCGAGTTGTTGGTCAGAATCAGGAACTTGCGACCGGTGGACTTCAGTCGTTCGATAAAGACGTCAGCCCCTGGAATGAGATCGTGGCCCCGAACCAGCACCCCGTCCATATCGATGAGAAAGCTCTTGAGCAGCTTTCGCGGCTGTCGTCTCACGCCAGACATTCCCCCGCCTTCACGATGGTGGGCCGTGCACGGATCGTGTCCCTCTATGCTCAGGTGAAGATCCGGTTCCCGATTCGTTGAGGGAAACTATAGTCTGGTGCCAGCACGAGATCAATACGAGTATGACCGAGCGGGTCGATTCTCGACCTTTCACAAAAATGCCACCCAGCGTTTTGGCTATACAGCGGGGTGAATGCCACCTAATATTTGGGATGCCGATGGGACATCGTCACGTGGTGTATCAGTCTGGTAAGAGAGGTCCACGTCGCGTAAGATGAATGCTCTGTCTGAACGCGGCGTAAGCGCGACAGAATGGACAACCGTTTCTGCATCGATATCCACGCTCACTACTATCCCGAGACCTATCTCAAGCTGATTGCTGAGGAAGGTTCCCGATATGGGGCGAGCTTTTCTACAGCCGACGAGCGGGGGCCGGTGATCAAGGTTGGTCCTTTACAGGCAGGCCCCCTGGAACGGAAGTTCATTGACCTTGATCTTCGCCTGGCCGAGATGGACATGCAAGGGGTACAGCTTCA
>JBHIAT010000217.1:0-4043 GCA_046758705.1 Bipolaricaulia bacterium
CCTTGTCGCCGTCGCGGATGATCTGGTCCCACCCGGCCGCCACCTGCGCGGTCTGGAGAATCTCTAGCCGGCTCTTCGTGTCGCCGTAGACAAAAGGCACGTCGAATCGCTTGGAGATGGTCTTGCCCAGGTCGAGCCAGTACGAGTAGATGAGCGTCTTCTTGTCGTCTTTCAGGAGTTCGTCGAGCTTCCTGAGCTTGTCCTGGGTGGATCTCAAGATGTAAACGGTCACCGTCGGCTTCTTGATCACCCCGCTCTCGATGATCGCCTGCCAATCCATGCCCACCGGAAATCCGGTCAAGGCGAAGATGTAGTCCGTTCGTCCATCTTCGCGGTACGGCGTCGCCGACAGACCGATCCGGTAATCCGTCCTCAGGGTGGCCAGCCTGGAGAAGGTGGTGGCTGGCAGCCGGTGGCACTCGTCGAAGATGATCAGCTTGTATTCCTTGTCCCTCAGCTTGGAATAAGAGCGATAGGTTTCAACCTCGATCTCATCTTCGAATTGGGGAATGTACTGCCGGATCCGTTCTTCCCACTGCTCCCTCAGCGTGACGGTGGGCACGACCACCAGCTTCGGCCCCGTGATGTGGGCCATAGCATAAATGCCGAAGATGGTCTTCCCCGAGCCGAAAGCCCAGTAAACGCCGAGGGCGCCAAACTCCTGGAACTTCTCCCAGGCCTCCGCCTGGTAGCTTCTTAACTCGATGGGCACCTCTGCTTCCCGGTAATCCCCCTCCTTGACGGGCTGCGGGAGGAAGGGCAGGATGCCGTCGCCGATCATCTCGGCGATGAGCTTGAACTCGTGGCCCTTCTTGACCAGGATCCTGTCGCTACCCTTGCGCCGCCAGAAGTGCTTTCGGTAGCGCTGCCAGGCCTCTTCCTGGTGTTCCTTGCCGGTCAGGACGGTCCGATCGAACACTTTCAACGGTAGGGGCTTAGGGAAGTGGAACTTCTCCCGCAGCTCCTGGGGGACCTGGGCCAGCCAGTGCATGTATTTGTTGATGACGAAGTAGTTCCAGCCCTTGACCGTTTTCTCCAGCCAGCCGATCTGGAAGTCAACGAAGGTCGGCGAGATCACGTACCACTCATCGGGTTTCCGCTCGACGATGGCGTACGGTTGCTCCCAGAACTCTTGCACCTTGTCCGGATCGAACTGCATGCGCTGGAGCTGGTCTGAGATAGCTTGGAAGTCCCGCTCCAGCTGATCCTTCGTCGCCTGCAGCCGGGTGATGACGTCCGAGATCGTGTCGAGGGCGTCGGACACCTTGTGCTCTGTCTCCTGAAACTTGCGCACTAAATCGTTCATTCGCCATCACCTTTTTGGAGTTGGCTTATCGGCCGTAATGATAAAGCAGTTTGACAAGGGGTGATCGTCTCCCATCCTCACTCAATCGTCTTGCTCCACCACCGGGGGTTATCCGGATCCGGAGCGTACCCGAGACGGCTCAGAAAGTCCGTGTAGTCCTCCTGGTCAAGGGTCGGCTCATGCGGCTCTGTATAGATCTTGCCAACGCCTAAATCCCTCTCGACCGCTTCCCAAAAGGCAACCCAGGTGACCTCGGCTATCTCCGTTCCCCGATGAAAGTACGCCTCCCAGATCAGCCCCACCTCTTTCCCGTAGTAGGCCTGCGCCTGTCCCAGGGAGTTCAGTTGGATTTTCAGGTCGCCCATTCCTTCTACCCGACCGGTGCCGGTGGTCTCGTCCCACGACACATGGATGGAGGGCAGGGGCCAGGGTTCAAAGAACTTATAATGGCGGTAGGTGGTCAGCTCCAGGTTGATCTCTGGCGCCAGGCCGTAGAAGTGGTCGCGACGCGGTTCCTCCTTGCTGGGAGGCATGGCCGCAATGTAGAGCGGCGTGTCTCCTCGACCCATCTGGTGCACCAACTCCCATTTATCGGTAAAGCTCACCAGGATCTCGGAGGCCTCCGGGTAGTCGATGGCTACAGCCGTGGTCAGTTTCTCTGTTAGGGATGTTGGTTCTCGTTCCATTCCTCTCATATCTCTCCAGCTGCGCGCCTCACTGCTCGCTCCAGGTCCTGCTCGCTGGGCCTGGTATAAATTCGCGTGGTGTCTAAGCTCTCATGTCCCAACAACGTGGCCACCTGATCCAGTGGGGTATCCGCGTCCACCAGGTTCTTGGCAAAGGTGTGTCTCAAAGTGTGGCTGGTCACATCTTCCAGCTGTGCCTGATAGGCATACTTGGTCACCAGGTAGTGAATCCCTGGCTCGCTCAGTGGCCCCCGCTGGCCCAGGAAAAGCAGATCGGTCTCGGCCTCCGGCCGCTCCTCCTCCAGATACCGGGAGAGGGCACGGCGGGTCTTGTTGTCCAGAGGGATATCACGCGCCTTGCTGCCCTTCCCGGCACGCACACGCAGCACCCCCTTACGCTCGGAGATATCCACATCCTCCAGCCTCAGCGCCACCAGTTCCGAGATCCGCAGGCCTGTCCCCAGTAGGGTCTGGATGATGGCCAGATCTCTTCTGCGCTTGGACTTCCGTGTTGCCCGTAGGAGGGCCAGCTGCTCCGAACGGCTCAGCCAACGGGGCGCGGTGTCCTTCTGCTCCTTGACCAGAAAGCTCTCCAAGATGTCATACGGGCTATCCTCCGCCAGCCCCCTCTGTTTGGCCCAGGCGAAGAAGCGCCGCAGGGCTTTGAGGCGCCGGTTGATAGTGGCAGGTTTCAGCCCCTTGCGCACCAGATAGCCTTTGAAGTCCTGGATGTCGCGGGGGTCCACGGCCTGGGGTCCAGGTTTTCGCCGGTGGTCTGTTCAAACCATGTGGCAAAGGCCGACACGTCATGGGTGTAGGCCTGGACAGTGTTCGAGCTCTTCCCCACCCGAGTCAGGTGGTCTTGATACTGGTCTATGATATGCTTTTGCGCAGACATAGGAAAGTTATCTTGAGAGTCTATTGCCGGATAGGGACCGGTTTTAGTGGGGTTATCATAGGAGATTTGGGGGGATTTGTCAAGATAACTCTAGTTATCTCAGGGGGTTATCTCATGAGCTATCTGGCAGTGTCAAAGGTTCGTGTTGCATCTCAAGGTTGCTGCGACTCATCTCACAGAAAGTGAGACCCTACAGTTCGCTTAAACTAAAGCCGCCCTTAGCGTATATCTACGCGCCAATCTCGTCGGTACCCTTCCTACGCCTCCTTGTACTACCCGAAATGGCTCCAATGATTCAACGCCGTGGGAATTTATTGGTCGGTCCATGGTAAAGAAGACTCGTACCTTCGTGGCTGTTGCTGCCCCGTTGTTGTGAACCAAAGCCTTCACGGAGGTAGTGTGAACGGGAATTGTAGTAGTCATAGGTAGGACAGCGCTGACGGCTTCGGGATGGGTAGTAGCAGTACGCGTTTGAGTGTACTCGTGGACTTCTCCCAAGAACTCTCCGGTTAACTGTTCTACAGCGTCTGCATAGACTTGATAATCACCCTCAGAAAACAGGAGCTTATACGAATACTCGAGATGGGGTTGTCGTGATTCTTCATACGCGATAGCTAAAATGTTGGCTACAATGTCAGATGCTGAGCCGAGAAAACTAACAAGCACAATGATGGATCCAATCACCGCCAGTGCTATAATAATTCGTTTCTTCCACTTAGGCGATGAAACGGAGTTTATCAACAAACTGGACAATGTTGTCGGCTCAAGAGATTCTGGACCCCGAACCTCCCTCTGCGTCTCTTTTCTCCTACCCTTGCTCATACATACCTCTCTTGTGCGTTCTGCTCTTATTGACTCCCGATGTTTAGGATGAGCTACGCTTAGTCGCTATCATCCATAGCCGGGTAGACCTTCTTAGCACAATGAAACTTGAGTTGGTGTTACACAGGCAATGGAACTCACAACAAAATGGATACCTTGTCGCGAGGCCGAGAAGTGTGGCAACGGTAGGAGTGAACGTCTTAAATTGAGTGATCCAAGACGTTAACCACACAAAACAAAGCCCGTGATAGGTTGGCCATCACGGGCTCTTTAACTCCCCAGCAAAACTACGGCTCGATCCGCCTACGTTTAAGCTCTTCCTTCATGAGCT
>JBHIAT010000218.1:0-4028 GCA_046758705.1 Bipolaricaulia bacterium
CCTAGGGATCGACGATTTTCTTGAGGAGGATATCCTCCGGATCACCATTGATAACACAGGTTCAGGATCGGTGATGGAGTTCGTCGCTCTCGGGTTTGATTTTGACATCGATATATCAGGCATTGAAGGGAGCGTTACAGGCCTTACAGTAGGGTGTTTCCAGCTGGAACCAAATAGAAAATACTCGTTTTCCAACAGAAGCGTCAACGTGGATCTAGTTGCAGGAACGATAGACCCAACGGGAGATCTGAAAGACGCACTGACAGATGGCACAGATATAATCGGGGATCCGGATATCAACCCGGATTCATTAGGAGATCAGTTTGTAGAGTCAGGACTTGGAGAACAAATCATCAATGAACGCGCTTTACCAAGTGGAGAGATAGATATAACTGTAATTTTGTTTGAATGCGACCCTCCAAAAAGTCTTGGTGCTGAGATCGCCCGCAGCAACCCCCAAAAATTCGAGATCACCAATCCTGACCCCGGTGAGCTCATCAGTCCGGCGCATGGAGCGACTCTCGATGATACCACGCCCGACTTCGAATGGCTGCTGCCGGGACCGGTCCCCAGCTACGCTCAGGTCATCTCGGAGTTCACCCTGAAGAACCTGTCCACCGGTCAGGAGATCTGGAGCACGATGATCGATCACGGATTGGGGCCTGATCCCACCCCGTTCAGCTACAATCCGTTCACTCAGGACGGTGTGGACCCGCTTGTGCCGGGACAGGAGTACAGATGGACGGTCAGAATGGTGGACGGAACGGGACGGGTGATCGGTGCCGGTGCCCCTCAGGCAGGGGAGAGCCGGACGTTCGACATAACGCCCATAGAGCTCGAGATCATTGAACCAGAGGATGGAGACGTGTTCGACACCCTCACGCCCATGTTTGAGTGGGAGAGCGACCCGCGGGTGAACTATCACAAGCTGGTGTTCTCGATCAACCCCACCTGGGATGTGACGGTGATCGATACCGGATATACGTACGATATCGCGAATCGCCCGCTGGAGTGTGAAGAGACCTACACCGTCCGGGTGGATGGCTACGACGTTCTCGACCGTAAGATTGGGGAGAGTGACGAGATCGAGTTCAGCATCAGCGTCGCTTCCTGTGATACGGATGGCGATGAGGTGCGGGATGAGCTCGACAACTGCCCGGCCATCGCCAACCCTCGTCAGGAGGATTCCGACTTCGACGGGATCGGCGATGCCTGCGATGACACTCCCCAAGGTGACGGTGATGGAGATGGAGGTCTCCCGGGTGATGGTGATGGGAATGGAGGTCCCCCGGGTGACGGTGGCCGGGATGGAGGCCCCCCAGGTGACGGCGGGGGTGAAGTCGTGGAAGCCGGCACCATTTTCGCGGGGCATGTATGCTGGTTAGTCAGATTGGGAGACGTACCCTCGATTGTCTATCAGGACGAAGTGATCCTCGCATGGGACGATCCGATGTTGTTCTTCGATAGCTTCGTACAGCTGACCCAGGGAGAAGCCTACGTCGTCGGATCCAACTCGATCATCTCCATGGACCAGTTGGAGGACGACGACATCATGCAGTTGGATGCGCTTCTCCAGCAGTTGTACGGCATGTCCCTGGCGCAAATATTGGCCCTCCCTGTGGAGAACATCGAAGACACGATGATCTGTGGACCCTAATACGAACCTCATGAACTATAACACGGCGTTAGCCGTCACGCTCACTGTATGCGCTGTAGTCTTGGTCATCCCGACGGGGGTGGTGGGGCAGCAACCCCAGCTCAGCCCTCCAGGATCGGTCGTTGAGCACGGGCTCCTGACCGTGGAGCTGGACGCCGGGACGCAAGCCGCACGGGTGAGCCAGGTGTTCCTGGAGGTCGTCTCCGGTCCGCGGACCATAGAGTTTGTCATGAACCGCTCTATGGGGATGGGAGGGATCTATTCGGTCACCATCCCCAGGCGGTTCGTCGTCCAACCGGCTGTCCGCTACTTTGCCGCGGTCCAATTCACCGATGGCACGCTCATCAGGCTCCCGGCGGGACAAGAGCTGGTTGAGACCCGAGTTCTGGAGGACAGGAGCCCGCCCCGCTTCGCCCTGGCGTTCCCGAAGCCGAGGGATATCGTGATCAGAGAGCCGTTAAACTTCATCTTCGCCGTCGAGGATAACACCGGCGGGGTCGTGCCCAATTCGGTTGCCGTCACCGTGGATGGGCAAACGCCGGCGAACCTCAGGGTGTCGGAGCGCTCCATCCTGTTCTCTCACAAGTTCGCCGAGACCGGCCCCCATGTGATCGAGATCCGTGGGGAGGATTTTAACGGCCAGGCGGCGACCCAAAGGTTCCGGATTCAAGCGCGGAGGCGATTTCGACCGCAGTTTTCCGGAGGATTCGAGGCCAAAACCTCCTACGGCAGCACAACCGCTGGGCAAACTACTCCAGAGTTCTCGGCGACGACCGGGCTGGACGCTTCGTTCAGCTTCGGGCCGTTTTCTATCAGCGGGTTCGGCAGCCTCGATCTGTCCGACCCCACGTTCACCGGTCAGCCAGACCAGCCGCTGAACCGCTACGGGGCCGAAATGGAGTTCGATACTCTGCTGCTGGATACGCAGCTTAACGCCGGCTACTTCACCCCATCGATCTCGGACTTTACGTTGGACGGCTTGGAGATCAACGGTTATGGGGCGGAGCTTGGGCTCCTGACCCTGCTTGACCTCAAGGTCGCTTACGGAGTGTCACAGGTGGGCATTGTAGCGGACGATCAACTCACCGCCGCAGAGCGACGGGTCCTGGCCGTTGAGCCGTCGGTCAACCTGTTCAACGTGCTGGATTTCGGCGTGGGCTTCTCGTCAATTACCGACCACGATTCCCCCACACTTTTCCAAACCAGAGCGGTCACCCCCGAGGCCAACTACGTGATCCACCCCCACATCGGCCTGAACCTCGGCCGGTTCTCACTGCGCACCGATCTCGCCCTCAGCCTGCACTTTACCGACGTTACCTCATACCTCACCGTCGCTGGCATCGATGCGTTAGCTGCTACATTGGGCCTTGATGCGCAGCAGACTGCGCTCCTCAAGAGCTACCTCACCGCCGAAGTTTTGGATATCCTTAAGCTGCCGGACATCACCGATCCGGCCCTGGCACTCCAGTTGCTGACCGCCCCCGATCTGGCGTTGGGGATCAATCTGGAGCTCCCTCTGCTGATCGCAAACGCCACCGTCGATTATCTGCTCGCCGGTGATCGGTTTCAGGCGCTGGGTGGGGAATCGCCGCGGGATACCAACGAGCTGACGATCGAGTTGGAGACCGAACGGCTCAACTTTCTGGGTGTCTCCCAGATCGTCGCCGAATACGGGATCAGCGAGGATACCGTCTCGATCCTTGACCTCATCGGTTCCGGGACGTTGGCGGGCTTCATCCCCGGAGCACAACCGGGGGAAAGCCTGGATCCGGACAAAGCATTTGAGGAACATTACGGACTCTTGGCTGAGATCGAGCTGGACCAGATCACGATCGCGCCGTTCATCGTGTACGACCTCTTCTACGACATCCCACTAACGACGGTGCCGCTGTTCAGCACGTCCCTGTGTCAAGGTCAGACGGGATCGTTCACCTGTGAGTCGGTGACCGATATCGGCGTCGAGGTCGACCTCGCTCCGTATAGCTTCGGCTACACACGGCGCAACACGCACACCGAAGACAGCGATGCGCCGGACCCGATCCTCGACGAGTCCACTAACATCTTCGAGATCGGGGTCAGGACGGGCACCTTCCGGATCACGCTCACGCTGGAGCCCGGCGAAGAATTAGATATCGGCTTCCAGGTGGGCGACCTCAGCGTGGACGTCAGCCAAGAGACGGATCTATCATCCTACGGGCTGGGCTACCGCATCGGCGCGTTTTCCGCCAAGACTCGGTTGGATCAGACCACCGGTAACCCTGTCGAGATCGGCAAGATTGAGATAGGATACAATCTCCAGCCTTCCCCTGCTTCGAGGCTCGGTATCGCGATCAGTTGGACGGACGCCCTCCTGGTCTCCGCCTCCTATGAG
>JBHIAT010000219.1:0-3963 GCA_046758705.1 Bipolaricaulia bacterium
TCTTTGTTGAGGTTCAACGGGGTCGGCACACAGATGACGATCACGTCCAGATCTCGAATGGTACTGTAGTCGGTCGTCGCGGTAATGCCCCCTTCTGCGACTAGCGTGGCAAGCTGCGTGTCACTGACGTCCTCGTTGTAGTTCTGGCCTGCGTTAATTTGCTTAACTTTATCCTCATTCGTATCGATCCCGGTGACTCGGAATCCACGCTCAGCGGCCGCGACCATCAGTGGCAGGCCGACATATCCCATTCCGATCACCCCGACCCGAGCGGCTCGAGACCGGATTCTCTCTATCAAACTTTCCATGAAGCTCTCCTCTCTTTGCTATTGCTATTCTATGAGCTTTCTGCGATCTGTTCGTTCAATTGTTCAATTCGATCCCGCTGCCTTGAGCACCTTCCAGATGGTGCGCAGCATGATCCTCAGGTCGAGGAGCGGGGAGAGGTTTTTGATGTAGTAGAGATCATACTGGAGCTTCTCGCGGACATCGTCGATCGACTCGTCGTACTTGTGCATCACCTGCGCCCAGCCGCTCATCCCCGGTTGGATCTTCATTCGGTACTCGTAATAAGGGACCTTCTGTTTGAGTTCTTCGACGAAGATCGGCCGCTCCGGCCGTGGGCCGATAACGCTCATTTCCCCTTTGACCACGTTGATCAACTGGGGCAACTCATCGAGGCTCGTCTTCCGCAGCAGCCGGCCCACCCGGGTGACCCGCTCATCTCCCGGACTCGCCCAGACGGGGCCGGTCTGCTCCTCGGCATCGGCGACCATCGAACGGAACTTGTGCAGTTGGAACGGTTTTCCATCCTTCCCGGCTCGGTCCTGGGTAAACAGGACCGGGCCCGGCGAGTCAAGTTTGATCAACAGGGCGATCAGCGCGAACAGCGGTGCGGTGAGGGTGAGAGTGGCGGCTGCCAAGATCCGATCGATCACCCACTTGACGCCCAAATACCAGTTGTGGGTAGGATTCGACTGCAACTCGATGAACGGGATATCCTCGAAGTGCTCCAAATGCACCTTGCTGGTGATGAGTTCGAACAAGCCAGGGGCGATCTTGGTGTTGACCGCCGCCGTCTCGCAGCGTCGGACAATCTCCGCCAATTCCTCATCCCGACGCTGATCCGGTGCAAAGATCACCTCATCGATTCCATTTCCCTTCAGAATATCCTTCAGATCATCCAGTCTGCCGAGCTGTCGATCGATCTTCTGGGAGGCCCCTGGATCGGCCACGAACCCGACCACCTCATAGCCGAGCGAGAACCGACTTTCGATCTCATTCGCGATCAGTTGGGCCAGCTTGCCGGTCCCGTAGATCAACGTTCGGTTGCTGCTCAACCGACCGCGATGTCGGTAGATCCTGAACCAGCGCCAACCACTCAGGAGCAGCAGGTTGAAGAACCAGGAGAGCAAGACGATCGACCGGGGCAAGGCGAACTGCCGGGTGAAGAAGGCGATGAACACCACTATCATCGTCCCGATCGAGACGGCCTTGACCACCCCATCGAGGATGTCAAGGTAATCGTGATACGCTGAGCGGTTATAGAGCCCATAGAAGTGAAGGAGGAAGATCTGAATCAGCATGATGAATATCGCGATCTCCAGATAGGCCTCCAAGTTCTGGGTATGATCGGCGATATGGATATGGTATCGAGCTAAGAAAGCGAGAATGAAACCGAATTGGATCAGCAAAAAATCCAGCAAGACCGTCGATAACCTTTTCCAAACCATCGGTCACCAACCCCTGTGCTGCATCTCCTTGAATTCGAGAGCAATTTGTCTTTGGGCTCTTGCTATATATTGTGAGACTAAAGATATGAGGATGTCAAATCGGGTAAAGCAGCCTCCCTCCGGCTACCTTGGGTCAGGCTCCGGAGTTACCTGTTGCTTAAGCCACTCGGCGATCTGCTCTACCCCCAGGCTCTTATCCTCGATACGGAGCATCAGCTCGACGATCTCGTCTCCCTTTACCCTCAGGCGCATGCCATTCTCTCCTATGAACCTTTTCATCGCTTCCCACGCGGTCCTCTTGTTGCCATCGACAAAAGGGTGATTTAGGACGAGGGAGTGGCCTAATGCTACTGCTTTCGTGAAGATATCAGAGTAAAGCTCCCTCCTTTCGAAAGCAGCACGAGGTCGATTGACCGCCGAATCAAGTAGTCCCCAGTCACGAATCCCTCCTGCTCCACCAAACTTGACTAAAATGCGCTCGTGAATCAGAATAACCTCGTCGGTTGTAAGATATCTCACAATCGGGCTAGGCGCTCCATCGCTCCACGGTCCTCCTCTAGATCCTCATCAACACGTTTCAAGAACTCTAGCCGCTCTTGTTCAGCCTGCCACTTTTTCAGCAACAGATCAACCGCTTGGCGCAGGAGCTTCGCCTGGGGGATCTTCGTCTCTTGGGAGAGTTCCCTAAGGGCCTCGATCTGGCGTTCCTCCAGCTGGGTTGCATAAGTCTTGAGCATCATCATCACCCCGAATATTGTAATCCTTGGGGCTAGTATTTACAAGTATAAACTAGTGATCACAAGAATCTCTAACCGTTCGCGACGACCCTAAAGTCCGTTCGATCCCCAAGAAGCCGAGAGCCAGAGGACTCCTGTCACTCGCTGTTGTCTCCTTTCTCCAGACTCAGCCTTTCCTCGGCGAATCGGAGGAACTCACGGAGCGCTTCTTCAGGTTCTTCGCTAATATAGCTCTCTTCGCAATCTTCATCCGCTTCCGAGCCGTTATGGAAGTGCTTAGGGAAGGTTTCAATGTGCTCCCAGCGCTTGTGAGGTGCGTTGTCATGGCGGTAGATGGTGCCGGCGATCGCCTTTCGTTCCCAGTGGTAACTGTATCTGCCTTCTAATTTTAGGGAAAACCAGACATCTATGAAGCTGCCTTCCTTAAGCATAATGCGAAGTTCGTTGATATCGGTGATTTCAGCGTTGGCGACGATCTCATCAAACTCGATCTCAGCGATTTCTTTGAGCTTGTCGACATCGACAGGCTTCATTCCATCTCCTTGAGGAACCGGGAGAACTGATCTCTTTTGTATTCAAGGTGATCTAACCGCTGGAGGTCCCGCCAGCTCTCCGCTTCCTCCAGAGTTCCTCGCTGGTAATGTTCCTCCATCTCCGCGGTGGAGGAGACGTTGTAACGCGAGGTAATCTGGAAGATCTCGACCTTGATTTCCCGCAACCTTTTCTCCAAAAAGGCCCGGAGCCCCTGCTCCAAGATACTTTCTTTGGAAGCGCCCAGTTCCCTCGCGATCTCTTCTGCCATTTCCTCTACTTTCGTGGCCATCTTGACCTCCTCATCAATCAATTTGCAAAGAAGACCGTATCTGTCCTTCTGTGCTCTGAGTCGATCGCTATCCCTTGAAAATTCTTATTTCTGAGTTTATCCTTTAGAGCACGAAATCATCAAATGCCACCAACGCTAACTCAGCCCCCAAGTCTTTAACCGTTCCACAGCCTGGGCAAAGACTTCCTCGGGGCTCAGGTGGGTGGTATCGATCTCGATCTCCGCGGGCAAGTCAGCGAAGGGTTTAAAAAATTGCTGGATGAACGTCTCCCGATCAGGCAGGGTATCCCAATAGACCCAGGGCGCTGCTTCCTCCTTGGGAGGTTTCAGCTCTACCCGTCGGCGTAATTCCTCCCGGGAGCAAATCAGCTTCAGCGTAAGGATGCGCCCTGGAGGAAAAGCTTGATGGAGGAAGCAGAGTCGCCCATTGAGGCCGCTGGTCTCCAGGATCACGTGGTCCCACCCATATCGAGATAGTGCTTGATAGAGGGCCAACCAGGTATCGACCTCCCCCGTGGGCGTCGGTGGGAACCGGCTTCGGAATTGATCGATTCGCAATACCTCCCAGTCCAGATGAGGACCAAGTCGCGAGCTGAGGGTCGTCTTCCCTGCCCCGGGAAGCCCTACTATATGGAGGATGGCCATCTCTTCCTCCTCTTCTGTTATCTTA
>JBHIAT010000220.1:0-3957 GCA_046758705.1 Bipolaricaulia bacterium
CAAGTTCCGCCTGTGAAACGAGAAGCCCCGTACTTTAGTGCGGGGAGCGTCACTAATGTCTTAAAAGCCGAGAACTTCTATCACCCGCGCCGCAATCGAGAGAAGATATTCGCTACACCAGCTCCGTCTCCCCTCTCCCGGCTGAATAGCCTCCTCCACCAGGACGACGGCTTGCTGGGCTGTTGCGGCCTCACCGTGGCCTCCGCGTCCTCGGACTGTTTGGAGGTCGTCGCAGGCTTCGCCTCATGCTGTATCTGCTCAACCGCCTCCCGGACAGTCTTACCCGTTTGCTCCAGTTCCCTAACGCGCCTCAACAGCTCCAGACCGTTGCTATCCACCAACAGACGGTTATTCGATTCCCTTTTGGTGTAGCTCTTGAAGTCAACCTCAGACGCCTCAAATACCTTAATCCGGGCCCGAATCTGATTGACGGATAGCCCTAAAATGCTGGACATCTCTTTAATAGTGTGCACGGTAAAACACCCTTGAGAATCATACCACAAATTTGCCAGCTTGAGCATTCACCCCAGGCGTAAAATAGTTCGAACTGTAGGACATTCCAGAGGGAGATACATTGTGGCTCAGACTGCGGTGAGCAAGATCGGAAGATTCTGCGTAATCACAACGGTGTGTTCGTAGTGAGCCGAGGAGCTGCCATCCGTAGTCCTTACTGTCCATCCATCTGCACCCTCCATGACCCGATCAGATTCTAAAGAGATGATGGGTTCTATTGTGATGACGAGTCCTTCCGTGAGACGTTGATTCAGCATAGCACTTTCCAATTTTTTGTCAATGCCCTTTGCAACTGGCCGGATCCTCTCCACTTAATTCCTGCCTTTGAAGTCAAGCGGTCCTCTTCGCTACCATTAAAGTAGAGATCATGAAGCTTATTGATCAGTTGCTAAACGGCGATCGTGGCGCGCTGGCCAAAGCGTTGACCCGGATCGAAAACCGGGAACCCGGCTATCAGGAGATCTTGAGCCGGCTCTATCCACAGGCCGGCTGCGCTTACAAGGTCGGGTTGACCGGCCCACCCGGCTCCGGCAAGAGCACACTGGTCGACCAGATAGCGGCCGCGCTGATCGCCGCTGACGAGACCGTCGGGATCCTGGCCGTCGATCCCACCAGTCCGTTCACCGGTGGGGCGTTTCTGGGAGACCGGGTGCGGATGCAACGCCTGGCCACCGACACACGGGTGTTTATCCGCAGCATGGCGTCGCGGGGAAGTTCGGGAGGATTGGCCGAAGCGACGATCGATGCCGCGATCGCGATGAATGCGTTCGGTTTCGACCACATCCTGATCGAGACTGTCGGGGTGGGACAGACAGAACTGGAAATCGCCGAGGCAGCCGATACCACTGTCGTCGTCCTGGTCCCGGAATCGGGCGACGGAGTCCAGGTGATGAAGGCCGGGTTGATAGAGATCGCCGATATCTTCGTCGTCAACAAAGCCGACCACGAGGGAGCTGACCGGTTCGTCGGTGAACTCACCTATCTGCGCTCGCTCGGTGAGTCGGGTCCAGAGAAAGAGAAGGAGAACGAGACATCATGGAAGTCGCCGATCCTCAAGACGGTGGCGACGACTGGGGAGGGGATCGAGCAACTGATCGAAGCGATCGGGGAACATCACGAGTTTCAGGAACGGAACGGCCTGCTGGAGAGCAAACGTCTGGCTCAGCTCACCGCGCAACTGCGTCGCTCTCTGGAGTCGAGGATCCGCAGGGCAGTCGCGGCAGAGCTGGGGGATCTCGATGGCATGGCCGCTGAGATCGCCGCGGGAAAGCGGGATTTTCATGAGGTGCTCGACGCTCTGTTCGACAGACTCACCACCAGAAAGGGAGGATAATCGGATGGACGCAACGAAAAGCGATCCCAGGAAAAGCAAGAGCAAGAAGCAGTGGGAGGATGAAGTGCTGAAGCCGGCGCTTAAGAAACACGATGAGCGCAACGACCGGTTCATCACCGTTTCGGGTCAGAAGATCGACCGACTCTACACGCCAGAAGACGTTACAGATCTCGATTACGAGCGGGATCTCGGCGATCCGGGCGATTATCCCTACACTCGGGGCGTTTACTCGAAGATGTACCGTGTCCGGCTGTGGACGATGCGCCAATTCAGTGGCTACGGAGGTCCTGAGGAGACGAACGAGCGATTCCATTATCTGCTGAAGCACGGCCAGACCGGTCTGAGCACTGCTTTCGACATGCCGACGCTGATGGGCTACGATTCCGACGATCCGATGGCCGAGGGTGAGGTGGGGGTGGAGGGAATGGCGGTTGATACACTGCGCGACTTCGAGATCCTGTTCAACGAGATCCGACTCAACAAGGTGAGCACCAGCTTCACCATCAACCCGACCGCTCCGATCATCTACGCGATGTATATTGCGATTGGCGATCAACAGGGTGTTTCGCGGAAACGGCTCCGGGGAACAATTCAGAACGACATGTTCAAGGAGTTCATCGCTCAGAAGGAGTGGGTTGTCCCACCCGAGCCGTCGGTCAAGCTGGTGACCGACGTGTTCGCTTACTGCACTGAGCAGACACCGAAGTTCCACCCGATCAGCATCAGCGGCTATCACATCCGCGAGGCCGGCAGCACAGCCGTCCAGGAGCTGGCGTTCACCTTAGCCGACGGCTTCGCCTACGTCGAGGCGGGGATCGAAGCCGGATTGGAGGTGGATGCGTTCGCGCCTCAGCTGAGTTTCTTCTTCAACGCGCACAACTCGATCTTCGAGGAGATTGCCAAGTACCGGGCGGCTCGGCGTATCTGGGCCCGAATGATGCGTGAGCGGTACGGGGCGCAGAACCCCAAATCGATGAAGCTGAAGTTCCACACCCAGACGGCCGGGGTATCGCTCACCGGGCAGCAACCGCTCAACAACGTGATTCGAGTCACGCTGCAGGCACTGGCGGCCGTCCTGGGAGGGACCCAGAGCCTACACACAAACTCTTACGATGAAGCGCTGGCGCTGCCGACCGAGGAGGCGGTGCGCATTGCGCTACGCACACAACAGATCATCGCTTACGAAAGCGGCGTCGCTGATACGATCGACCCGCTGGCCGGTAGCTACTTCATCGAGCGGCTGACCGACGAGACCGAGGAACAGGCGCTCGCCTACATCGAGCGGATCGAGAAACTGGGGGACGGAAGCCTGCTGCACGGCGTACTGCGCGGGATCGAGACGGGCTTCTTCCAGCAGGAGATCGCCCAGGCCGCCTATGAGTATCAGAAGCAGGTCGACCGGGGTGAGCAGATCATCGTCGGTGTGAACCGTTATACCCTGGAACAGGAACAGGATGGGAAGGTCAAGACTCTTAAAGTCGATCGGGCGATCGAAACGCGACAGATCGAACGGTTGAAACAGGTCAAGCAGAATCGGGATCAAGCTGAAGTCCAGCGACAGCTCGATCGGCTTCACACCGCGACCCAGCACGGAGAGAACACGATGCCCTATATCTTGGACGCTGTCAACGCCTACGCGAGCGTCCAGGAGATCATGGATGTCTTCCGAGACATCTACGGAACCTATCGAGAGCCGGCGGCCTTCTGAGCTGAGGGGGAGGGACCCTGATGGAACAAGAACGTAAGATCCGAGTGTTGGTGGCCAAGGCGGGTCTCGACGGTCATGACCGGGGGGTGAAGGTGATCGCCGAGGCGTTACGGGATGCCGGGATGGAGGTCATATACACCGGCCTTCACAACACACCAGCCCAGGTGGTCGAGGCGGCGCTTCAGGAGGATGTGGACGTCATCGGCCTCAGCCTGCTGTCGGGCGCCCACATGACGATCTTCCCCAAGGTCCTGAAGCTGATGAAGGAGAAAGGGCTGGAGGACGTCGTGTTCGTCGGCGGTGGGATCATCCCCGAGGACGATCGTAAGCAGCTTAAGGAGATGGGTGTCGCCGAACTGTTCGGCCCCGGGACACCGCTGAGCGAGATCGTCTCGTATATTCG
>JBHIAT010000221.1:0-3922 GCA_046758705.1 Bipolaricaulia bacterium
TCCCTGAGATCAGCCCGGGCAAGACGGTGGAGGGAGCGCTGGGCAGCATCATCGGAACCGCCGCGCTCGCGTTGCTGTTTAGCTATACGCTCCCGTGGCTCTCCTATCCGTTTGTCGTCCTGCTCGGAGTGATCATCAGCATCACCGGTCAGTTGGGAGATTTAGTCATCTCGGTCATCAAACGGGACATCGGCGTCAAGGATGCGAGCCGTCTGATTCCCGGCCATGGCGGGCTGCTGGATCGCACCGACAGCCTGATCTTCACCGTGCCGATCGCCTACTTCTACCTGATCGGCCTGTGTGGATGCTAAAAGGGTGGGGCCTCACCTTTCTCACACTTTCTTAGACGCTACGGCACGCTGGATGAGCGTCTGTCAATCACACGGACGGTCTGTCAGTCTCCTCAAGGAAGTACACGTCAGGCTGGTCAGCAACACCAGCCCGCTGCATCGTCTGTCGCAAATCCTCGGATTGGGCAAACTGGCGAATTTTCTCCAGATCATCCCCCTCTATAAGGATCACGACTTCATTCGGATCATCGACGTTGCGAAAGACATACCCCCCCTTAGACCCGTAGGTCTTTCGGGTAGCACCGTGCTCATCGAACACAGGCTTCCACTTGGCATAGTCTTCGACTTTATGTCGGACCAGTACATACGGCATGGGATTTAACCTCCATTTCGTAAGAGTTCTGAGTGATGCCCCACCCTCGTTGGGACTGTTTTCGTAGTATAATGAATCAACAGGAGAGAGGCAAGTCAGGGATCGCTAGGATGGGAGGTATGACATTGGACTTCACAGGAAAGGTTGCTGTGGTTACGGGTGGTGCACGGGGCATCGGTCGTGCAATTGTCGATCACCTGGCAAGGAGTGGTGCTTCAATTGCTATCCTGGACCGTAACAAGGACGAAGCAGCCATCGTAGCTGACGAGCTGGTGAGTGCCGGGCACCCAACCCTTGCGATTGGCGCCGATGTTTCAAACTGGGAGAGCGTCGAAACTGCCGCAGAGTGTATCGTTAGCCACTTTGGCCAAGTCGACATTCTGGTCAACAACGCGGGCATTGCCGGCACGTCTGTCAAGTTATGGGAGCAGACCATCGAAGACTGGGATAGAATCATCGCTATTGATTTGACGGGTGTTTTTTACTGCTGCAAGGCGTTTGTCCCTCACATGCTGGCCCGCCATTACGGCCGCATTGTCAATGTCTCGTCCATCGCCGGCAAGGAGGGCAACCCCTTGGCAGCTCCCTATTCTGCGGCCAAGGCGGGCGTGATGGGTCTCACCAAATCCCTGGGCAAGGAACTGGCGACCGAGGGAATTCTTGTGAACTGCGTCACCCCGGCTGTGATCATGACACCCATTCTGGAGCAAGTGAGCCAAGAGCACCTCGATTACATGGTGAGTCGTATTCCCATGGGCCGTACCGGGAAGCCCGAAGAAGTGGCTGAACTGGTCCTCTGGCTGGCATCCGACGCCTGCTCCTTTAGTACGGGAGCCGTCTTTGACATCAGTGGTGGCCGGGCGACATACTAATCAAGCTTCTCCGTCACCGTCACGGCAAACAGTCCCAGGGGCTCGAGCTGGGAATCCACGACGGTGAAGCCGGCATCCTGCGCCCAACCCTCCATGGTCTCAGCGCTACGGCAAGTCATGATCCAGGGCTTGCCCTCGCGGTTCACCAGCACGTTGGCGATGAGCTCCAGTTGCGGGTGGCGCACCTGGGTGGTGAAGATCAGCCTGCCCCCTGGCCTCACAATCTCGGCGATCCCCTGCATCGAGGCACGGATGAGGTCCTCATCCAACAGTTCATAGAGGCCGGAGACCACCACGATGTCCGGGTGTGACTGTACGGTGGCCAAGGACGCTGCATCGCAGGCGTCACCCACCTCCCAGTGGATGTCGGTGAAGCCCAGGCGTTGTGCCCGCTGTTGTCCTAGCTCCAGCCCCTTGGAATCCAGATCGCGGCAGATGACGGTCAGCTCCTGGTCCTGGCCCTTGTCCTTCAGCATCTGGCACACCTCTAACAGGTAGCGACCCGGTCCGGAGGCCACGTCCAAGAGCACGGCCGGCTGGTCAGCGACGCGGTGGCTCTCCAACTCCCTCAGCATCAGCTGCTTCAGCAGCTCCTTCCTGGTCCGGATGGCCCGCCAGCCGATGGCGTTCAGGTAGATGCGGTCGATCACGCGCCCTACGAGCCATCGACCGCGGACGCGGTTCTCGTAGACGTAGTCGAGCATCTCCCCGGAGTCGAAGCCGTAGTGATACCCCAATGCGATGCCACCGCTGGTCCTGCCTACGGTGCGAAACAGCCAGGAGAGAAGGCGCCACTTCAGCTTCTTCTGCTCAGTCATACCATGCTCCTCCTTATGCAGCCTATTGTACTGCAATATAGTATATCCTGAGGAGGTTGTAAAATTGTTGATCCAGAGATGACCCTGTTGCAGGTTATTCCCCAACTATCTGTTTGAAGATCCTGAGGAAGTTGCCGCCCAAGATCCCCTGAATCTCATCGTCAGAATAGCCACGGGAAACCAGATCACGGGTGATGTTTGACCAGCCCTTCCAGCTTTTGTACCCCTCCAATGTGGCACCCCAATCGACCCGATGTTCCTTCCTGAACCCCAAGCGCTCCATCTCTCGATTCAACCTGAGCTCCAGGGGTTTGGGATACACAGCCCCCCAATCGGTTCCCACACCAACTTTGTCCACACCCATCAGCTCCACCACATGATCCACCCGTTTGAATCGATCACTGTCGCGTAGCAGTATCGTTTGTGCACGTCCAGACCGACATACATTAAAACCACCTCCATCTCTATCGTAGACGAAGGGGTTTTCATCTCATCAGGCCCAAGAGAATAGGCCAACTGACGGATGATCCTCCCTGCATTACTCGATCGCCTTGCAGTTGAGGTTCAAAGGAATTGGGGGAACCCACGAAATGTCTCTAAAGAGGCCTGCATTTCCTCTGACGGTGACGGCGCGGCCAATTCGGTTCGATATGAGTCCACGAAGGGGAGCCAAATCCTCCTAAATCAATACCCCCTCGTTCATACCTGTGGATGTGTATTTCCTTGCTTTGGCTTGGATAATAGGTGCTGGTTGATAGCACTGAAGCTGCCAAATGTCTTTGCTATCATCTACACCCTAAGCTACAATAAGCTCGGTGAGGATGATGAAAATAGCTGATCGCATTGAAGTCGATCCAGAAATTAGCCAGGGTAAACCCGTCATTCAAGGGACGCGCATCCCTGTCTATTTGATCCTCGATTTGCTGGCCGGAGGGTTGACCGTTGAGCAAATTATCGAAGAATGGTACCCCCAACTCACCCGCGAAGACATTCTCGCTTGTATTCGCTACGCCAATTCTCTGGTCCAAAACGAGGAGATCCATCCCGTTGAAGCCTAGCCGGGAGCCCTTATGGTCGCCTTCCTTGCAGACGAATCTTTCCCGGACCCGGTCGCAGATCTTATTGAGAGTTGGGGATATTCAGTTAAGAAAGCACGCGATGTGGGACTATCAGGAGCCAAGGATCCACAAGTCTTTGAGGTTGCCCAAGAGACAGGTTGGATCTTGCTCACCGCTGACAAAGGCTTCGGTGACATTCGTATCTATCCACCTTCGATCCATGTAGGCGTCATCGTGTTGAGAATCACACCTGGGGATGTGGCCGAGGGCATGATCAAGCTGCATACTGTCTTGCAGAGGTTGCTAGAGGAGACACGTGAACAGGAGTATTCAGGCACCCTATTTATCGTGGATCGGAACAAGTATCGGAAGCGGAAAAGACCATAGTGGTTTTGTTATCAACACAGTATATCTTGGGGAGCCAGATTTCAGAAATCCCACCTTTTCCCCTAATGGACTCTTTTTTCTTTTGATAGGCAGTGTTGGTGGAAGCCAGTAGGTCAAAGGGTTT
>JBHIAT010000222.1:0-3915 GCA_046758705.1 Bipolaricaulia bacterium
CCTCAGGCGTAAGAATGACCGACCGTAAGAGCGCGGTCCGGCCTAGCGCAGCACCGGCGATCAGTATCGGGAAAAGGAGAAAGACGCATGGGATCGAAAGTGTACGTGGGCAATCTCCCCTTCAACGTGGATGAGCAGCAACTCCGTACGCTCTTTGAGGAAGGGGGCCGCGAGGTGCTCGAAGTCAATATCATCACAGATCGGGATACCGGACGCCCGCGCGGCTTCGCCTTTGTGAACATGGCCACCCAGGAAGACGCGCAGGCGGCGATCAATGCGCTCAACGGTTCCGAGGTCGGTGGGCGCGCCCTCACGGTCAACATGGCCCGCGAGCAGCAGCCTCGGGGAGGCGGTGGCCGCGGTGGCTTTGGCGGGGGGCGTGGCGGTGGCGGCCGCCGAGATAGGTACTGATGGCCAAGCGCTAAAAGGAAAGAGATCGGCAGCACATAGAGCACCGGGTGGGTGATGCAAGCCCCCCGGTGCTTATTATTTCTGTGGGACGAGGCCAAGAATGGGTCAACAAGATATTTGACCCCTTTCCCCTGAGCAGTGCATCCCCCAGGTCACCCGCCACGGGAATCCCGTTCCACACCCACAGTCACTGATCTTGCCGCGCTACTCGTTGTAGCGCTCTTTGTACATCTTGCGGAGCGCCTCGGCCTCCTTCGGGCTCAGACCTTTGATCCAGACGTTCTCGGGCTGGGCCAACAGCTGTGCTACCTTCTGTTCGTACTTCCGTTTCATCGCTGGGCCCTTCGTTGCGGCCGCCTTGATCACCTCCGGCAGGAACTTCAGGTAGTAATGCTTGGAGACCTCGTACATCCCGTGCCAGTGCGTGTAGTCTGGTCCCATCATGCTGGCCCCGTGCCTCGCCCGACGGCCCTCGTGGTGCCAGAGCTCCCAGAAGACCCACTGGACATGATGCTCGAACGGTGCATTCTTTTTCAAGACCCCGTCGGCCTTCAGGTCCTTCATGAACTGCTGTGCCGGTTTTGCAAACTTCTCGTTGTACAGGACAACCAATGAATCAAACTGATGGTAGAAGTTGTCGACGTATGTATCATTGTGGCAGTTGAGGCAGCCGCCTTTCATCTTTTGGCGGCGCTCCTCCCACGTGACGATCCGGGCCACGCGCCGCGGCACCGTCCGGCTCACCAGCTCTTCGTTTTCCACGACCTTCGCTACCGTCTGCACTTCATCGCCGATCTTCGGCAGGGCCCTGGTGTGGGGATAATCTTCCCTATAGCCATCTTCGTAAATGACGAGGTTGAGCTTGGTGCTCACCACCGGGCGCAGCGTCCAACTGATCCGCTCACCCACGTCGTGCGTACTGGCCACGGCGGCGCCTTGGGGCGTCATGTAGCTGCTGATGTGGCAGGTGGCGCAGGTCGGTGCTGCGGAATAGTCGCGTCCAAGCACCCAGTCCCCTTCCTTGTCCAGCGCCATCCGATCCCGGTTCGCGTAGAAGGCGATGCCGTGCTTTGACTCGTCATAGATTTCGATCTGTGGATGATCGGGCCCCATGTGGCACTTGCCGCAGTTTTCAGGCGATCGGGACAGCTTGGCCTGGAACGCGTGGCGCGAGTGGCAGGCGTGGCAACTCCCCCTCGATCCATCCGGGTTGAGCCGTCCCATGCCGCTGTTGGGCCACGTGTCGGGGTCGATGACCGGCTTGTTCTCCTTGCCCGTGCGCAAGATCGCCCCCTGCGCATCTCGCTTGAACTTGATGATGCTCCCGTGGCACTGCCAGCACCCGTTGACGGCGTCAGCGATGTTGTCCGGCATACCCGCCACCTTCTCTGCCAGCACGTTGTCCAGGCTGGCCAGGATCTCACCGGCCCGCGCGTGGTGACTCCGGGAGAACTCCTCGTGTTGCTTGACGTGGCACTTTGCACAATCCTTCGGGGTAACCAATGCCGACACGGTGACCCCTTCGTGTAGCCAGGCATCCACCTCCCCCTTCTCCGCGGTGTGGCAGTCGACGCACCCCACGCCGAACTGCGCGTGCCGGGAGTGTTCCCATTCCATCACCAGGGCGGGGTTATCGGTGCGATGGCAGTCCGTGCAGCCCCGGTTGGCAGCCGTGACCACCGGCTCCAGACGTTCCTCGATCCGGAACCGCCGCGACTCCTGATAGGCGACGATTAAGAGCGATGCCAGGAACAGGAACGAGAGGGCCGCTACGATGTACCGCTTGGTCGTCAGCGTCATCACCGTCTCCCTTTCAGAACGAGAGGGCTTCCCACACCGTGAATAACAGGAACCCGAGAAACGCGATTACCCCTAGTGTCACCGGGACGACATCGGGCAGTCGCCACCGCTTTGACAGCCATCCGTCGATGAACGGCCAGAAGAACGCGATCCCGCCTACCGCTATAGTCAGCAGCACGCTCAGGTGGAGCGACGTCAGCTTGAGCAACCGAAAACTGAAATAGAAATACCACTCTGGCTTTATGTGCTCTGGGGTGACCGTTGGATTTGCTGGAGGGCCCAAGCCTGCCGGAAACACCAGCGCCATAATGGTCAAGAAGTACATCAGCAGGACGCCGATGATCAGCTCCGTCGTCACGTGATCAGGCCAGAACCGAAAGTGCCGCTCCTCCTTGGGAATCACTTCCCCCTCAAACTGCAGCTCCGTCACCCCTTGCAGGCGAATCAAGAAAATGTGGAGGCCGAGCAGAATGAATGTCACGGTTGGCAGCACCCCGATATGCAGAATGAAAAACCGCGTGAGGGTATTTTCGCCCACCTCAGGCCCGCCGCGCAGAAAGTGGGCAATCACCGACCCGACCAGAGGGACCGCTTCGGCAAGGTTCGTGGCGACGGTTGCCCCCCAAAAGCTGAGCTGTTCTAAGATCAATGAATACCCGGTGAACCCAAAGAGCAGGGTCGTGCCCAGCAGCAGAAACCCGATGCACCAGTTCAACTGGCGGGGATGCCGATACGCGCCGGTCAAGTAGACCCGGAGCATGTGCAGGAATACCGCCACGATCATGAAATTGGACGCCCACTTGTGGAGCGACCGGATGAACCATCCGAACCGGACCTCCTGGGTGATGGCAACGACACTGGCGTAAGCCTGGTCGGGGGAGGGCACATAATAGAACGTCAGCGCGATACCGGTGACCACCTGCACAATGAACAGATAGAAAACCGTGCCCCCGAGGCAGAACCACCACTTCTTCAGGTGGTAGGGGACCGGCTCGGCACCCGCGTGCCTCACCAGCTCCCAGTCGAACGGGAACATCTGGGCGAGACGATCACGGAGACCCATCTGCTGCCCGCCGCCTGGCACTGAGGTCATGTCCGCCTCCGCTTCACGTCCTTGACTTCGATGTAGATGACGCCACCGGCTTCGTCCACGTCCAGCGGTACAGCCGACAGCCTTTGTCCGGCAGCCGCCGGCGGGCCAGCGGTCGCCACCCCGTCGGCGTCGAACACCCCCCCGTGACACGGACAGAAAAACCGTTGCTTGTCGGCCTCCCAGTGCACACGACATCCCAAGTGGGGACAGACCGAACTGAAAGCCTGGAATCCGGACTCACTTCGCTTCACCAGGATCTCATTCCCCTGGAGATCGTGGAAACGCTGAACGCTACCCATCTGATACCGGTCCACCAGGCCTGCAAAAAGCCGGCGGGTCCGGGGCCTGAGGCGTTCTGGCAGCAGGAACATCAGGCCCTCCACGGCCAAGACACCGTAGCCCAGCGTGAGGCCCACCCCCATCAGGACCATGCCCAACCAGTCACGCCGCGTGGTCCCGTCAGATGGATGAACCGGGGACGTTTCGTGTGCCATAGTGCTCCCCCTAACCCAGAGTCTCTTTTTCTAATCCGCTGAAATAGAAAGGTGGAACCACACTTTCAAAGCGTGCGTTGCGGATGAGTCAGCGACGACAAGCTATCCTGGTCCGGT
>JBHIAT010000223.1:0-3867 GCA_046758705.1 Bipolaricaulia bacterium
GCGGAGGCTCTGCAGATAAGCCCGAATGGCGTCTTCGGCCATCTCCCGGGCCTCTGTTGACATCGGCTTAAAAGGGCACCGATTTCACCGGAATAAAAAGGATCCACCTGAGAGAGCCCCATCGGCCAGGAGGCGGTAAGAAAACTCTATAGTAAGATTCTATATATAGAGGCTGGACGCCTCATTTTCGACTTTCGATCTGAAGAGCTTTTGTGGAAAGTGAGCGGATCGGAAGGAGGAGATGAAAGAAATCGAGCCGCAATGTCCTTACTGTCAGAAGTGCTTTATCCCTTCCCGCTATCGTCCCCAGCAACGGGTCTGTAGCCGAGGCGAATGCCAGCGTCGGCGCCGCAGTGACTACCACCGCCAGAAGCTCGTCTCGGATCCCGAGTATGGTCTGGTGTGCCGGGACAGCCGGCAGAAATGGCGCGCCCGAAATCCGGGCTATCAAGCGCGTTACCGGCAAACCCATCCGGAATATGTCTCGCAAAATCGTCAGGCCCAACGCCGACGCGACCAGAAGAGACGGCTGGGGCATCTTGTAAAGAACAACCTAGCTTTGGACCTAAAGCGTTTAGAAGCCGATATTTGGCTGATCGGGCCCCAGGGGAGGGATCTTGTAAAGAACAACTTAGCTTTTCGGGAAGTGGTGGTGTTTCAACGGGTTCAATCATCGACCCCAGCCCTGCTCTGATCTTGTAAAGAACATCCCTCTGGCGTTTTTCGACCCCAGGCTCTATGAAGGGAGTATCGAGGAGGGAAGATGGATTCGGCCAAGATTGAAGCCATTTATCGACTGGGACACGGCGAGAAGTGGTCCCTTCGAAAAATCGCTCGCCATCTGAAGATCAGCCGTCGCACCGTTCGCAAGTACTTGCACTCGCCGGTGGTGGCGGCGGCTCCCCGTCGTCGCGCCAGCAAACTCGACGCTTTCAAAGAGCGGATCCTGGAGCTGTTGGAACAAGATCCCGAAGCGAGCGGGGTGGTCATCCTTCAGCGTCTACGGCGCGTGGGATACCGGGGCGGCATCACCATCTTGCGCGATCATCTGAAGAAGGTCCGCCCTCGTCCGGTGCCCCGGGCTTATCTGCGCATGGAGGCGGCGCCGGGCCAGCGCTTTGAGATCGACTGGGGACACTTTGGCGCCCTGGACTACGAAGGGGACCGACGCAAGCTCTACGCCTTCGTCCTGATCGAATGTCACAGCCGCATGCTGTACGCCGAGTTCACCCACAGCCAGTGTTTTGAAACCTTCGTTCGCTGCCACATCCATGCCTTTCGCTCCCTGGGCGGGGTGGCCCGAGAAGGCTGGTATGACAATCTTTTAACGGCCGTGGCCGAGCGTGACGGTCGGCTGGTGCGCTTTCAGCCGCGCTTTTTGGCCTTTGCCCGGGAGTACAACTTTTATCCCCGGGCCTGCCATCCGGGCGCTCCCTGGGAGAAGGGGAAAATCGAACGAGCCGGGGTCCGCTATCTGCGTCAAAGCTTCTGGCCGCTGCGCACCTTTCGCGGCCTGGCCGATGTCAACTGCCAGGTTCGGGCCTGGCTGGGGGAAGTCGCCAATCGCCGCCGTCACCGGGAGACACGCCAGACGCCTCGAGAGCGCTTTCGCCCCGACGCCCTGCGGGCACTGCCTGCCCTAGACCCCGATTATCGAGACACCGTCCAAGCCCGCGTCCACAAGGATCTGCGTCTGCACTTTGATGGCAATCGCTACTGCGTCCCGGCTCGCTTGATCAGCCGGCATCTGAGTGTCAAAGCCGACTCCCAATCGGTCACCCTTTATGAGGGCCGACGGGAAATCGTCCGTTATCCCCGCTGCTGGCGCCGCGGCCAGACCCTGGGTGCGGAACGCTTCGAGCGGGAGCTCCTCGAAGAGCGCCCGGCCGCCCACTGCTCCCGAGGACAGGCGCGTCTGGTGGCTCTGCTGGGCGCCGCGGCCCAAACCTATCTGCGGGCTCTGGCCGATACCGACCGCTCCCTGGCCCGGCAAATCGCCGAGCTGCTGGAGCTGCTCCGTCTGTATGGACCCGAAGCGGTTCAGGCCGCTCTGCAGAAGGCACAAGCCGCTGGAGCCTTCGGATCCGACTATATCGCCAACCTCTTAGTGCAAGAGCAACGACCCCGGAACCTCCAGCCCCCCCTGCGATTGAAAGACCCGCGACTGAATGAACTGGCTACCGATCCGCTCTCCTTACTCGATTACGATGCCTTGATTTTTGAGGACAAGGAAGAAGAGGAATGAAAGCACTCCTCGAAAAGCTCCAGCAGTTGAAACTTACCGAGATGAACCGGCAACTGGAGGCGGTTCTGGCCCAGGCGGCCCGACGAAACCTCTCTCTGGTGGCCACCCTGGAACGGCTGGCGGACCTGGAACTGGAAGCCCGTCAGGGCCGGGCCGTCCAGCGCCGCTTCCGGGCCTCCCGCCTTCATGCCCAGTACGGGATCGACTCCTTTCACTTCCAGCACCACAAGTCCCGCCAGCGGATTAAAACCAAGATCCTGCGTCTGCTCGATCTCGACTTCATCGCTCAAGGCACCAACCTGGTTCTCATCGGCAATCCCGGCACCGGGAAGACCTTCCTGGCCAAAATCATGGGCTGGAAGGCCTGCCAGGCCAACTACCGGGTCCTGTTTGCCTCGGCCATCGATATGCTCAATCAACTGCTGGCGGCTCAAGTGGACCACACGCTGGTGCGCAAGCTCAAGGTCTATACGGCCCCGGCCTTGCTCGTGTGCGATGAACTGGGCTACCTGAGTCTCGATCAGCACACCTCCAATCTCTTTTACCAGGTCATCTCCACCCGCTATAGCGAGCGCCGCAGTACGATTATTACGACCAATACACCCTTCTCGGAGTGGGGCAACATCCTCTACAACACCACCATTGCTACGGCCATTGCCGATCGCCTGGTGGAAAACTCCGAGGTGTTCCTCTTGGGTGGAGACAGCCTGCGCAAGGCGAAAAAGAGCCGGTCGTCAAAGCGAAAAGGCCAAGGGACCGGTTCACAAGAAGCGCCGCTCTGTGATGATAACCCCAACCGGAGGAGTCCGGCGGGCTAACCCCTCAACGGCGCTGCCGATGGGGCGAAATCTCCGGGGTTTCGCCCCCCGGTTCTCTCAAGAAAGGTCCGTGATGTTTAACTTCAGCGCCAATAATCTCTCCTTGCTCTCCCGGACGGAGTGCCGTTCCTGTGTGGTGTTCCTGATGAAAGACCATCACACCCAGCGCGTTTATCGTCTGTACGACTTCACCAAATCCCAACTCATCACGCCAGAGTATCGCTACTGCGTGGCGGGAAAAGTCAACAGCGCCGATAAACTCTACCTGGTGATTGAATCGGCCCGCAAGGACACCCAACACGATCCGCTCTCCACTGTACCTTCCCCTCCAGAGCGCGCAGAAAGGGATCTATGAGGTTGGATTGAGATAACCCCTGCTGACTCGGCTGCGATTCACAGACTCACGAGAACTCGGCTCCATCCGCCCGGTTTGTCTCGTCCTCGTGTCTCGACTCAAGCCCCTGGTCCACTTTCAAACCGAGCTTTTTGGACCACTTTTAAACCGGTGCTAACAATCGAGTTCATCAAGAACAACGATCATGGGCTTCTTTCCCAAAGTCCGGGCGATTGTTCGGATCTTGAACTCCGTACCAATGCGGGCGGCGTGCGCAATTCCAAGGTCCCGCACAATCTTGTCGAGGATGGAATGCAAGGTGTCATGGCGCCAGCAGTTTACGTACACGGCCGGAACCCTCGATTCCCTCAAAGTTGTCAGGGCAATCCTAGCCGCGAGTGTTTTCCCGCTTCCTGACGAAGCGGTCACATAAGACCCACATTCCCTATTTTGTAAGAGTTCGTTATCCC
>JBHIAT010000224.1:0-3773 GCA_046758705.1 Bipolaricaulia bacterium
GCCGTCTTAGATAGGCGCCAAATTCACCGGCCGGCATCTTCTCTCCTCCCTCCTATTCCTGACTCTTGCTCCGATCAGGATTGTAACGAGGGTGTTGTCAAATGTCAACACCTTGACAAACCGCCCCACCCTTACATACCCTATAACTTGCTTTCACATTGAACAACGAGATGGAGGGAATCGATGGCCGGAGTCAATTGGGATCGCAGAGGACGCGTTCACGAGAATATCGCCGAAGCAATGGGTCTGACGCCGCTGATCCGGTTGAACCGGATCCCACAACACGATGGGGTGGCGGCCGAGATCCTGGTCAAAGTGGAGTACTTCTCTCCGAGCGGAAGTTTGAAAGACCGGATCCTTCATCGGATCGTCACCGAAGCGATTCGCTCCAGGGATCTGCGACCGGACATGACGATCATCGAGGCATCGACCGGCAACACCGGGATTGCCACGGCGATGATCGGCGCCGTCTACGGCTACCCGGTCGTGATCCTAATCCCTGAAGGGATGAGCCGGGAGCGGATGAAGACGATGGAGATGTACGGTGCGGAACTCCGGTTCACTCCGGGTGCCGAGAGCGATGTCGATCTCACGTTGAAGCGACTCGAGGAGATCGTATCTGAAGATCCGGATCGCTACTTTGTGATCGGACAGTTCGTCAACGAGAAGAATCCGCAGGCGCACTACGAGACGACCGGTCCGGAGATCTGGGAACAGACCGGGGGCGAACTCGATGCGTTCGTTCAGTCCCAGGGATCGGGGGGAACGGTCTCGGGAACGGGCCGCTATCTCAAAGAGCAGAACCCTGAGATTAAAGTCTACACCACCGAGCCGAGCGAGGCGCCGATGCTGTCGAAGCGGCGCTGGGGATCGCATCAGATCGAGGGGATCGGCGACGGGCTCGTCCCGGAGAACCTGCATCTGGAGGTCCTCGACGGGGTGATCCTGACAACCTCCGAAGAAGCGATCGAGATGGGTCAGCGGCTCGCCCGAGAGGAGGGGATCTTCTGTGGCATCTCCTCCGGTCACAACGTCGCTGCGGCCATCAAGCTGGCCAAAAAACATCCCATACTGAGACGGATCGTGACCCTGATTAACGACAACGGTCTCCGTTACTTCTCCACGCCACTCTGCGGGGAGAGCTCAGAGGTGGAGATCCCCGAGCGCCCTCACGAGCTCAGCCCGGCCGACCAGCGACGACTGGACACCCATCCGCTCGAGGTCATTGAATAGTATCGCAATAAAATAAGGATGAATGGGCGAAAGCAGTGCATCGTGGTCGCGTTGGGTGGCAATGCCATCCTGCGACGGGGAGAGACCGGCACGGCCGAAGAGCAACTGAAACGACTAGAGATCACCTGCCGCCAGTTGGTCGACCTGATCACAGACGGCCGCTATGGGCTGGTGATTACCCATGGGAATGGCCCGCAAGTCGGAAACATCCTGATACAGAACGAGACCGCCCGGGAGCTCGTCCCGCCGATGCCCTTAGACGTGTGTGGGGCGGAGAGTCAAGGTCTGATCGGCTATATGCTGACCCAGACGTTGAGGAACGTGCTGGCGGAGGCGGGTCACGGCGAGATCCCGATCGCGGCGCTGGTCACCCAGACGGTCGTCGATCGTGACGATCCGGCGTTCCAGCGTCCGACGAAGCCGGTTGGCCCATTCTATACCCAGGCGAAAGCGAAGCGCCTGATGGCGAAGGCAGGATATCAGATGGTCGAGGATGCCGACCGGGGGTATCGGCGAGTCGTTCCCTCCCCGGAACCAATCGCGATCGTCGAGAGCCCGGCGATCCAACGGCTGACCGAGGCGAGGACGGTTGTCATCGCTGTCGGCGGCGGTGGCGTCCCGGTCGTCGAGGAGGGCGGTCGATGGCGGGGCGTGGAGGCGGTCATCGACAAAGATCTGGCGTCAGAACGGCTGGCCGAGGACCTGAACGCTGAGATTCTGCTGCTGTTGACCGATGTCGACCATGTGATGCTCAACTACAATCAGCTGGACGAACAACCGATCGACCGGATGACGATCGAGCAGGCGAAGCGATACGCAGCCGAGGGTCAGTTTGCCGAGGGAAGCATGAAACCGAAGGTGGAGGCGGCGATTCGGTTCATCGAGGCCGGGGGCGACCGGGCGATCATCACCTCCGTGGAACGGACGGTCGCCGCGGTCGCTGGGGAGACCGGAACGACCATCGAAAGGGAAAGGGGTTAAAGACGAAAGATGACCTTATCGGATCAGGAGATCGCAAAGATCCATGAACTGGCCAGCAGCTATGAACAGAAGATGGTACAGTTCGCCCGGGAGATGATCGCCATTCCCGGTGAGAGCACTCAGGAGAAGGCGGTCATCGGAAGAGCCCGCGAGGAGATGGAGCGCATCGGTTTCGACGAGGTTCGCGTCGATCCGATGGGCAACCTCATCGGCCGCATCGGAGATGGAGAGAGGCAGATAGCGATCGATGCCCATCTGGACACCGTCGGCGTCGGCGATCCGGCCGAATGGCGCCGGGACCCCTATGCCGGGGTCGTTGAGGACGGCATCCTTTACGGGCGCGGCGCGGGCGACCAGCGGGGGGCGATGGCCAGCATAGTCTACGCCGGGAGCATCATCCGAGCGCTCGGTCTGGCCGATGGCTACACGCTCTACGTGACCGGTACGGTTCAAGAAGAGGAGTGCGACGGCCTCTGCTGGCATTACATCCTGGAGGAGAAGGTGCTGGAGCCCGAGGTGGTGATCGTCACCGAGCCGACGAACCTCGACCTGTCCCGAGGCCAACGTGGCCGGATGGAAATCGGCGTGACGACCCGCGGTGTCTCATGTCATGGGAGTATGCCGGAATTAGGACAGAACGCGATCTACAAGATGGTCCCCATCCTTTCGGGGGTCGAGACACTGAATCAACGACTCAAAGACGATCGGTTCTTGGGGAAGGGAACGATCTGCGTCACCTACATCGACTGCGAAACGCCGAGCCTCAACGCCATCCCGGACCGCTGCTACATCCACCTCGATCGTCGATTGACGGCCGGTGAGGATCGCGAGCTGGCCGTTCGCCAGGTGAAACAGTTGGTGGAGGAAGCCGGTGCGATGGCTGAAGTGACGGTCCCCACGTATGAGCGACCGAGCTATACCGGCCTGATCTACAAAATGGACAAGTACTATCCCACCTGGGTCGTGGCCGAGGACGATCCGGGGCTGTCCGCCGCGATCGCCACCTATCGTCAGCTCTTCGATGCGGAACCGGAGATCGGCCGCTGGCGGTTCAGCACTAACGGGGTGGCGATCATGGGCCTCCACCGCGTGCCGTGCATCGGCTTCGGTCCGGGGAACGAGATCTATGCTCATACCGTCGATGATCAGGTGCCGGTCGCACATCTGGTGAAGGCAGCCGCCTTCTACGCGGCGTTCCCGTCCATCTTCACGGAGAATAGTCCAAGGGGGTGAGCACCGATGCACTCGCTATTGGGCGGACGACACTTCATCACCACGCAGGAATGGACGCGGGAGGAACTGCGGCTCCTGCTCGACGTGTCCTACGATCTAAAACGAAAATTCGCGACTGGAGAGTCGCATCTCTACCTGCCGCACAAGACGCTGTTCATGGTCTTCTTCGAGCAATCGACTCGGACACGGAACTCGTTTGAGGCGGGGATGACTCAATTGGGCGGCCACGCCCACGACCTGACCCCGGAGAAGATGCAGATCAGCCATGGAGAGGCACCCCGAGACACCGCCCAGGTGTTGAGTCGCTTCGGCCACGGGATCGCGAT
>JBHIAT010000225.1:0-3748 GCA_046758705.1 Bipolaricaulia bacterium
CTCTTTTTCGGCCTTTGAACCATCACAGATAAAGAAACTTTGGTAGTAGTCGTTCACCTTCTGGCGGTTCAGCAGCATCGGCCGGCCACGCAGTTTTCCATAGCCCTCGGCGAGCCAGGCGGCGACTTTGACCCAGAACAACGGGACGGTGATCTGGGCCGGATGCCGGTTCAAAGCGGAGGCGATCTCAGCGGCCATCTGGCTCCATGCGTAGATCTGACCATCGGTGATGAAGTAGGTTCTACCCAATGTATTGGGGCTTTCTGCGGCTAAGATGGCCGCTTCAACGAGATCCTTCACGTAAACCAGGTTTAAAAACCGTTCCTCCCCCAAAACCGGCTGATCAATCATAAGCCCCTTATTGATCAGCCGGAAGTAACGATAGAAGTCCCTATCCCTAGGCCCGTAGACGCTGGAGGGTCGAATGACGGTCACCGGCAGTCGCTCGGCGTGCTGCAAGATCACTCGTTCCGCCTTGAGCTTGCTCTTCCCGTAGAAGCTGATGGGATTCGGTTCGTCCTCCTCGGTCACTGGCGTCCCATTCCGACTGGGACCGGCAGCCGCCTGGCTGCTGCAGTAAAGAACCCGCCGACAATCAGGGTTCTGGGTCAGACACGCCTCGATCAGATGCTTCGTCCCCAGGTGGTTGACCCGATCGAAATCCCGTTCGGTCAGTGCTATAGTTAGGGCAGCGAAGTGGAAGATGATGTTGACATCCCTGATCGCTTCCCGTAACGAGGCTTTGTCGGTCACATCCCCGTAGACACGTGAGATTGATAAACCCTCCAACCACTGTAAATTGCTCGTCTTCCTGACAAGACAGGTGACTTCATAACCCTTGTTGACCAAAGCTTCGACCAGATGGCTTCCCACAAAACCTGTGGCACCGGTTACCAATGCTCTCATTGCGAAGTGAGTCTATCACTGCCCCAGGCAGATCGTCAACCGGCGGCGCAGGCTGACCTTGGCAATACCCGTTGAGGCATTTGCCTCAATCTGCCCACAACGGTATAATGAATAATCTGACCAAGGATGGATCGAAAAGGAGGGTGAGGTGGGGCAGCAAAGCAACAGACGACGGGTGGTGGTCACCGGAATCGGTTTCTTGACAGCCATTGGAGACGATATAAAAACGCTAGAGGGAAACGTCATGGATGGGATCTCGGGTATCCACCAGATTACCCGCTTCGACATTAGCGGGTACCCAACGAAGGTGGCCGCTACGATCGATGACTTCCAGCCACAACAGTATTTCAGCGAACGGGAGCTCGGACGGTTGGATCGGGTGGCGCAATATGCGGTCGTCGCAGCGAATAAAGCATTGGTCGATGCCGGGCTGGAGCTTAACGGGTCGGCGGAGGACCGTACCGGCGTCATCTTGGGCACCGGGTTCGGCGGCATCGAAACCTCCTCCCAGGAGATCGGCAACTTTTACCTGACCGGGAAAATCACCCCGCTGACCATTCCGATGGCGATGAACAACGCCGCCGCCTTCGAGGTGGCCACCCGGTTCTCACTTCAAGGGATCAACCTGACGATATCGACCGCGTGCTCGTCGAGTTCCAACGCCATCGGACTGGCGACGAACGCCATCCGATCCGGCCAGCTCGACATGGTGGTAACCGGGGGAACCGATGCCGAGATCGTTCCGGGTGTGTTCCGTGCGTGGTGTGCATTGCGGGTGATGTCCACCAGCAACGGGAATCCCACCCGTGCCTGTAAACCGTTCAGCAAGAACCGGGACGGGCTCGTCCTCGGGGAGGGGGCGGGAGTGCTCATCTGCGAGGAACTGGAGCATGCACTCGAGCGGGATGCCCCGATCTACGGAGAGTTGGTCGGTTACGGTGCCAACTGCGATGCCGCTCATATCACCTCTCCCAAGGCTGAACAGGAAGCCGCCGCGATACGCATGGCACTGGCCGACGCCGGGCTCACCCCGGAGGAGATCGATTACATCAACGCCCACGGCACGGCCACTTTCCTCAACGATAAGACGGAAACTCAGGCGATCAAGCAGGTGTTCGGCCCACGGGCCTACCAGATCCCGATCAACTCGTCGAAACCCTTGCTCGGCCATGCGATGGGGGCGAGTGGCGCCCTGGAACTGATCGTCTCGTTCCTGTGCATGCAGAAGGGAACCATCCATCGAACGATTAACTATGAGGTACCTGATGAGGATTGTGATCTCGATTACGTCGCCGACAGGAACCGACCGGTCGAGATCGACACGTTCATGAGCAACTCATTCGGGTTCGGCGGCAACAACGCCGTCCTGGTGGTTAAACGCTATGAACGGGGTCGAAGTGGGATATCCTCCGGATAACCCCGAGATAGGGATGCAGCGAAACCGGGTGGTGATCACCGGGATCGGTTTCTTGACGGCCATCGGCGAAGATAAAGATACTCTTTGGAACAACGTATTAAACGGGGTTTCCGGTGTCCGTGAGATCTCCAAGTTTGATGCCACCCCGTGTCGAACTCGGATAGCCGCTACCCTGGATGATTTTCAACCCCGTCACCACTTCAGTGAACGAGCGATAGGCAGGCTGGATCGGGTAGCTCAGTATGCCATCGTCGCCGCCAGCAAAGCGTTTGCCGATGCGAAACTGAATCCGGAACAGCTGGAGCGCGATCGGGTGGGCGTGATTCTCGGGACATCGTTTGGCGGTATTGAAACGACCGTCCAAGAGAGTGGCAACTTTTACCTGACCGGGAGATTCTCCCCACTGACAATCCCGATGGCGATGAACAACGCCGCTGCCTTCGAGATCGCCACCCGATTCTCCCTGAAAGGGACCAACCTGACGATATCGACCGCCTGCTCTTCGAGCTCTAACGCGATCGGATTAGCCCTGAATATAGTCCGGTCTGGACAACTCGACATGGTGGTTGCTGGAGGTATGGACGCGGGGATCGTGTTGGGCGTGTTTCGAGCGATGGACGCACTGCGGGTCATGTCGACCAGCAACGAGAATCCCGTCCGCGCCTGTAAACCGTTCAGCAAGAACCGGGATGGTATCGTTTTTGGGGAAGGTTCAGGAGTGGTCATCTGTGAGGAGTTAGAGCACGCACTCGAGCGGGGTGCTCCGATCTACGGAGAGTTGGTCGGTTATGGTACAAGCTGTGATGCTATCCATCTTACCTCCCCGCAGGTGGAGGAGGAGGCCATCGCGATGCGCATGGCGCTGGCCGACGCCAGGCTTGCCCCAGAGGCGATCGATTACATCAACGCCCATGGCACGGCCACCCTCCTCAATGACCCCACCGAAACCCAGGCAATCAAGCAGGTGTTCGGCCCGCAGGCCTACCGGATCTCGGTCAACTCGTCGAAACCACTATTGGGACATGCACAGGGAGCGAGTGGTGTTCTGGAACTGATCGTCGCGCTCCTGTCTATGCAGTCGGGGATCGTCCATCGAACGATCAACTATGAGGCACCCGATGAGGACTGCGATCTCGATTATGTCATCGATGGGAACCGGTCGGTCGAGATCAACACATTTATGAGCAACTCATTCGGGTTCGGCGGCAACAACGCCGTCCTGGTGGTCAAACACTACGAACCTTGATCCTTATCCCTCCCAGGACTCTCATCCCAGCAAACCCACAACGTATGTAATTGCATCGCCGACGGTCTGGAGCTTTGGGATGTCTTCGTTAGGAATCTCGACTTCGAATCCCTCCTCGAATTCCGTCACCATCGCGATGACATCCAAAGAATCGGCTCCGAGATCATCCACAAACGAGG
>JBHIAT010000226.1:0-3738 GCA_046758705.1 Bipolaricaulia bacterium
ACGACTCCCCGAAAGCGGTCACGGCTGGCCTGACTTAAATGACTTAATCAGAATAACAAAGGTCCAACCGTGGAAGGAGGTGATTCTATTGAGTGCTCCCACAGGTCGAGATCAAGACGTCGACGAGCTTATCGAGACCAAAGATTGGAAAGAGAACCTCATTGACAAGGAAACGTGGGAGGATTACAAGGACGACTTTGAGGAGGGAAAAGAGGTGTCCGAGGTCGAGTTAGGGATCTCAGGGAAGCGAACTAAGGATCCGGTCAAGATGTACCTTCGGGAGGTTGGCAATGCCGACCTGCTCGCCCGAGAGGAGGAGGTGGAGTTGGCTAAACGGATCGAAGCCGGGGATAGCCGTGCCAAAAACCGCCTGATCCTCTCCAACCTCAGACTGGTGGTGAGCATCGCCAAGAAGTACATGGGACAGGGGGTGTCGTTTCTGGATCTGGTCCAGGAGGGGAACATGGGGCTGATAAAGGCAGCGGAGAAGTTCGATTATCGTAAAGGGTGTAAGTTCAGCACCTATGCCTACTGGTGGATCCGTCAGGCAATTACCCGAGCAGTTGCTGACTGCTCCCGTACTATCCGCATCCCCGTCCACATGATCGAGACCATCCAGAAGCTCAATAAGCTGCGACGCGAGTACATTCAGGAGAACGGGGAGCCACCTGACCTGGAACTCCTGGCTCAAGAACTTGAGATCCCGCTAGAGAAGATAAAGGAGGTCGAACGAATCTTCCCATATACTGTCTCGCTGGAGAAACCGATCGGTGACAATGAGGACAATGTTCTCGGGGACTTCATCGAGGATCAGACGACGCTTTCCCCGACCAAGGAAGCTTACAAGACCCTGATGGGGGACGAGTTCGAGAAGGTGCTCACCCAGCTCTCCGAGCGGGAGAAGCGCATCCTGGAGCTACGCTACGGGCTCCGGGACAACCATCCCCGGACCCTGAAACAGGTGGGCAAAGAGTTCAACATCACCCGAGAGCGTGTCCGCCAGATCGAGATCCAGGCGATCGAGAAGCTGAAATATCCCGAGAAGCAGCAGCAGTTGGAGAAGTTCCGTGATCTCATCCGGGAGGAGGGTTGGTAATTCAGGGGCAGTTTGCTGATCGCAAAATATGTTGAGGAGGAGGAGATCGATCTGATCGTGATGAGCACCCACGGTCGACGGGGTCTAGAACGCATCCTGCTGGGCAGCGTGGCCGAAGAGGTGATACGGGCATCGCAGGTCCCTCCCGGTCATGACGGTCCGGATGCCTTAGGCACCACCGACCTAACTTGAACTTGGAAGTGGAAGGAGGAGTGAGAAGACGATGCCCAAGGCCAAAACGCATAGATCGTTAAGCAAGCGCCTGAAGGTCAGCAAAAGCGGGCGGTTGCGCCACCGAAGAACAGGCTATCATCATAAGCTGCGAAAGAAACGCACGCAGTACAAACGCCAGGCAAGACGGCTCGAAACGGTCTCAGACACAGACGAAAAGACTTTAAAGCGCTTGATCCTCAAAAGATGAACGGCGTCCGGGCATTGACAAGGTGAAGGTAAGAGATAGGGTGAATCATGGAGTCGCTCACGTTCAGTCTGATCATTATCTTCGCAGCCGTAACCTTCGTCCCTTCGATATCAAAGAGGATTGGGCTGCCCGTCATCGTCGTTGAGATCCTCTTCGGCATCATCCTGGGGAAATCCCTCTTTGACATCATCCCCGAGCACTCGACCATCGACTTCTTTTCATCCTTCGGCCTGACCTATCTTATGTTCCTTGCCGGCCTGGAGATTAACTTTAAACGGGTCAAAGAACACTTCTCCCCCACCGTTCTGATCACCCTGTTTTCGATCATCGTCCCCCTTCTGGCCGGTGTTGCGATCTCTTCATATGTAGGCATGCATCCGCTGTTCTTGGGAACGATCCTCTCCACCACTTCGTTGGGCATCATCTTGCCGCTGATCAGAGAGCTGAGGTACAAGAAAGAGTTCTCACACATCCTTCTGGGTTCTGTGGTTCTGGTCGATACGCTGAGCATGTTCCTGCTCGCCTTCTCCTTGGCAACCATCCAGGGCTCTTTGGAATCTTCCTTCTTCTATTCGCTGTTGGCCATACTCACGCTGTTCATCATTCCGTGGTTGATCAACCGATGGAGCCTTCACAAGCGCATAGCAGACTGGGTCTCTGAAGAGTCGCACTTCGACATGGAGGTGCGGTTCTCGTTCGCTTTAATTCTCATTCTCGCAGCCATTGCAGATCAATTAGGTTTCCATTCGATTATCGGCGCATTTATCGCCGGGTTGATCATCTCCGAGCTGACCTCCACCGGATCGGTACTCGAAGAGAAGCTCGAAAGTTTCGGTTACGGTTTCTTTATCCCGCTGTTTTTCATATTGATGGGTGCGAAAGTCGACCTTCCGGCCCTGTTTTCGAACCTCGAAGCGATACAACTCCTTCTCGTTATCGTCGCTGTCGGGATTCTGTCAAAGGTAGTTGGAGTGAGCCTCATTGCGAGAATCAAGGTCTTTAACTTCTGCGAAAGCGTTGCGTTCGGTCTATTTCATAGTGCAAGGGTCAGCTTGGTCATCGCGGCGATCGAAGTCGGCCGAAAGCTCGGTTTGATCGACACCAACCTGTTCTCTATATTTGTGATTCTTGCGATCACTTCGGCTCTTGTGGGTCCCTCACTGGGCAGATATATCTTGGGATCTCAGCAGTTGGGGAGGGTGTATAACAATAGATCTGGAAGGAGATGAGAGAGGATGAAGATTATCGTAGCGACGACAAGCGGCGGTTTGGACGATCAAGTGGCCTCGAACTTCTTCGGGTGGACACCGACCTTCACCCTGGTCGAGGTCGAGGAAGAGGGGGTCGAAAACGCCCAGGTGGTTCCTAACCGGTTCGTCGATGTTGACTGGGGAACGGGGATCCAGGCGGCGCAGTGGGCGGCCGACTCCAGAGCGCGGGCTGTGATCGCAGGAAACTATGATCCGAACGTCTCAAGGACGCTGACTCAGGCGGGAATCGAGATGTTCACTGCTTCAGGGATGACTGTCCGCAAGGCAATCGAGCGCTACATCCGAGGCGAACTCACCCTTAAGGAGAATTAAGATTGAGAGCACCTATTCACCGGGAGGCATCACTGTGGGTGATTCAACATCAGACATTCCCACCTCACTGAGGTTCATGGCTTCACGCAGTCTTTCGACAACCAAACGGACCTTCCTCTCTGTCTCAGTGTCCTCCACCGTGCCCTTCAAGATGGCGTTGGTGTCCGGCATGTCCATGTCATGCTCTTCCTGGAGATGCTCAACAACCTTCTCTACAACCTCTCCAGGGATTTTAGCACAGGCCACGAAGTCACAACCCACAATGCCAAGTTCCTCACATCGAACTTCTTGCGCCATTGTAATCCCTCCTTCACAGGATGATCTCCTGATCGGTGCCATTTCCCAGATGGTGTCACCAATAATCAATAACGAAACACAGCAGCTCGCTCTGGTGTTACCAGAAAGGATGATCCTCTAAAAGTTTGGATGATAAGTTCATCAGAGCTCGCTTGCGGAAACTCCACAGCTTGCTGTGAGGTAACCTGCGCTGTTTGCTCCAGCCACCAATTTTTTTGCAAAACGTCTATATTACTCCTGACCTTGTTTCTTCGTTGATGAGAAGAAGAGCCGCGGACCTTCCGACGTATCTTGAAGATCCAGGACAAAACCTTCCAACTGGGCCCGAGTGTTTGCATCAA
>JBHIAT010000227.1:0-3711 GCA_046758705.1 Bipolaricaulia bacterium
GGTCAAGGTGGAGGCGGGGCTGTATTTCTACTTTCTGCCGCCGTATTGTCCGAGATTGAACCGAGCGGAGCGGCCGTGGAAGGAGCTGAGGAAGCGCGTGACGCACAACTTTCTGTTTGAGTGCTTGGAAGCCCTGAAGGAAGCGGCACGCCGCTGCATGATGTATTTCCAAGTGATGAAATCGCGGGTGATCTCGATCATGGGGGTCGTTGAGCCAGTCAAGTGTTGAATTCATTCTCGGTGAGTATATAGGCTGTATCGGATCTCTTCTCGGCCGTTTCGTCACCTGTCACCACCGGGCAGGCGGGGTCGGCGCACCACTCCGACCACGATCCCGGGTAAAGGCGTGCACCTCTAAGCCCGGCGTGCTCCATCGCCAACAAGTCGTGGCAGGCGGTGACGCCGGAGCCACAGTAGAACACCGCTTGCTGCGGCAAGGTCTCTCCGAGTAGTGTTTCAAGCTGTGCCCGCAATGCCTCGGGTGGAAGGAAGCGGCTCTCCTCGTCCAGGTTGCCCTTCCAGGGGTGGTTGAGGGCGCCCGGGATGCGTCCAGCCACCGGGTCGTAGGGTTCTGTCTCGCCACGGTAGCGCTCAGGTGCGCGGGCATCGATCAAGCGCATCTTCTCGGAACCGAGTTCGGCCAGGATCTCGGCCATGTCCAGGCGCATAGATTCGCGCACGTTGGCTTTGAAGCCGGCCTTGAGTCGGGTTTCCCGTCCGCTGCGTGTCGGGTGTCCGCCCTGCTCCCAGGCCGGAAATCCACCGTCGAGAACCGCGACGGCGTCGTGCCCAAGGTAGCGCAGGCACCACCACAGCCGAGCGGCAAAGCCACCACCACTGGCGTCGTAGCCGATGACCTGGACACCGTCCTGGATCCCCAGCCGGGAGAAAACGTCGGCCAGATCCTCAACGGATGGCAGCGGATGCCTTCCGTTCTTCCCCGTCGGTTCCGCCGACAGGTCCCGCTCAAGATGGACATAGACCGCGCCGGGAATGTGGCTTTCCAGGTACGTAGTCTCCCCTGCTTCCGGGTTGAGCAGATCGAAGCGGCAGTCGACGATCGCCCAGTTGGGATCGTCGAGATGAGGGAGAAGCTCTCGCGGTGAGATCAAGGTTGTATAAGTCATACTCAGCCCCTGCTGCCGTTATGTTTAGTATATGGGTAAAATGGGTATACTTCTAATAGTCGGAACGGCTGGAAAGGTTGAACGAATCTGTTTAAACCGGCCATACATTATGTGAGGCGATCAAGAGAGTTCAGCATGGGATAGGGGGATGATTGAGATATGGTGAAAAGAAAGGGAACAAATCGAGCTACAACGAAAGAAAAAGAAAAGGATCAAGTTAAAACGAAAGCATTGGAAGATCTGGCTGATCTGGAAGAGCACGTGGAGGCCGACAGGCGGCGGCTGGAGGAACTCCAGAGCAAGATCACCAAGCTAGAAGAGCGGCGAACCACCTTGCTCGACTGGTTGCATTACGAACCCAGCGGACCTGAAGGCGAGGGGCAGGAGGATCTGAGAGAGCTTGATGCTCAACTGGCTAAGATGAAGCGCGAACAAGAGACCATCGCCACCCAACTGCCCGACGACGAGGTTCGCTTAGAGGAGTTGGAGGAGGTGGCCGAGGTTGAACAACGGAGCGAGGTCAAGGCAGAGCTGAAGCAGGCTGAGGGGAGCTTTCTAAAGGCCGTGCTGGGGTGGTTAGACGCGTTTGAAACCCTCGAAGCGGCCCGGACTGAGGAGAATGAGATCCGCGAGCACCTACACCAGGCGGAGAGCACCCTCAAAGCGGCCCAGACTAAGGAGAGAAAGGCTCGCAAGCAGCTAGATCAGGCGGAAAGTGCCCTCGAAGCGGCCCAGGATACGGAGGATGAGGCTCGCAAGCAGCTAGATCAGGCGGAGAGCGCCCTCGAAGTGGCCTGGGATGAGGAGGGTGAGGCTCGCGAGCGGCTACACCAGGCGGAGAATGCTGTCAGGAAGCTCGGTGGGAAAGTGCCCGGCCTGCCCGGTTTTCTCGGGAACCCTGAACGGATGCGACAGGAGATCGCCGAGCTTCTTGAAGAGCACGACGAAGACGCTTGAACGCACTGGCGATCCTGGCGTGTCAGCTCGAGATGAAGAACTGGGCCCTCACCCTAATACCATCTCACCCTCCAACGGATAACCAGCCTCCTCCCAATCGGGGAGGCCACCCGCGTAGCGGCGTACGTTCTTATATCCGTGGTCCTTCAATATCTGATACGCAGCGATGCTGGCCACACAGCTTTCACCTGAGCAGTAAACGACGATCTCATCGTCCGGGTCGAATTGCTCTAGGGCTAACTCTGGCTTGGAGATGTTGAGGGAACCCGGAATGTGCTTAGCGCGATAGGCCCATTCGTTGAGGACCATCACCAAATTGAAGTCATCCCCTCGGTCTAATTTCTGTTTCAATTCCTCACGGCCGATCAGTTCCATTTTGAACACCTCCCGGCTGCCTTCTGTAAAAATATGATAAGCGAAATCGGCGCTATTACCAACTGTTAGTTTCTAGAGCCAACAGAGCCAAAGGATGTAATAAATCTCTAAGAGATGCCTTGCATCGCTCGAGGAGGTATAATGGATCCAGTTGAAAGGGAGGTGTGTGATATCTGACATGAATCTACATACGACGGTCTTTGATCCCCACAAAGCGAGTGAGTCGGAGTGGGTTGTGCTGAATACTTTCCAAAACCGTATGCGTGCCGAACAGTGGCCCGATGACCCCCCCAGAGAGATCAAAGAGACCATCCGCAATTTGTGCTCTCTCCCACCGTTCGTGGATCTGCACTTTTGGGTGGTCTGGCGTGTGGATGGTAGCGAGATCGTGGCGACAGCGAACGCGGTCATCTGGCGAACAGATCACAACAAACACCTGGCACAATTTGACATATCCGTGCTACCAGAGATGCGACGCCAGCGTATCGCTAAGCGTTTGCTCGAATTGGTGGCTGACGTAGCACACAAGGAAAACCGCCGTCTATTACTGGCATCGACGGACTCGGTCGTGCCCGCCGGTGAGGCGTTCATGAAACGTTTGGGAGGCCACATGGGTCTCGCCTTTCACACCAATCAACTGGACCTTGCCGATCTCAACCGAGATCTGATGCGCCAGTGGCAGGAACGTGCCCAAGAGCAGGCGAGTGGGTTCGAGTTGGGGGTGTGGGAGGGCCCGTACCCGGAGGAGGACCTTGAGGCCATCGTGACGATGAAAGAGGTGATGAATACGGCGCCGAGGGATACCCTAGAGGTCGAGGACTTCAAGTGGACGCCGGAACAGTTGCGGCAAATCGAGGCCACCTTGGCGCAACGAAAGACAGAACGCTGGACCATGTACACCCGCCATGTCGAGACGGGCGAACTCGCCGGTTACACCGAGGTGCTCTGGAATTCCAATCAACCGGAAACTCTCATTCAGGAGGATACCGGAGTCTTCCCCGAGTATCGCAATCGAGGATTGGGCCGTTGGTTAAAATCCGCGATGATTGAGAAGATATTGCGCGATCGCTCGCAGGTAAAGCGCGTCCGCACCGGGAATGCCACCTCGAACGCGGCGATGCTGAAGATTAACCACGAAATTGGCTTCAAACCTTACAAATCCCAGAGCGTGTGGCAAGTGGAACTCGACCGGGTACTTGAGTACCTGGAAAGTAAATAGATAATAATCCTACGTTACTCCAGTCGGGCGCGC
>JBHIAT010000228.1:0-3625 GCA_046758705.1 Bipolaricaulia bacterium
AACCGAGCTCACGCAGTACACTCAGAAGATACTCCACGTGTGAGGGCTGTGTCCGGTGATTGACGCAACACGCGCGTAGCGCCGTCTTTCCTCGAATCATTGTTCCCGTTATAAAAACTCTGCCATCTTTCTCTACCGCATCAAGAAGTTTCTTGTTGAGTGAAGAAAGATACGCTTCATCGTGATGATATTGAGCATCCTCTGTCCGGTAGCGAAAGCAGACCGCAGAGAGAGGTACCGGTGCCAGACGTTCGAAGTCGTCCGACTGATCGATGAGGTCCGCCAGATAACGCATCGTCTTGATGTTCTCTTGGATGGTGGCTCGTAGCCTCTCAGTCCCATACCCTTTGAATGTCATCCAGACCTTTAGAGCTTTGAAGTTCCTGGAGAGTTGGAAGCTGTACTCCATGAAGTCAACGCGCTCAGACTTATCCACGTCGAACCGAAGGTAATCTGGAAGTATGCTGAAGGTGTCGCGAAGATCCTGACGGTGCTTGACGAGTACACAGGCCGCTTCAAAAGGAACATAGAGCCACTTATGGAGATCTAGCACAACGGAATCTGCCCGATCGATTCCCCGGAAGAGATCGTGCGCGATTTCTGTAGCAGCCGCTGGGCCGCCATAGGCGGCATCTACATGGAACCAAAGGTCATGTTTCGCACAAATGTCCGCCAACGTCTCTAAAGGGTCGACAGCGCCAGAGTTTATCGTGCCACCGTTGCCTATGACGCAGATGGGGAAGTAACCGGAGGACTTGTCCTCCATAATCTGCGCTTCGAGTTTCTCCTCGTTGATCGTGAAATCGTCATTGACGGGGATTTTCCGCAACTGATCCTTCCCAAGCCCCAACATATCGATACCCTTATCGATACATGAGTGGACCTCTTCGGAAACGTATACCGTCAGTGGAGGTCCTGCCCTCACGCCATCCTTGCTTACGTCAAAAGGTGCCTTCACCTTGCGGGCTACAGCGAGACAGGTCAGATTGGCGACCGAGCCTCCGCTGACGAGCACCCCGCCTGCGTCGGATGGATAACTGATGAACTCCGCAATCCAACGGATAACCTGCTGCTCGATCTCTGCAGCGGATGCTGCAAGGTGCCACTTGGTACAGTTCTGATTTAGCGCTGCACCGAGCAACTCGGCGAGGATGCCCACATGGTTCGCGCCACTCATCACATAGGCAAGAAAGTGTGGACTGATGTTTAGCGTTGCTCCACTGAAAACGTCCCTCTCCACGCTTTCCAACAAGCTCCGAACGTCTTGAGGTTCACGAGGTAATGGCTCCTCGAAGAGCGCTCGCACCTCGGCTGGGGATTTTCCGTGAAAGATTCTCTTGTTGTCGAAATCGGCGTATAGCCGCACCACGATGTCCGATGCATGATACAGTAGTTCTCGAAGCGATTCTAGCTCTAAGTCAAGGTTCATGAAGATTTTCTTCCTTTCGAACTTGCTTTTTTTCGCTTTTTTCACCACGGTGGCAGAGTGTGTCCAGCCTACCGATCTTTATACTCCAAAACAATCCAACTGTCCAAATTCTCACCTTATGAGCCTTAGTAGCATGAGGCATCGGTCTTATGCTAATCTGCTCTGGGGAAGGAGGCCGAAGATGAAACGAACGGTGCCTGTGGTCATACTCTTGGTCGGAGTCGGAGTGATCCTGGCCGGATGCACACAGAGATCTGTTATTGAGATGCAGAATAGGGAAACCCGTCGCTACTGGGAATTTACCGGATTCGCTCCGGGAGATGAATCCGTCTACCCCGGGGATTCCCCGGTGTTGAGGCAGATCAAGGCATGTGAGGTAGCCAGAACGGAGGCTTTCGCCAAGGCCGCTGAGACGATCACTGGCTTCCAGATCAAAATCGAGATCGAGAGGGACACGACCGTCAACAATGTCTTGCTGGAGAACCGTGAGATCCAAACGTCGTTCATCGCATTCATCAGCGGATTGACACCGATCGAGACCGATTATCGAAGGGCGGATGAGCTGTGCACGGTGACGGTGCGGGTATACAAGCGAGATCTCGAGCGATCGTTGGGAGTGAAGATCGTCACATCGGCACCATTTGGAGAAGGTTGATTGCTCTCTACACCTTTAACACCCAACCAGAGGCGTTGAGCTTTTCTGCTGCAACTCAGAAGATAAAGCGTGCAGCGTGCCATGAGAGGCCGTCTGTTGGCCTTTGAGCCCTGTGGCTATAAGAGGCTATATAAGAAGGAGAAGGGGCATAATCAAGAATGAGATGGAAAAGACCTAACCTATGAACTCATTGCCTGGGTGTGTGACCTCCTGGTGGTGCCGGCTGTTAGGGCTGAGGAATTCATTATTGAGATCAATCGGAGTTCAACCCTGAGGAGGAGATAATTCATATGCAGAGAAAGGCAGCTCAGATGGAGAAAAAGATGGCTCAGATGGAGAAAAAGGCGATTTATATGTCTGGATTAGGATATGATCCGACAGCGGTCCACGAGTTCGCCAATCGCCTGGAAAGTAAGACAAATACTAATATTTTCATCGCAATCTACACAGTCGTGGGGGCTTTGGCCGGTGGTATCTTCGGATACTTGGTGGGAGGAAGCTCAACAGGGGCGTTTCTAGGGTTGCTGATCTTTGGAGCGATCGGTTTCTACCTCGGCACTGAGAAGATCTTCCTGCTTAAATTCCAGATTCAGACGGCTCTTTGCCAGTTTCAGATTGAGGAAAATACCCGATCCACCGGCCACGCTCATGAACCAAATACCCAAACCCAAACTCAGGCTCAGACCCAAATCCCAACAACCGCAGACCCTCAGCAAGTATCGCCTCCAGACCCATCACCTCCGACCCAACCCACCGGCCACGCCCATGAATCAGATACCCAACCCCCAACCCCAACCCCAACAGCCCCGGATACTCAGCAAGCATCACGTCCAGACCCATTTCAAATACCACGTCCGAAATCATTCGCAGGGGGAGACAAAACAGCCAAAACAGCATCCAGAGACACCCCAGGCAATGTCCCCAACTTGATCAAAGCGCTGCAGGATGAGGACTGGCGCGCGCGTCAGAGAGCCGCCATGGCGCTGGGGAGGATCGGCCCTGAGGCCAAGAAGGCCACCCCCGCTCTGGTCAAAGCACTCAACGATGGGGACAGGGACGTGCGCTGGCAAGCCGCCTGGGCGCTGGGAAGGATCCGTTCTAGCGATCACGACGCGGTCCACAGCCTCATCGAAGCGCTGCAGGATGAGCAACAGGGCATGCGCTACCGGGCCGCCCAGGCCCTTGGAGAGATCGGTCCCGAAGCCCGCGACGCGATCTCCACCTTGACCGAAGCGCTGGAGGATGCGGAGGAGATCGTGCGCTTTGCAGCCACTGAGGCGCTAAAGAAGATCAAGGGAGAGAAGAGTAAAAAAAAGGAGAGTAACGAGACTTAGCCACGGCTGAAGGCCGCTCCCAGGTGAGATGAAAGCGAGACGGGCTGGGATTGGGGTTCCTTCCTTATTAGGGATAGGGTAGCAACAGGCCCCATCCAGCCCGTCTCTCCCTTATTCTTATTCACCGAATCAACCGCCCCATATGAGATAGATGGTTGTCCTCCTGTAAGTAAGGATGTTCAATCCAGTAGGTTATCCTTATACTAG
>JBHIAT010000229.1:0-3571 GCA_046758705.1 Bipolaricaulia bacterium
ATCGGCGCGGGATTCGTTGGGTTAGCCAAAGGGATCGGAGGCGCTCTCGGCCCGAGAGAAAGAGAAAGAAGAGCTCCCAGTCGTTGCCCCTCATGTGGCATGGACCTAGAAGATAGAACGAGGCGGATTGCCAAGTACTGCCCGTACTGCGGCCAAGCGCTGCCGAGAGGGGGCCGTTGTAAGGAATGCGATCAAGTGTATAGCGTGGGGAGATATTGCCCGATCCATGGGATTGAGCTCAAGTGAGGTAATACCGAGGGGATGGGGAGAGTTCGACCTGCTGGGCCTGATGCAACAGCTCGGCGTTGTCCCTCCGCCGGAGTAGGCTGGAGGGTAAACCTTGTGACTCACTCTGCAATGAGATAGGTCAGGGCTGGGTGGCTTGAGGTCACCAGGCTCCTGGTATCTTTTAGTGTGTTTAGCTTTGATTTGTTCAACAACGCCGCTACAATACAATAAAACCAAACCAACCAAACGAGTGATCTACAATGAGCCAGCAGGGACACCCCCATGCTGAACGCAAGGAGTTCCGACAACTGATCTCGGCAGAACAGGCCAGGACGTTGATCGACCAATTCGATCTGCCCCAGCGTACCGAGGCTGTTCCGATCGCAAAGGCTTATGGAAAAGTTCTGGCCGAGAATGTCTACGCGGGCCAGAGTGTCCCCCCGTTCACCCGGTCGCTGATGGACGGTTACGCGGTTCGAGCCAAGAACACGTTCGGCACTGAGGAGACCAAGCCGATCCGGTTGAAGCTGGTCGGCCAGATCGAGGCCGGCGTGGTGCCCGAGGGGGTCGTCGGCGAGGGCGAAGCCGCCGAGATCGCCACTGGCGCACTCATCCCCGAGGGGGCCGACGCCGTCGTCATGGTGGAGCGGACCGATCTCGACGGGGAGGACGTGCTGGTGAGAAAAGCCGTTGCCCCCGGCGAGAACATCATGAACGCCGGCGACGACATCGTGAGCGGGGACCTGGTGCTGCGTAGCGGGGCCCGGCTCACCCCTCGGGAGATCGGCGTCCTGGCGGCGGTCGGCCGAACCGAGGCGACGGTTTATCGCTCCCCGATCGTCGGAATCCTGTCCACCGGGGATGAGCTGATGGAGCCGGGCCAAGCGCTCACACCGGGCAAGATCTACAACAGCAACGCGTACGCGCTCCAGGCAGCGATCGAGGAGGCCGACGGCGAACCCCGGAACCTGGGGATCGTGGGCGACGATTGGGAGGCGATCGAGAGTGTGCTGCAACAGGCTGCCCGGGAGTGTGACCTGATCCTGACTTCGGGCAGCACCAGCGCTGGAGCCGGCGATATCATCTACCACATCCTCGAGGAGCAGGGCGAGTTGATCGCTCACGGGATCAAGATCAAGCCGGGGAAGCCGACGATCATCGGACGGTTCGATGGGAAACCGTTCTTCGGCCTGCCCGGCAACCCCGCCTCCGCCTACGTGGTCTTCAGCAACCTCGTCGCTCCACTGATCCGAGCCGCTGCCGGCCGTGATCCACACCCCCGGACTGGGAGGCTTCGGGCGCGATTGGCGGTGAGTATCAGCTCCGACGGCGGACGGCTCGAGCAAAAGCACGTAGGGCTCGTCCGATCGGATGGGCGTGTGCGCGCCTATCCGATTGAGAAGGTGAGCGGGGCGGTCACGCTGCTCGCCCAGGCCGATGGTTACATCAAGATCCCGGAGGGTACCTCCCACCTGGAGGAGGGAGAGGAGGTCGAGGTAGTGCTCCTCTCCGAGGAACTCGATCCGCCCCAGCTGCTGTTCATGGGCAGCTATTGCCCCGGTGTCAACTTGATCATCGAGCATCTCCCCGACTTGACCGTGCGCAGCATCAACGTGGGGAGCACCGGCGCGGTGCGGGCGATCAGGAAGGGAATCGCCGATGTCATCGGGATCCATCTCCTCGATCGTTCAGGGGAGTATAACGTGCCGTACCTGCAGACCTCCGGCCTGACCGAGATCGCCCTGATCCGTGGCTACCGGCGGATAAACGGACTCCTGCTTCCTAAGGGCAACCCCGCAGATGTCTCCGGGATCGCCGACATCGTCGATCGGAATTTGAGATTCATCAACCGAGCCCGCGGCTCCGGCACCCGGACCCTGCTCGATACTCATCTAAAGTCCATCGCTGCCGAGCGAGATCTCTCCCTGAAACAGCTGACCCAAAGGATCACAGGGTATGAGGTCGAGGCGAGCAGCCACAGCGCCGTCGCCGCCGCGATCCGGAACGGAGTCGCCGACGTCGGTCTCGGGCTCGAGGCGATCGCCGCCATGAACGGGCTCGACTTCGTGCCGATCGCCAAGGAGATCTATGACTTTCTCGTCCGAAAGGACGATCTGGAACGAGATATGATCCTCAGAATCCGCAAGCTGCTTCAGGATCAGGGATTTCAGGCAGAGCTCAGGAAACTCCCCGGCTTCGTCCCCGATCCCAACAGCGGCCAGGTGATCTTCCAAAGCTAAGGAGTGACTTCGAATGGTCAAAAACATAGGGGTGTGGATCTGCACGCTGGTCTTGTTGGGTTCCGGTGTGGTGCAGGCTTCCTCACCTGCGATCGATGTAGAACCCATCGTTACCGACCTGATGAGACCGGTCGCCGTCACCCACGCAGGTGATGGCTCAGGCCGGCTCTTTATCACCTTGCAAACTGGGAAAATCGTCATCTACGACGGCACCCAGGTGTTGCCTACACTGTTTCTCGACATCAGTTCGCTCGTCCGCTGCTGCGGTGAGCGAGGGTTGCTCAGTGTCGCTTTCCATCCTAACTACAAAAACAATGGCTTCTTCTACGTGAACTACACAGAGAGCCGCGGTGCCACAGTCATCGCCCGCTATACCGTCTCCGCCGATCCCAACGTGGCCGATCCCAATTCAGCCACCATCCTGCTCACCGTCTCCCAGCCGTTCAGCAATCACAACGGTGGTCAGCTGCAGTTCGGGCCGGACGGCTATCTCTACATCGGGATGGGCGATGGCGGCTCGGGCGGCGATCCTCAAAACAACGGCCAGAGTCTGAGAACACTCCTGGGGAAGATGCTGCGTATCGATGTAGACGGGGGAGTTCCTTATGCCATCCCGCCCGACAATCCCTTCGTTGGGCCCCCCGGGGCCCGGGATGAGATCTGGGCTCTGGGTCTGCGCAACCCCTGGCGGTTTAGCTTCGACCGCCTGACCGGTGACCTGTTCATCGCCGATGTCGGTCAAGGCAGTTGGGAGGAGGTGAACCTCCAGCCGGTCAGCAGTCCGGGCGGCGAAAATTATGGATGGCGGCTGATGGAGGGGAACCACTGTTTCAATCCCTCCACCGGTTGCAACGACGGAACGCTGATCCCGTCGATCCTCGAATACGACCACTCTCTGGGCTGCTCGATCACGGGTGGCTACCGTTATCGAGGCGCTCAGATTCCCGAACTCGATGGCACCTACATCTACGGTGACTACTGCTCCGGAAAGATCTGGGGTGCCACTGAGGACAGCAGCGGTGGCTGGACGGTCACCGAACTTCTCGACACCAATTTTCTGATCAGCACGTTTGGCGAAGACGAAGCCGGTGAACTCTACTTAG
>JBHIAT010000230.1:0-3506 GCA_046758705.1 Bipolaricaulia bacterium
TATTGAGCCAACCGGCGATTAGGGAAAAAGCCAGCTGATGTCTAAGTTTCAACTCCCCTTTCCAACGCTCATCGAGAAAAATGTGCGCGTCTCCACGGTATCTCATTCGATTGCCACCGATGCCAAAATAGGGATGGCCTCTGAACGCGAGCATCTTCGGTTCGAAGCCAACTTCGAGAAAAGCGCATACCCGTTTCAGCGTATCCTTCGGTCTCGTCGCCAGTTCCTCGTATCGAATCCGTAGCCAATCGGTTTTCGTAAAATTTCGGCGAAGTGAGAAAGCCAACAGAGCTGGAGACGCCCATCTACGCAGTGCTGTCCCAAAATCGCCATATTTTCTGATGTAGGAGTTCATCACGGCACGCCCATCACGTACCAGATGGATCACTCGGATATCAAAGAGACCAGCCCGCTGCAGCAGGTATAACCGGTGGGGAAATTTGCTGGCATCTGTCAACATCTTTGCACCGGAAACCCGGTGGATACATGAAAGAAGCAGGTCATTCGGTCGAGTCCACGTTTCGATATCCTCTGCGTCCCAGGAACGAGCGATGCTCCACTTAGGATTAGAGATATCTATTTGCGCAAAGGATGCTTGGGAGGTCTTCTCATAGCACCCCTTCACCTTCTGCCAGAACGGCGTATGCACCCAGTTATCTCCCGATTCCTCCGCCGATGCTGTATACTTACCGATACTCTTAATCTCACCCAGTCCGAGTATCTGTGAGTGCCCATTCAGCAGAAGATCGAGGAGCGTAGAACCACAGTGGCCACTGCCTAGAATGTAAATCAACCTGTAGCGCTGTGTCATGGAATTCACCGCTCTGTAAAAACCGAGTTAATCCAGGGCAAACCCGCTACCTTAACCCTCAGAACTTGAATGGGACACATAACCAAAAACTGGAAGCAGTTCCGAACGCATTCTGTTCTCTATGTGTTCCAGATCCGATCCACTCAGATTATCCACATACCTACCGACAACACCTTAATAATAGGATACTAATACGTCGCGATCGTGAGTGAAGCGAACCAGCGGTCCTTCGAGCCGATTCTCCCGAATCACTTTCACCGGATCATAAACCAACGCTTGCGTCATTCCAAAGTGGAGAGCAAGCGCTTTGGCCAGCATGACTTTCAACCATGTTCTTCCACATTTTGGATGGGATGTGACGTAACATTCGGTAAGCCGATGAAAATAGAGTCTCTTATCTATGGTGACTACACGAATCAAGGGTTGAAGCATTCGTTTCTTCATGCTCATGATATATCAACACCTGACCTTATGCTACGAAATTTGCGGACCGGCTAAACTGCCTGGACCCACATCCCTGATATATCTGAGAATGAATTCCGCCCGCCTTTGCCATGTGTACTTTTGCACCTTCTCGAGTGCCCGGTCGCTGACACACTCGGCCAAACAGTCGTCATCGAGCAATCTTTTGATTCCATCGGCCAACGCCCGGGGATCATCGGGTGCGACCAGTATGGCGTTCACTCCATCTTGGAGAATCTCCCGAATCGAGGGCAGGTCTGACGCGACGATCGGCCGCTTTGCCGCCATATATTCGAATAATTTAAGCGGGGAGGTGTAATATTGCGAGATCCTATACTTGGCAGAGTTGGGAAGCACCAACACATCACAGGCTACAAGATATAGAGGAACAGAATGAGGTGGAACGTGCCCGATCAGAAGGATGTTATTGTGTCCCTTCCCCTTGACCACCGCTTCAAATCTCTTGAAATCTTCTGGGGTGCCCCCTACGATCATCATCATGCTATCCTGGAGGTACTGCGCGCTGTCAGCAAGCGTATAAACTCCCTTCCAGGGAAACAGATGGCCGGTATAGCCAATGATCTTTTGCTCAACGGGCAATCCTAACTCATGGCGCACTTTAGATTTGTTACCCCCAGATCCAAACCTTTTGAGATCCACCCCATCGGGAGCGACCAAGATCTTCTCCGTCTCAATGCCGGCTTCGGTGTATAAGCGCTTCAGATGCTCGGTGATGACGATCAGACCGTCCAGGCGTCGATAGCGATCGATAACCGTTCTGGTCCTCGATTCAGGGAAGTCATGGATCTCATAAAAGATCTTCACCCGTAGGATCCACTTCAACCTCGATATCATCAGCACTGAGATCTTATCTCGACTGTATACGGTGAACGGACCTCGCTTCAACTTTTGGAAGAGAAGATAAACGATCACGGAAAACGAGTAACTTAACGCCCGGACGAAGAACCAGAGTCTTTGCGAGAGGCGTTTCAGGGCCGGCAGGTCGAGCGCAAACAGCTTGACCATTTTAAATCGATCCTCCACACCATAATAGCTCCAAATATCCTGAACCTGTTTCATCGCCGGCGTGTTGAATCGGAATGGATGTAGCAGCTTAACTTGAACGTCGTTTTGGGTAAACACCTCGCACATCTTCATGATTTGATAAGAGTGCGCCCTCTCACTGGGTATTCGAGTTCCTGAGATATAAATCATATGTAGCATAATAGCCGCTTATCACCCCTCAGTGATCTTGACCCATTCCTTTAAGGCACTGAGAATATAGTTTTGTTCCGAAGCAGTCAATTCAGGGAATATCGGGAGGCAGAGAACCTCCCTGCTGGCCCGCTCTGCCTCAGGAAAACTCCCAGGGGAGCTATCCCGCTTTTTGAGAGCCGGTTGCAGGTGCACCGGAAGGGGGTAATACACGGCTGTGCCCACATCCCGTTCGGACAGGAAGGATCGTAATCGGTCCCTGTTCCCACCACTCACTCGGAGCGTATACTGGTGATAAGTATGGCTGCGATCGGGGGTCCAGTAAGGAGGGACGAGCATGCGTTTCAGATCCTTCAACCCATCATCATAGGTCGCAGCACAGGCCTGTCTTTGCGAGATCCACTTATCCAGATACTTTAACTTGACCTGTAGAATGGCTGCCTGGACAGCGTCCAGACGGCTATTGGTGCCCACTAAATGATGGTGATATTTAGGGCTGGCCCCATGGACCTTCAACAGGCGCACCTTTTCAGCCAACTGATCATTATCGGTGACCACAAGGCCGCCGTCACCGAAGGCGCCCAAGTTCTTGGTCGGGAAGAAGCTAAAACAACCTATGTGACCTATGGTCCCTGCTTTCCGTCCTTGATATTCAGCCCCCATCGCTTGAGCTGCGTCCTCCACGATCCAAAGGTTGAACCGCTTTGCCAGGAACAGGAACGCCTCCATATCAGCAGGCTGACCGTAAAGATGCACCGGTATGATCGCCTTGATCCTTTCCCCCTCTGGGGCGTCTAGAACCGCCTCTGCGCGATCGGGGTCCAGGTTAAAGGTTTCAGGGTCAATGTCAGCAAAGACCGGCTGGGCTCCGGTGTTGACTACGGCACTGACCGTAGCAAAAAAGGTGAACGGACTGGTGAGAACTTTATCTCCAGACCCTATCCCCAGGGCCTTCAAAGCGAGCCATAGGGCGTCGGTACCGCTGGCAACTCCCATAGCGTGTTTGATCCCGAGATAG
>JBHIAT010000231.1:0-3502 GCA_046758705.1 Bipolaricaulia bacterium
GCTGGCATTCCAACGACGGGATGCCCGGCATGTTTAATGCCGGGAGGATGTCACAGGCTATTTCAAAAGTATACGGGGCATGATCAGCAGGCACGATACCAGGATGGCTTGCTACACGCATGCCATGCAGCCGTTAGGAGACATTGAGTGGACCCAAAACTCTATCTTCAGATGAGGGAGATCGAAGACGAACACTGGTGGTTTGTTGGAAGACGCAGGATCATCGGGCGCGTACTTTCGTCGCTCGACCTGCCTGAGATGCCGCATATCCTCGATGTTGGTTGCGGCACTGGTGGTAACCTCCCACTTTTATCTGAATTCGGGAAGGTCACAGGCGTAGAGCCGAATGATAGTGCCGCAGAAATGACGCTTGCCAGACAAGCGGCCAAGGTAATCAAAGGTAGCTTGCCTGATGATATGCCGTTTTCAGCGCAAACTTTTGATCTGATCGTGCTGTTGGATGTACTTGAGCATATAGATGACGAACTCTCAAGTCTGATGCTGCTTAAATCCTTGCTAGTGCCAAATGGTTATCTTGTTCTCACCGTACCTGCTTTTCCCTTCTTATGGAGCCAGCACGACGAGCAAAATCACCATAAGCGAAGGTACCGGGTCTCTACATTGGCGTACGTAATCCAGGAAGCCGGGCTGAAGATCGAGTATCTTACCTACTACAACACCTGGCTTTTCCCGATTGCGGCGGTTGTACGCCTCGCCAGGCGATTATTTCCCTCAAAGGAAATCGGTAGCGATATGTGGCTTCCTGGTTCCTTGCTGAACAAAATCTTCCAGGCTGTATTCAGCAGTGAGTCTCACTTCATAGGTTGGGCTCGAATGCCTTTTGGGCTCTCGCTTTTGGCGATCGTACGAAAGGTATGAGTATGCGTTGGGCTTCGCTCAACCTCACGTCTTTACGATTTGGTCTTGTTGGGGTACTTGCTACGGTCGTCCACGTGTCGGTTTTTACCCCACATTCGAGAGGTCTCTATGATCTAAGTCAAAGTTCGACATCGACTGCGTAGGCGAATAGCCTGAACTCCTCTCGATCCCGGTTGACGGTGGGCCGACGGCCGGGATATACTCTAACGATGGCCGATATCATCCTGCTCTCTAACGGACCCGGCGAGATCACGCGATGGGTGAGGCCGGTGGTGAAAAGGATCCATCGGGAGCTTCCCGATGCCGATCTGATTCTATTTATCCCTCCGTGTCAGTTTGCCACCGGAAAGGAGAAGGCGGTCGCATCTCAGATGACCGACTTGGATCGAGTCTTCTCCCCCATGGAATATTGGAAGTTCCTCCTGTTGGGGAATGCGAAACGGTGGAGCCGGGACGGGGTCATCCTGCGCCTCGGTGGGGACCTCATACATCCGATCTTGCTGTCAAGGCGGTTCAAGTACCCCCGTTACGCCTACACGGAGGACGATTTTGAATGGAGCAACCGTTACCGAAAGTTCCTGGTTCCCGATGAACAGGCGGCTGACCTCGGACGAGAAAAGGCGGCGCCGGAAAAGATCGAGGTCGTCGGGAACCTGATGGTAGACGGGGTGGAAATCGCAGCGTCCAACGTTCAGCGACCCATGTCTAAAGTCAACAGCAAGGTGCTGTTTCTGCCGGGGAGCAGACGCTTTCAGGTGAGCTATATGGTCCCATTCTTTTTAGAGGCCGCGGAGCGGCTGCTCAGCGGGTCGAAGGGGATGGAGATCTCTTTGCTGGTTTCGGAGTTTATCTCCCGAGACGAGCTCGAGGAAGCGCTGAGGGATTCCGCCAGGGGTTCAAGTATCTCGGGGGACCTAAACGGCGATCGGGTCGTTTTGGCGTCGGGGAGAGAGGTAAGACTCATCTTGGGAGACAAGATCGGGGCGATGAAGGAAACCGACCTTGCGGTGACCATCCCCGGGACGAACACAGCGGAGCTCGCCATCCTCGGGACGCCGATGCTGGTTCTGTTTCCCCTCAATAAGCCGGAGGAGATCCCGTTAAAGGGGATGGGGTGGTTTGCAGATCTCGTCCCCGTGGCCGGAAAGTGGATCAAGCGAAAGGTGATCAACAAGGGAGTGCAAAACCTCGAGTTCATCGCGCTGCCCAACATCAAGGCGAACCGCAGGATCGTACCGGAGCTTGTCGGCATCCTGACGCCCGATCAGGTCGCTGCGAAGGTCGAAACCCTCCTCGATGATCGCAAAGGTATGGAGCAGCAAAGAAAGGATTTGGGCGGGATTATGGGAAGTGGAGGGGCGGCAGGGCGCATCGTCGATATCATCAAGGGTGGCATCTGAGAAACCGGAAGTCAAGCCTGTTCCTGGTAGATTCGGTAGAGGAGCGCGGCGATCTTCTCGGCTGCCCCGGGCTCACCCATCCGTGCCCGTCCCGCCTCGCCCATCGTCTCCAACCGCTTCTGATCGCTGAGCAAGGACTCGACCTGGGTGGCGATCTCGTCCGTCGCGGCATCCCCGAGGAATAGGACGGCGTCGCCCAGCAGACGCTTCTGGGTCTCCATCCTGCGGAACGTCGTCTGCGGTCCGTCTCCGACGAACGTGACCGCTGGCACACCCACCCCAACCGCCTGTTCGACCGCTGTCCCCGCCAGACCGAGGATCAGGGCCGAGGTATGCAGTAGCTCTGCAAACCGACCCTGGGCCAGCATCACCCGCCCCCGGTCCGAGCGCAGTTCGGGGTCACTCCCACTTCCCCCGTCTGCAATGAACGTGATCCCGTTCCGTTCGGCTTCAGTGGCGATCCTGTGATAGTCCAGGTTCGGCGAGATCGCCGCCCAACATTCGTGTTTTCCGTTGAGCCTTTCAACCACCCGGAACAGCTTGATCAGGTTTCGGTAGGCCTCGTCTCGACTCCCTGGCAACAGGGTCACCCGCCTCCGGTCCCCGTCTCCGACCACTTCGCCTCCCCTGGTTCCGGCCACGTTGTCCACCATCGGGTTACCCTGGTAGGCCGCGACCACTCCGGCCGTCTCCAGCTCCCGGAGCGTCGCCCGGTCCCGAACCAGAGTGATCTTCGTGTAGCGACGCAAGAACCGCTTTTCGATCCACAGATGCCCTCCGGTGTAGACCGATTTCGCCGTGGCCATGAACACGGGCCGACGGCCGAGGGCGAGGACCGAGAGGATCACCAGGTAGACATCTCCGAAGCAGGCGACCATCCGCACCTGCCCCCGCCAGCGGCGCAGAACGAACATCTGCCGCAAAGGAAGCCACAGCAACCCGGCGGCGAGATCTCGAATCAAGGAGGAGATCTGGGTGAAGCTGAACCCTCCTGATGGTAGGTGGACAGCGATCGGCAACACACGAACCCCCAGGTTGCGATACACCTCTCCCTTGCCGATCAGGGGAGCGACAAGGATCTCTTCGGCGGGAAGTCGATCGAGCAGCCTGATGATCACCTCCCCAGCGACCAGATCTTCACCTCGGCCGTTGCTTAGGATCAGCAGGCTCATCCCACCATCTCCAGGATCACGTTCGCCGCCCGGGTCACCGCTCCCTCCGCC
>JBHIAT010000232.1:0-3481 GCA_046758705.1 Bipolaricaulia bacterium
CGGGCGCTGATGAGTCGTGTCTTCTCCCAATCTCACCTCGATGAGGGAATGCAGTACACCCTCTCTCGGCTGGTCAGCTACACATTGATTGCCATCGGGCTGATCATTGGGCTGCAGATGATCGGCTTCGATCTGAGCGCCTTGGCCGTCTTCGGTGGATTGTTCGGAATCGGTCTGGGATTCGGGCTTCAAAATATCTTCTCCAACTTCGTCTCCGGTCTGATCCTGCTCATCGAGCGGCCGATCAAGATCGGCGATAAGTTGTCCTTGGGGAATATTTCAGGCACGGTGATGGAGATCGGGCTGCGGGTGACGATCATCAACACCTTTGATAACGAGTCGATCATTGTTCCCAACAGCGAATTGGTGAGCAAGCAGGTGATCAATTGGTCGTATAAGGACCCGAAGCTGCGTGTCCGCATCCCAATCGGGGTCTCCTACGGGACGGACGTCGAGCAGGTGCAGGAGGTGTTACTCGACGTCGTGATGCAGGTGCCTGACATCCTTGAGGAGCCGGGACCACAGGTCTTCTTTTCCGATTTCGGTGACTCGTCGCTGGACTTCGAGCTGCGGGTCTGGGTCCCCTCGCCCCAGTTCAGGGCGGAGGTGGCGAATAAGCTGCGATTTGCTATCCGTCGGGCGTTTCAACAGGCCGGTATCGAAATCCCGTTCCCACAACGGGACGTCCGCCTCGTTTCCGAGATACCGATGTAGATGAACAATCCAGAAGAGGATATTTCAGCCATCGTCGTTCTTCTTTAAAGCGTATGCGATGGCCTGCTCCAGTGTCATCGCTCGTCCCTCGGCCCACGCCATTGCAAACGCTTCCTCGCCCAGCTTGGTACGCACGGCGGCCACGTTGCGGTCATAGTAGTCCGCACGATAAGAAGGCGGCAGGGGAAAGCCGATGGCTTCGCGCAGCGCCTCCGCCGCCCCAAACAGCCGCGCCGCCCGCTCGGGTTGCCCGTTTGCGCCAGCCACCCCCGCCAATCCCTCCAGACTCTCGGTGCTGCCCGGCTTGTACCCCACCTCCCGGTACAAGGCCAGCGCCTCTTTAAACAGCGCTACCGCCCGCCCGTAGTCACTCTGTACAGCTGCCGTAACCCCCAGCTCACGGAGCGAGTCTGCGATGCCCGGCTTGTCTTCCAGTTCTCGGAACAGGGTCAGTGACTCTTTACAGAGTTCCGTCACCCGCCCCAAGTCACCCTGATGTCGCGCCACATGCCCCAGGCCGATGAGCGAGTAAGCAGCGTCCCACTTGTCCCCTATTTCCCGGGACAGGGCTAGGCTCTCCTCGGAAAGTGTCGCCGCCCGCCCGTAGTCGCCCTGTTTTGCAGCCACATGCCCCAGTTCTCGGAGCGAGTACGCGCTGCCTCGCTTATTCTCCAGTTCCCGGAACAGAGCCAGGCCCTCCTCCAAGAGTTCCGCTGCCCGCCCCAAGTCACCCTGAAACAACGTCAGCACGCCCGCTCCATGGAGCGCCTTCGCCCGCACGGTTGCTGATACATCGCTACCCTCTGCTTCTGCCAGTGCTCCTTCTAGTCTCTCAGGCCCCTCGCTCAGATAACCGTGTATGAACCAGAACCACCACAGCGCCCCGGCCAACCGCAACTCCTCCTCCACCTCCTCGCTCTGCTCAAGCCACTCCAGCGCTGCCCGCAGGTTATCGTGCTCCATCTCCAGCCGATCCAGCCACATCTCCTGCTCTGGCCCGCCGTGAAGCTCCGGCTCCGCCTCCTCAGCCAGCGCAAGATAGTAGTCGGCGTATGTGTGCCGGGTTGCCTCTGCCTCCCCGCTCGTTTCCAACCGCTCCAGCCCATACTCCCGGATCGTTTCCAGCATCCGAAACCGAGGCTCCCCGTCCGCTTGCTCCTTCTGTTGCAACAGGTTCTTGTCCATCAGCGAGGCCAACCCGGCTAACACGTCCACCTCTAGCTCCAGGTCGCCTGTCTTGACACACACCGCCTCCACCGCCTCGAGCGTGCCACCCCCGACAAATACCGATAGCCGTCTGAACAGTGTCCGCTCGCTAGCGTCCAGCAGATCGTAGCTCCAGTCGATCGTGGCCCGCAGCGTCTGTTGCCGCGCCGGCAGGTCCCGCCCTCCCCCCGTCAACAGCTTGAGTCGGTTCCCGAGTCGCTTTAGCAGGGCTTGTGGTGACAGCAGCGTGATCCGGGCGGCGGCGAGTTCGATGGCCAGCGGCAGGCCATCCAGGCGAATGCAGATCTCGGCGATCGTCGATGCGTTCTCGTCGGTGACCGCAAAGTCGGGATTCACCGCCAGTGCCCGTTCGATGAATAGCTGGACTGCCTCGGACTGTATCAGCGGTGGCACTTGAAGTACGTGCTCACCGCTCACGTGACAGGGCTCCCGACTGGTCACCAGCAGCTTCAGTCGGGGGCTGGTCGCTAACAGCTCCGCCACCTGCGGTGCCGCGGCTACGACCGGCTCAAAGTTGTCGAGCAACAACAGCATCTGCTTGCCCCGCAGAAATCTCTTCAGGATGTCAATGAGCGGTCGATCTCCGAATTCCTTGACGCTTAGCGTTTGAGCGATGGCCGAGATCACCAGCTCGGGATCGCGGAGGGGGGAAAGGTCCACAAAGTAAGCGCCATCCTCGAAGTGATCAATCAGATCCGCCGCCACCTTGAGCCCCAGGCGGGTTTTGCCACTGCCGCCTACACCCGTGAGGGTCAGCAGGTGTACATCCTCGTCCAACAGGCGTTCTTGCACAACGGCCAATTCTTTCTCGCGTCCGATGAAACGGGTCAACGGGATAGGCAGGTTGTTGGGAATGGCCCAGGGAGGTTCAGGAACTTTGCCCTGGCGAATCTGCAGATACAGCTCATGAGTCTCCGGCGCGGGCTCCACATCCAGCTCGTCTTTGAGCACCTTCACGCACGTTTCATAGACGTTTAGCGCTTCACTCCGCTCACCTGCATAGTAGTGATAACGCATCTTCTGGCGATAGCCCGCCTCGCGGTAGGGATCCAGCTCGATCACCCGTTGGCAATACTCGATCGCCCGGGGATAGTTTCTCAGGCGCGCGTGGCACTCAGCCAGCCTCCCCAGGACGGTCAGATACAACTCACGCCAGCGCTCCCGGGGAGCAATCGACCACTCCTCGTAGAGATCTTCGGCCAGATAATCGCCGCGATACAACTCGACCGCCTGCCGGTACTGTTCCAGAGCTTGCGACCAAAGCTCCGCCGCTTCTAACTCCCGTGCGGACTCCGCATGCTGGTGAAACGCCTCGGTGTCCATCCAGCAGGGGGCAGTCTCGCTGAAGTAGTAGCCTCCCCCAACACGCAGGACGAACTGGGAGTCGGCGCCCCGGTTGAGGTCCGGTTCAAGAATGCGACGCAATTCGCTGATCCGTTTGTGCAAGTTCCGAGTGGCGTTATCCAGATCGAGGTCGGGGAATAGGGCATCGATGAGTTGGTCCTGGGTGAAGACGCGGCCGCGTTCGGTGAGGAGGATC
>JBHIAT010000233.1:0-3461 GCA_046758705.1 Bipolaricaulia bacterium
GTCAAGCGCTTTCTGGAGACCTGAATCCAGAACTGAGGGCTTCCTCAATTCTTCCCTCTAGCCATCCTAATAAGTCCTTGCCTTTCCCGATGGTACGCTCTATCATCTCGTCACCGGATTTCCCCAGGAAAATGGCGACAGCGCCGCCTCTGTGGTTCCCCATTTGACCTCTTACTGAGCTAGCTCCGTTCGAGTATACAAAACGTTCCTGGTGCCGCGATTAGGATTGGACACCAATGGAAGCGCTGACTGTTCACCGTTTTCATTTCGCCTTCACCGTCATCTATCACTACATCTTCCCCCAGCTGACGATGGGTCTGGCGTTGCTCATCTTGGTGCTCAAGACGATGGCGCTGCGGGGCGATGCGGTCGCCAACCAGGCTGTGCGCTTCTGGGCCAAGATCTTTGGCGTGACCTTCGTAATGGGCGTGGTTACGGGCATCCCAATGGAGTTCCAGTTTGGGACCAACTGGTCTCGTTTCTCCGAGGCCGCGGGCGGAGTCATTGGACAGACGCTGGCCATGGAGGGTGTCTTTGCGTTTTTCCTCGAATCGTCGTTCCTCTACTTGCTGTTGTACGGTGAGCGCCGGCTCGGTCAGCGCGGGCACTGGGTCGCAGCGCTACTGGTGTTCCTTGGGACATGGCTCAGCGGCTTCTTCATCGTCTGCACGAACGCGTGGATGCAACACCCGGTCGGGTTCGAGGTCACGCCTGATGGTGTCATCAAGCTGACGAGCCTGTCGGCCCTTTTTACCAATCCCTGGGCGATTCCGCAGTATTTGCACACCATGGTCGGCGCGGTGATCACGGGGAGTTTCACGATGGCGGCACTCGGGGCCTTTTACGTACTGCGCGGCGAGCACGTGGCAACAGCGCGACGGTTCTTGTCCGTGGCGGTCGTGGTCGGACTCATGGCAAGTGTGCTGGCGCCGATGCCAACCGGCGACATGCAGGCAAAGCTGATCTATGAGCGTCAGCCCGTCACATTCGCGGCCATGGAAGGTCATTTCCACACCCAAGACGGTGCTGGATTGGTGCTCATCGGACAGCCCAACATGTCGGGGATGCATCTGGATAATCCTGTTGTCTTACCGAAGGTGCTTTCCTTTTTGACGCATCAGCGTTGGGACGCCACGATCATCGGGTTGAGCGATTATGATCGCGACCTATGGCCCGACAATGTCGAGCTTCTCTATTACTCGTATCACGTGATGGCGGGACTCGGGACGTTTTTCATTGGGATCATGACGCTCAGCGCGTTCTTCCTTTGGCGCAGGACACTCGATGAACGGCGATGGCTGCTGTGGATGCTGATGCTTGCCTTACCATTCCCGTTTATCGCCAATACGGCTGGTTGGATGACGGCAGAGCTGGGCCGGCAACCGTGGCTCGTCTATGGACTGATGCGCACCGCCGACGGTCACTCCACGCATGTGTCCGCCGGCAATGCGCTGTTCACGCTTCTCGGCTTCATGGGTTTGTACGTGGTGGTGTCGGCACTGTATTTCTTCCTGATGACCCGGATTATCGCACAAGGTCCAGAATCGGATTCAACCGGCCACGAATTCGAGACCAGTGCCGTTCCGACCAAATGATCCGAATGCAGAGTCATCAGTGCCCGGGGGTAGCTGTCGCGACCGTATGCAGCGAGAAGGTTGGCGGAGGTAGTTGGAACGGCACCAGTGCGGGTGAGCCCGAAAAGGCGGGAAGCTGACGATGGAAACCATCTGGTTCTGGTTGCTAGCGTGGATGCTCGGGACCTACGTCGTGCTCGACGGCTTCGACGTTGGGGTCGGAATACTCCATCTTTTTGTAGCCAAGAACGATGCTGAGCGAAAGCAAGTGATCCGTTCCATCGGTCCAGTCTGGGACGGCAACGAGGTGTGGTTGCTCGCCGCCGCCGGGACCATGTTCTTCGCTTTTCCCAAGCTCCTGGCGGTCGGGTTCAGTGGGTTCTATCTGGCGCTGATGGTAGTCCTGTGGCTGTTGATATTTCGCGCCTTCGGCATCGAGCTCCGGCATCAGCTGGAGGACCCGATTTGGACACAATTCTGGGACGTCGCCTTTGCGGCGGCGAGCTTCCTGCTCGCGGTCTGTCTTGGAGCTGCGCTTGGCAACCTGGTGCGTGGCGTGCCGCTCAAGGAGGACGGGACATTTTTTGAGCCGTTATGGACCGATTTTCGGGTCGGGCAGCAGACCGGAATCCTCGACTGGTACACTCTGCTCGTGGCCATTACCGCCGTGTTGGCCCTCGCCCATCATGGCGCGCTCTGGCTGAACGCGCGCACGGACGAGGCGGTTGCGGAGCGGGCAGGGCACCTGGCCGGCCGGCTCTGGCTTCTCGTTGTCATGTTCTCTATTGCCACAACGCTTGCAACGGTCGTCGTGCAGCCAAACGTGACTGAAAGCCTGGGTGCACGACCGTGGGGTCTGGTATTCGTCGGAGTCGCGGTAGCCGGGCTCATTGGTTCGTATGTGCTTCGCAGGCGGGGACGAGAGTTACACGCCTTCCTGGCATCAGCCCTCTACTTGTATGGGATGGTGGCACTCTCTGCGATCGGCATCTACCCGTATGTATTACCCGGTCGCGATCCGGCCTTGGGGCTGACAGCACAGGCCGCCGCCGCGGCGGAGACCGGCCTGGTGATGGCCATGTACTGGTGGATACCCGGGATGCTACTGGCCTGCGGTTACTTCGTCTACCTGTACTCGACAATGCCCGCGAAGTTTTCCGTACACGATGCAGCGGATCACTAGTACCGTTCCAACTATTTGTGAGCTGTTTCCCGCTGTGCGTGGTCGCGATCGGTGACGCAAGGCGTGCCGATTGATTCGGCTCATCAAGTCGGAACGATGCTGCATCTGCGATGGGCGCCACATGATTGCCTGTCACCGTCCGCGGAGTAGACGTTCATTTTCCTCGCTCCCTCTGCTAAAATTTAGCCGGAGGTAACGAGCCATGGAGAAAAAGGAGGACCTACAAACCAAAGTCTATGACAAGCGCGATCGATTCTTCCGCTGGCTCGGACTCGGAGAGGATGGCATCTATCTGATCACCGGAGGGTTGCTGGCAGCCACGGCGGTCTTCCTGCTCATCTCCACGGGCGGGGAATTCCTTGAGGCTGTCAGGGATGGCAAACTGCGACTTCACGCGATCGAGATCCTGGATAGCCTCCTCCTCGTCCTCATGCTCGTGGAGATCCTTCACACCATACGGATCGCCATCCTGCAACACGCCCTGGTCATGGAGCCGTTCCTCATCGTTGCCCTGATTGCCTCGGTCCGACGCATCCTTGTTTTGACCCCGGAGGCAGCGGAGTTCATCAAGACCGATCAAAGTGCCTTCAGAAACGCCATGATCGAGTTGGGTCTGTTATCCGCCTTGATCCTCGTAGTGGTCATCTCGATCGCCATCCTCAGAAAGTATGCGTCCAAGCCTATTTGACCCTTGGTGTTTCCTT
>JBHIAT010000234.1:0-3436 GCA_046758705.1 Bipolaricaulia bacterium
TCATCCCACCATCTCCAGGATCACGTTCGCCGCCCGGGTCACCGCTCCCTCCGCCCCCAGCTTCGCGACCGCGTCGCGATACCCCTGGACGATCCGATCTCGAGCCTCCTGATCGTTGAGCAGGCGGACGCCCTCTCTAGCCAAGGCATCCCCGTTGAGATCCCTCGGGTGAACCAGCTCCGGCATCACCCGCTCGTCGAGAAGGAGGTTGGGCATGCTGATATACCGGATATTGTAGAGGTACTTGGCGACCCAGTAGGTCAGGTGGGTGCTCCGGTAACAGGCAACCATCGGCACCTCCAGGATCGCTGCCTCTAAGGTGACCGTTCCCGACGAGCCGATCAGCAGGTCGGAATGGCTGAGCGCCGCGTACTTCTCCTCGTCTTCGAAGATCAGATGAACGGACAGCGCCGTTCGGGACAGCGGTGCCTCGATCTCGGGGAGGAACGACCGATCGGCGACCGGGAACAGAAATTGAGCCTGTTGTTCGGTCGCAAGCCGCTCGGCCGCCGTTAATAAGGTCGGAAGCAACAGCGTGATCTCCCGCCGACGGCTCCCGGGTATCAGGGAGATGATCGGGGCGGCGTCGTCAAGTCCGTATCTATGTAGGAATACTTCACGATCCGGGACCTTGGCCAGTGCCGTCCGAACGATGTCAAGGAGCGGATGCCCGACGTAGGTGACGTTCCCCCCGGCCTGGCGGTACACTTCGTACTCCATCGGCAGAATGGAGATGATCCGATCGAAGGTCTGGACGTAACGTCGGACGGACCGTCGGTTAAACAGCCAGACGTGGGGAGGGAAGTAGTAGACGATCTTGAGGTCGTGGTCCTTCACGCGTTTGGCCAGCTGCCAGTTGAACCCTTGATTGTCGATGAGCACCAACAGTTCGGGCCCTCGTCGCTTCAGCTCTTGCTCCAGCCGGTTCATCTCCCGCTTGAGCGGGACGACGCTCGGCAGCACCTCCAAGGTGCCAACGGCACTGAACCTGGCCAACTCCGATATCAGCTCGACACCGGCCCGCGCCATCCGCTTCCCACCGCTTCCAAAGAATTCGATCGTCCTGTCGCTCAACTGGTGGATCTCCTCCACCAACGAGGCGCCGTAAAGGTCGCCGGAGATCTCACCGGCGCAGATCATGATCTTCGTGTTGCGCATGGCAATCGCCGGAACCGTCTCTACCCAGAATTCAGGCTATCCAGCCGTTCTCGCATCCCCTCGAAGTAATGGTGGGTCTTAATGATCTTCATAAAGAAGGTGAGTAAGTGATCGTGTCCCCGCTCCTCGAGCGTTTCCAGAAACCTCCGCGTTCCCGGCTTATCGGTCCACCCCCCAAGGGTCAGCATCCGGTCGAGCCACCAGAACGGCGATCTAAGCATGATCTGGTTCTTCACCTCGAAGATCGGATGTTTCCTGTAGAACTGGATTGCCGTATGTCCTCTCTGTCGCTCTTTTGCACATAATTGATCCAGGTTTTTCACGGAGTTCTTCTTCTGATAGTGATAACCGATTGCCCTCCGATTCCGTTTCGACTTGAGTCCCAACGCCTTCAACCGGATTCCAAGTTCAGGGTCCTCCCAGCCATACTCCTGAAACCGTTCGTCGAACTTTCCCGCCTGGATGAGATACCGTTTCGCTACGGACGAATTCCCGGTAGCAAACGGGGCGAAGTAAAGGTCGAAGATCTTCCGACGTGCCTGGGAGAGGTTCTCCAGGTTGTGGGTGTGGATCACCGGCCCCTGGACGATGATCTTGCCGTCCACCCGGTGAGATCTCATATGCTCCCCGACTAGGTTTTCCGAAGCTAAAATGTCGCTATCGATGAAGATGATAAGCTTCCCACGGCTGACGTCGATCGCCTTGTTCCTAGCGGCGGCGGCTCCGCGCTTCTCCTGGTAGAGATAGTGGAGATCGAGATCGACGTCCAAGTCCGCAATCATCTCTGCGGTCTCATCGGTCGAGCCATCGTCGGCGACGATGACCTCGAATCGCGATCTATCGACCCGCTGTTGGTTCAGATGTTCGAGGTTCCGCCTCAGGATCTCCCTGCGGTTGTGGGTTGGGATGATCACACTCGCCTCAACCATATCCTCCCGATTATACTCCAACCGTCATTCCTCAGCAATCGGGGGGGCAAACAGGAACATCCCGGCAAGCAGCCAGAAGAGGATGACTAGGTCGCTAACTATAGGATAGAGTACATAGTCCACCTGGTCGCGGACGAGGTAACCGATGAACACGGCCAGCCCTCCCCAGGCCCACGGGGCACGAAACCGCGCTCCCCGGATCCCCCGATACAGGATCACGAAAACGATCGCGAAGAACAGTGCTGTCCCGATAACTCCTAGTTCAGCCATGAGCTGGAGGATCAGGTTGTGTGCAGGGAGGGAGATCGTTTGGGGATCATCAGGAAGCTGATACAGCGGATACACGATCGGATGGACCCCGGTCCCCACGCCGAAGAAGAATGCATCTGCGGAGATGCGCACCGTGCTCTCCCACGAGTAAAATCTCTGCTCGCCAGAGCTCAGATCGAAGGCACTGTTCAACCGGTTTCGCACCGGAGTGACCTGCCACATAGCCAGGGAGAGCAATACCAGGAAGACGCCGGTGATCACCAGCGCTCTTTTGGTCGGAAACCTCTTTGCCAAAGCAAACACGAACACAAATCCCCCGGTGATAAATCCGGCCCAGGCTCCTCGGCTGAACGAGAAGATCAGTCCGGCGAGCGTTGTTCCCCAGACGGGGATCAACAGATATCTCCAGCGATTTTCCCTCAGGGTGAAGAACAGCCCGAGGGGGATGAAAAAACCGGCGATCATGACCGTTCCAAAGGTATTCTCCGGTTGTGTCAGGGTCCTGGCCCGCTCTACCCCCGTGAAGAAGTAAAGATACAGACCATGCAGGGATGACAGGAACGCTGAAACGGCAAAGGCCCAGAGCATTCTCTTGAGGAACGATGGTGCGGCGATCAACCTTGGGATCCTCAGGAATGTGAATCGGATCACCAGATAGAAGGCCAGCGTGTTGAGACCTGCGATCAGGGGGTTCGAAGAAAGCAGCGCCGAGATCCCCATGAACAGGATCATCACATACAGAAGCTTCCTCAGCCACGTCAGGGTATCCTCTGCCGCAGCGCTCCCCCCGTTCACCTCCTGGACCCTCGCCCTTCGTCTCAGACGCCCGATCGCTCGGGAGATGATCAGAACCAGGAGCCCGATCGATCCGTTGCCCCAGGGGAGACCGAGAAACAGAAAGCCCCAGCCGAGCTTCTCCAGTTTTCCCACGGTTCATGCCTTTCAGGAAAAGATCTATTGGGATCATATCGAAGAACAGACCGTGAATTCAACCGCCTTCAATGCATCTACGGTTGCAAAGCCTGCAAGACTGCCTGTTGATGCTCCTGAGGGATAAACAGGTAGTCGCACAAGTTGGC
>JBHIAT010000235.1:0-3416 GCA_046758705.1 Bipolaricaulia bacterium
GGGTTTAGGGATCTCTTGATGTCAGGGCGTTTTTCTTGTGGAGGGAAAAGATCAGGATAAGAAAGTTTCTCGGTGTTGCAACATTCAAAATACGAAGGTTGGAGCCCTGGGCTCCCTGGTAGGCATTTTACTCGGTGCCTGCCCCGCCTGTATTCCTGTGCTTGCATTTTTTCTGCCCTTATCCATGACAATATTTTTAAGCTACATAAGTTGGATATTCATCGTTGTTGGAATCATCCTTTTATCATTCTTTATTTATAAAATGAATGGGTTTAAAAGAATTTGATCACGTCCCAGGTAAATGCAACGCAGCAAAGTGCGAGGATATCATCCTCAACCCTCACCCAGCGAACAGTTCGGTGTCAGGGTTGAAGGAGACCCAGGCGAACCAGAACGACGGAATCGCACTGATCTCCTTCAACTGCATCCCGGCAAGCTGTCCAGAGAGTGCCTCCCCCTGAAAGCTCCATACAGATCGCGTCTGTGTATCGATGAGTCGACCGTCGATGAGCTCGAACTCCAGGGTGCGCTCCGCGTCCCGGCGGACGAAGAATCTGACTTGATTGGATGGGGTCTTGACGACCAGGATCGGGGTGTTACCGACCTGGTCGTTCATCAGCGACAGATCATCGAACGCCTTCCTGGCATAGGCTTTCGCGTTGCCGTCGATGCGGATGCCGAGGACGTCGTCCTTTGCCCTGAGACGCGTGTCGCTGAACGGGGTGCCGAACGTGTTGGCGTTGCTCCGCTTGTAGGCGGCGTAGGGATCGCGGTCGTAATCCCGAGGGAACAGGATCCCTGAGATCGGCCGGGTCTGAACTCCACCCAACACATCACCGAACACGGGTCGGTCCATCACCACCGTCTCCGGGTTCTCGGCCTGTGGATGATCATTGCCCCGTTCGTGTTAGGATACCGAACTGCGGGGATCTTCAACGCCACCATCGCTGGTGCGCTGGTGACCGCCATTGCTTACGGGATGACCAGGATCAAGGTCAAGGTGGGCGGGTGATCGGACCATGCAGATGAGAAAGAGGCTCCTGTCCACGATATCCGTTCTGCTCGGACTTTTTCTCTTCGTGGCCATTCTCTATCACATCGGATGGACGGAGGCCTTCCATCAGATCAGGCAGTTGGGGGTTGCGGGAGGCGTTGCCCTGCTTTTGAGCATGGGTTTGGCCTTTGCTCTCGAGGCGGCCGCCTGGAGGACGATCCTGCACGCCTATGAGATCAACAGCTCCAGACTGAAGACCTTGGGGGCGTTTGCCAGCGGCTATGCCGTCAGCTACCTCACCCCCTCCATGTATCTAGGGGGAGAACTGGTCAGAGCCCACTTGATCCACCGGGATACCTCAGCCCCCGGGACCAAGATAACGGCCACGATCATTGTGGAAAGGCTCTTGAACGGCGCCGCCATGATATCGTTCATCGTCCTTGCCAGCCTGTTTGGATCGTCCACCGACCTGCTCCCCTCGGTTCAGAAGTGGATGCTCTATCTATGGGCCGCCGGTGGGATGGCGTTTATCGGGCTATGGATCCTCAGTTTCACTCGGAATTATATGTGGATCAGCCGCTCGATCTTCGCGCTCCGGCGGGTGCTTCCAGGGAAGGAATGGCTCACCAAGGTGGGGGAGAAGGTCGCTGCGGTCGAGATAGAGATCCATGCTGCCTTCACCTATCGGCTTCGGAGAACGGGAATTGCCTTCGCTCTAAGCCTTTCCTCTGCACTACTCATCTACCTGCGACCCCAGATCTTCTTCTACTTCACCGAGGGGAGGCTTCTCTCCGGCGGGGAGCTGTTCCTGATCTTCGCGTTCTGCATATTCCTCACCGGGGTTCTGTGGATCACCCCCGGTGGGATCGGGATCGCCGAGGTGGGGATGGTCGGGTTCTTGGGGCTTTTAGGCATCTCTCAAGGGGGAGCGTTGGCATTCGCTTTCGCCGTGAAGGGGATCGAGCTCATCCTCCTTTCCTTGGGGTTCACCTACCTGATGCACCGAGGGCTGACCCGGATGGTCGGGAGACGATCGGTCTCGATCTCTCCCCCCCGGAGTGAGGTCGGGGTCAAGGGGGTTGTTGATGAGTCGGAATGGGCATAGGCTGGGATCGAGATCGAGACCGAAGGTCGGGCTCGTCCTGGGCGCGGGCGGAGCGCGGGGCTACGCTCACCTCGGGGTGATGCAGGCTTTGCAACAGCACAGCATTCCGATCGATCTTGTGGTCGGCACAAGCATGGGAGCGGTCATGGGGAGCGCGCTCGCCTGCGATCTCGATCTGCACAAGCTTGAGAAGGTTCTGTGCCAACTGGATCTGAACGATCTGTTGAACATCCCAACCGGCGCTTTTCAAACGGCTAAAGATCTCGCCAGAAGAACGATCCATGACTTCGTCGCCCGGTGGAAGGGACACAGCTTCCCTTACCCTGAGCTCCAATCGAGAATGCGGAAGATGTGCGAATTCTTCTTCCTGCTTACAAAGGGAATGGAGTTCAGCGATCTGGCGATCCCGTTTGCCGCGGTCGCTACCGATATCGAGACGGGGGAGCAGGTGGTGATCCGGGACGGGGAGGTATGCAAAGCGATGGAGGTCAGCGCGGCCACCCCCGATCTATACTATCCCCTAAGGCATCAAGGGCGCTGGTTGATCGACGGAGGGGTTGTCAACTACCTTCCGATCGATGTGGCCATCGATATGGGGGCGGATCGGGTGATCGCGGTGAACGTGGACACCCCGCTGTCAGACAAGGTGGACACCAGTTTCGAGTTGCTCGCCCGCGTCGCCCACATCACGGTCAAGGAGTTGATCAAGGTCAAGCAAAAGATGGCCAGGGAGCGACTGGGCAATGATCGTCTGATCGTGCTCGAGCCAGATGTCGCGGAGATAAACAAATCGGCCTTCGAGCGGGTCGGCGACATCATCAACGCAGGGAAGGTGGAGGTCGAACGACAGATGCGACAGATCCAGGATATGATCTACAACCTCTCCGATACGGAAGTCATGACATGAAAACCATCGAGCTGGTCGCCAGGATTGCGAGGTGAGCGCTGTGAGAGAAAGTTTGAGAATGGAGCAGCAAGAGGAACGGGATGTGCAATTAGAGCGGGTGGCGGCTGCCAAACTTCCTACGAAGTATGGTCACTTTAGGATTTATGCATACTACGATACGTTGAGGAACGAAGAATATGTTGCATTGGTGAAGGGCGATGTCATCGGCAAGCATGATGTCCTCGTCTATGTACACCTTCAGTGTGGGTTAGGAGATGTCTTTGATTCTCTACAGTGTAGCAGTGGAGACCGATTACACCAGGCAATGATGATAATCGAAGCGCAGGGCGAGGGGGTGCTGATCCACCTGAAACGGGAGAATTCCCGCAACGATGGGATTGTGGCTCAGATATTAGATGATCTGGGGGTTG
>JBHIAT010000236.1:0-3334 GCA_046758705.1 Bipolaricaulia bacterium
TCAAAAGCTGACAACTACGGGTAGTTGTGCCGATGCGCCACAGGTTCGAGTGACGCATGCGTTTCATCCCTGGCGGGGCCGATCGTTTCCGTTTGTAGTCAGCAAACAGCTATGGGGGGAATGGCGGGTCACGGTCCGGCTGGAGGACGGAAGCTTTCGCTCGCTGCCGATCAGCTGGACCGATCAGGCCCCGCCGGAACCCTATGTGACGGTGGGAGGAGGACGATCCCGGTTCCGCGTGGAGGATCTGCTTCAGTTGGCGGAGTGGCTCTCAGAAAGAGCACAACTGGGGAGCGAGGATGTCAAGTAAAATTCGTACGATATGTCAACTTGATTTTGTCCCTGGCCTTTCAGGAGGAGTTTCTGTGGCGGAGCTAATTTACCACAGATCAGCAGAGTATAGGGGAGTTGTGGCTGGAAGAAGCTCCATAATGTCAGACTATAGGTATATAATTATCTTGACAGTTATGAGATGGAAAAAGCCTTCCGATGATGCCAAAGTCGAAGCCTTACGCCGACAGGGGGCTTTGCATCCCCACTCCGAGATTGTGCAGGACGAGGCCTTCCAAGGCGAGGAGTTTCTGGATCCTCGGGACCGCGTTCAGGTCAAGTACGAGATGCTGCGCCGACACCGAGTCGAGGGTCAATCGGTCACCGAGGCGGCCGCCTCTTTCGGAGTCAGCCGCCAGGCTTTCTACCTGGCTGAGAGGGCCTTTGAGCGGGAGGGCCTACCCGGACTGGTTCCTGGCCGAAGGGGCCCCCGGCGAGCCCATAAGTGCAGCGATGAAGTGTTGGATTTTGTCGAACAGTGGCGTCAGGCTCCCTCCGATCAATCAGTGAGCGAAGCCGTCGAACAGCGTTTTGGAGTCAAGATCCATCCTCGCTCGCTTGATCGCGCTTTGGCGCGGCGCAAAAAAAAACTCACTCGAACGGAGCCGCGACGATGATTTTCATGCGGGGGAATCCCGGATATTACGAACAACACTACGAAAGCTTGCGTCGAGAGGCACTGTCTCGACACCGTGGGCTAGAGCGAGGTCATGGCCTGGCCCTTTTTCTTTCCCAAGGCATGCTCGCCTGGATGAAGGCACTGGCCACCTTACAGCCTCCCCACCTCGCCTCTTTGGTGGAAACCATTCCGGGTCCTTCACCCGGCCACCCGAAGCTGACGAGGTCGATTCGCGGCCAGCTGACCACGGTCTTGGCCGGTATGGTTCTGGCTTGCAGCAGGAGTCCCGCCCATGAATGAATCCAGCAAAGTGCGCTCCGAGCACCTCCAGCGCCAGGCCTATCTGTATATTCGCCAGTCCTCATTGAGGCAGGTCCACGAGAATCAGGAGAGTACGGCCCGTCAGTATGATCTCAAACGTCGGGCAGAGGTTCTGGGTTGGCACCCGGACGAGATTGTGGTAATCGACGAGGATCAGGGATTGTCGGGAGCGACGGCCACCGATCGGGACGGCTTTCAGCGTCTGGTCGCCGAGGTCGGGCTGGGCCGAGTGGGTCTGGTGATGGGATTGGAAGTGTCTCGTTTGGCGCGAAGCTCGAGTGATTGGCACCGCTTGCTTGAGATCTGTGCTTTGGCCGATACCTTGATTCTCGATGAAGACGGGCTCTACGATCCCAGCCACTTTAACGATCGTTTATTGCTGGGTTTGAAAGGAGCCATGAGCGAAGCGGAACTGCATGTCTTAAGAGCCCGCTTGATCGGGGGCCAACTCAATAAGGCGCGGCGGGGGGAACTGTGGATTCGGGCTCCGATCGGGTACGTGCATGATGGGAACAATGGATTGGTTTTCGACCCGGACCAGCAGATCTATGGTGCGGTACAGATGCTGTTTGAGACGTTTCGCTGCCGGGGTTCTGCCGAACAGGTGGTTCGCCACTTCCAACAGCAGGGCCTTCGGTGGCCGCGGAGGCTCGTGACGGGGCCGCGAGCCGGTGAAGTGATCTGGGATGAGCTGGAGCACAGCCGGGTGCTCAACATCCTGCACAATCCCCGTTATGCGGGAGCTTACGTGTATGGGCGATCCCGTCAGCAGAAAAGGGGCGGGCATGTCATATTCCGCCGGCTCCCTCGTCAGCAGTGGAAGGTCTTTATCCCCAATGCGCATCCGGGTTATATCACCTGGGAGGAGTTTGAGGCCAATCAGAGGCAACTCCTGGAAAACGCTAATGGCTATGGTTCGGATCGCAAGAAAAGTCCCCCCCGGGAAGGCACGGCACTCTTACAGGGGATGGTCGTCTGCGGTCTCTGTGGCCGGCGTATGACGGTTCGTTATGAGGTTTGCCAAGGGCGTCCCGCTCCGATTTATGTCTGTCAACGCCGGGGGATTGAAACCGCTCAACCGATCTGCCAGAGGATTCCGGGAAGAGGTATCGATGAAGCAGTGGCCGAAGAACTGCTGAGAGTCGTAACACCGGCTACGTTGGAGGTCGCTCTGGAGGTGTTCGAGGAGCTGCGGGCACGGCAAGCCGAAGTGGATCGATTACGCCGGGCTCAGATTGAACGAGCCCGCCAGGAGGCTGAGTTGGCCCAGCGTCAGTATCTGCTGGTCCGACCGGAAAACCGCTTGGTTGCCGATGCCCTGGAACAGCAATGGAATGAAAAACTGGCCGAACTGGCTCAGTTGGAAGAAGAGTATTCCCGAACCGTTGCCGGAGGAACTGACGCCTTGAGTGAAGCAGATCGAGAACAGATCTTGGCCCTGACCTCGGATCTACCCCGGGTCTGGAAGGATCCTCGGACCTCGGCTCGGGACCGCAAGCGGATGCTTCGCCTGCTGGTGGAGGACATCACCTTGCAACGTGACCCGAAGAAGATTCAGCTGGCGATTCGTTGGAAAGGCGGAGCCATCACGACGCTCGAGCGACCCGTACCGCTGCCTGCCGGTGAGCTCTTTCGAACCCCTCCCGAGATCGTCGAACAAATCCGAGCCCTGGCCACTGAACAGACCGACCGGGAAATTGCTTGCACTCTAAATGATCGTTGGCTGCGTTCAGGGCGCGGCAATCGGTTTACTCGGGGGAGTGTGAGAGCCATCCGCAAAGCTTATGGGATTGAAAGTCTACAGGAGGGCCTGCGCAAACAGGGGTGGCAGACGCTTCGGGAAGCCGCCGCCCAACTCGGGGTTCATTACCAGACGGTCAAGAACTTTGCCATTCAGGGTGTTCTCGAAGCCCGTCGCGTCAACGATAAAGATGAGATACTACTGGCACCGTTTACCGGTGCTCTGCCCAAGGCGTGGCCGGGGAAGCGCTTCAAAGACCGTCGTCGCTATCCCCAGTGTACGTCGAAACGACAGAATGGGGTGCAGTATGCAGACTGATCTTT
>JBHIAT010000237.1:0-3323 GCA_046758705.1 Bipolaricaulia bacterium
ACGTCGTATCACCGGGGGCTTTGCCAAAGGGGAGACGATCTTCGACGGCATGGATGAATACGCCGGTCAAACGATGACGGTCCGATTTCAGAACGAGCATTTGGTCGCTATCCTCGCCGGGGAGATCGTCGCCTCGGTGCCCGATCTGATCGCCATTCTCGATCTGGAAACCGGCACCCCGATCACCACCGAAGCGCTACGCTACGGTTTTCGCGTCGTCGTGCTCGGCATTCCGTGCCACGAGAAGTGGCGCATGCCGGACGGCATCGCGCTGGGCGGACCCCGTCACTTCAGCTACGATATCGACTACGTCCCGGTGGAGGAGCGGTTCGCCGGCCAGCAACGGGAGTAACGATATGGGATTTACGCTGACCCACCAAGATCTGGAGGATCTCGCCCGCGGGGCGGCGTTCCTGGGCACCGGGGGTGGAGGTGATCCGTACTGCGGCCGCCTCATGGTCCAGCAGGCGATCGCTGACGGACACACCGTGGAGGTCATTGGCCTCGACGAGGTACCCGATGACGCGCTGATCATCCCCACGGCGATGATGGGTGCACCCACCGTGCTGGTGGAAAAGATCCCCAAAGGCGATGAGGCGATCCAGTCGTTGAAGACCCTGGAGAAGCACTTGGGTCGGAAGGCGTTCGCCACCATGCCGATCGAATGCGGCGGGATCAACTCGACCATGCCGCTGGTGGTAGGTGCACGATTGGGTCTGCCGGTAGTGGACGCTGATGGCATGGGCCGGGCGTTCCCCGAGCTGCAGATGGAGACGTTCCACGTCTACGGGGTACCGGGCACACCCATGGTCATCACCAACGAGTATGGAGACTCGACCCTGATCACCACCCATGATAACCTGATGATGGAGTGGCTTGCCAGGGGGGTGACGATCCGCATGGGCGGTGCCGCTTACATCGCCGAATACGTGATGGATGGACGTACTGCCAAGCGGGTATCCGTGCCCAACACCCTGAGCCTCAACCTGATCATCGGGCGCGGGCTCCGCGAAGCCCGTGAGCGCAAAGAAGATCCGTTCGTGGCGCTAATCCGGCTGCTTCGTGACACCCCGTACAGCTATGGGACGATCATCTTCGCGGGCAAGATCGCGGACGTGCTGAGACGAACCACCGAAGGGTTTGCGAAAGGCCAGGCGATGTTACAAAGCCTGGACGGGGCCGATGAAACGATGGAGATCATCTTCCAAAACGAGAACCTGGTGGCCCGGGTGAACGGCCAGGTGCGCGCCATCGTGCCCGACCTGATCTGCATTTTGGACAATGAGACGGCCGAGCCGATCACCACCGAGGGGCTGAAGTACGGCCAGCGGGTCAAGGTGATGGCCGTCGCCGTGCCCGAGATCATGCGCACGCCGGAGGCGCTCGCTGTCTTCGGCCCTCATGCGTTCGGCCTCGACGAAGAGTTCCAACCGATCGAAACTTTAACCCAGGGGGAATGAGGATGACTGAGACTGACGACAGTAACAATCACCTGGTTGTCTCCGAAGAGGATGCATTCAACCTCATCGCACATCTGGTCGCCAGCGCTGAGATCTCCGTCTTTGAACCCGAGCTGTACGGTCCGTTTCGTCTGCTGGATGCGGCCAGCATCCTCATCGGCGCTATGCTCAAGAACGATCCCGGCGAGAGCAAGAAGTTCCTTCGTGAGCTTAAACAGGAGATCGACGACAAGAAGGGCTGGCTGATGTGGGATCGGGACGGCTTTCGACAACTGCTGCCCGACGTCGCGGGCAAGGTCGCCGGGGAGCTGAAACGCCGGCACGAGCGTCAGAAGAAATAGATTCACAAGGAGCTTCCAATGCCAGGCGCAGCAAAGAAAGAAAACAACAAAGAGATGTCGGCGCTCAAGACGATCCGGACCCGGCGAGTGGTCAGAGAGTATATCGACAACAAACCGATCTCAAAAGCGATGATCCGCCAACTGCTCGAAGCGGCCCGCTGGACGCCCAGTGCGGGCAACCGGCGCATTCACAAGCTCGTCGTCGTCCGAGACCTCGATACGATCGATCAGATTCGAGTGATCTCACCGGGCATCTTGGGTAACCCGACGGCGTTCATCGTGATCTGCACCGATACGGAGAAGGCCAAGCTTGAAGGGGTGCGGCTCGACCTGGATACGACCACCTGGATCGACGTCGGAATAACGGCGCAGAACATCATGCTCGCCGCTCACGCGCTCGGCCTCGGCTCCTGTCCACTGACGTCGTTCAGTCGGGGGGCGATCCGGACGCTGTTGGAGCTTCCGCCGTTTCTGATCCCGGAGTTCATCGTCCAGCTCGGCCACCCCACTCCGGTGAAACCACGGGTGATACGGGCTGAAGCTTCAACGAGCCTGACCGTCGAGGACCTCTGTTACTGGGAGCGCTATCCGAACAAAGCCTGACCTTCGCCAGGGAGAGAGGAAGATGAGCGATCCCCTAGTGGTCTCGGAAGAGGACGCGTTCCAGATTATCGTGCATCTGGTTAACAGCGCCGAGATCTCCCGCTCCGATCCTGATCTGTACAGCTCGTTCCGCTTGCTCGATGCGACCAGCCTCCTCATCGACGCCATGCTCAAATATCTCGAGGACGATCCCGGTGGAAGCCGGGAATTCCTCAAGGCGCTCAGAAGGGAGATCGAGGACAAAAAGGGCTGGTTGATGTGGGATCGAGACGGCTTCCGACAGCTCCTGCCCGAGGTGGCAGGAAAGGTCGCCGGCGAGCTGAGACGCCGGCACGAGCGCAAGCGTGAGCGATAAGTGAGGGGATTCAATGTCCGGTTCAGAGATGTCGATCTTCGAAACGATCCAGACCCGGCGGGTGGTGCGGGAGTTTGCCCAGGACAGACCGGTGTCGGAGGCGTTGTTGTGTGAACTGCTGGTGGCGGCGCGTTGGGCGCCTAGCGGAGGCAATCGCTACATCAACAAGTTCCTCGTCGTTCGCGATCCCGACACTATCGAGCAGGTCTGGGCGGCCACGCCGAGCATGCTGAACCGACCGACAGCGTTGATCGTGATTTGCATCGATGCAAACAAGGCCAAGTCGACGGGGACGAAGCTCGATACCGCTCTGTCCGATAAGACGGTCTGGATCGACGTGGGCATCGCGGCGCAGAATATCATGCTCGCCGCCCATGCGCTCGGGCTCGGCGCCTGTCCATCGACGTCGTTCAGCCGGGGGGCGATCCGGACGCTGTTGGAGCTTCCGCCGTTTCTGATCCCAGAGTTCATCGTCCAGCTCGGCCATCCCGCCCCGGTGAAACCGCGGGTGATGCGTTCCGGCGCTTCGACACGCCTACGCATCGAGGATATCACCTACTGGGA
>JBHIAT010000238.1:0-3302 GCA_046758705.1 Bipolaricaulia bacterium
TTCCTGGCCTTGATACCGGGGCTCTCTCTGACCTGTATGTCTAGCCTGGTGATGGTATCTTTGGCGATCGGGGAAGATACGGAGGGCGTGCTCGGCGATTCGTTTCTTACGCTGGCGCAGGGCATCTTGTTTGTGCTGATTGCAGCGGGACTCGGATACTGGGCTCGCCATTTGGCACTTCGTTCACTCGAGAAGCGCGATGCGCGTGCCCGAGAAATCGCGCGTGATGTTGCTAGCTGGGAGCGGGCCATGCAGAGATGGAACAACCTCCACTACTGTTTCAGAGACAAGTGCGTGTTCATTCTAGGAGAAGACCGGGCGGTGTCGCTCGATAAGGTCGATCGTCTCCTCACACAACCAGAACGTCGCTAGCAGGCTCGAATCGGTACTGTAGCATTGCGCTGAATTGTGATGGTTGATTGGAAACAGTACATCACCGTTGACCCGACGATATGCCACGGGCAGGCATGCTTCAGCGGCACGCGCATCCTGGTCTCTGCCGTGCCATTCTGGTTCAACCGCCGTTGAAGAGGGGCTGGGCGGGAGACCTGACCAGGCAGTTGCTGAACGATGCCGGGCAGAAGGTCTGGTCCTTACTACACCGGATGTTGGATTCTCAGATACTGGGGCTTATCCACCATCAGAATTCCCAGGCGTGATTGTCCATAGGCTCCGACAGCAGGACAGGGCAACAATAGCGAAGGTTGTCTCCAGACTAATCCGTATTCTGGAGGAAGAGGAATTACACGATCAGGTCTGGAATGTTGATGAATCGAGGATCCGCGTTCGTGACTGAATGATCGAAGCACCCGGGGACATAGGTAACAGAAAATTCTAAGGACATAGGTAACACAAATTCTAAGGACATGGGTAACACTCCCTCCGCAAGGAGGTGGCGTCCATGCCCTGGAAAGGTGTTACCGTGAGCGAGCAACGACAGCGATTTCTTGAGGACTACAAGCTAAGATACTATTCCGTCAGCGAACTCGCCGAACGCTTCAGCATCTCCCGCAAGACTGCACATAAGTGGATCAACCGCTTCAAGGAGCACGGTCAGAGCGGCTATCACGAGCGCTCCCGCCGACCGCACGGCTGCCCCTGGCAGACGGATGCGGCGATCGTGGAGGAGCTGGTGAAGATGCGCAAAGCACACCCGCGGTGGGGTCCAAGCAAGCTACTCGACCTGATGGGGCGGCGCGATCCCAAACAGAAGCTTCCGGCCGTGTCAACGGCGGCTCTGATCCTGTCCAGAGAGGGGTTGATCAAGCCCCGACGCCGCTACCGGCGAGCCCACCCGGGCTGCCCGCAGACGAATGCGGCAGAACCCAACGACATCTGGCCAGCGGACTACAAGGGACAATTCCGCCTGAAGAATGGCAACTACTGCTTCCCGCTGACGGTCAGCGATCTGGCCTCCCGCTACGTGCTGGGGGTGGATGCCCACCCGGCGATCTCCCTGGAGAAGACCTTCACCCATTTCAAAGGGCTTTTTGCGACCTACGGGCTACCTCATCGCATCCGCACGGATAACGGAGTGCCGTTCGCCTCGAATGCCCTGGCACGGCTGTCGCAACTGTCGGTGTGGTTCATCAAGCTGGGGATCTACCCCGAGTTGATCGAGCCTGGGAAGCCGCACCAAAACGGGGTACATGAGCGCATGCATCGCACGCTCAAGCAAGATGCGACGATCCCTCCCGCCAGCAGTCTGCGAGGCCAGCAGCGGAAGTTCGACGAGTTCCGAGAGGAATTCAATCAGGAGCGGCCCCACGAGGCATTGGGGATGAAGCGGCCCGGGGAGGTCTATCAATCCTCCAGCCGAACTCTCCCGAAGCGGATCGAGCCCTACGACTATCCCGCTCACTACCTGGTGCGGCGGGTGAGCCGCGCGGGAACGATCCGCGTGCTCCGCAAACAGATCTTTGTGAGCAACACTCTGCAGGAGGATTATGTGGGGTTAGAGGAGGTGGACGACGGGGTGTACGATCTGTATTTCTGTTTCTACCAGATCGGTCGCTATGATATGCGAGCCAACAAGATCGGCGATGTGGTTTCGAGGGTAGGATTGAGCCGCAGGCAGGTGGATCTAGCCAGCCGGGTGTAACCTATGTCTTTAGAAAAAAGTGTTACCCATGTCTCCGGAATGTACCGGTGCTACGGATAACAACTCGCTGGATCGGACCCGGCCTCAGCGAGCGGTGATGTCGATCATAGATTGGCCGGGCCGCTTCCATGAGAAGGCCTAGGTTGTCAAGGGTCGACGTGGCGACCCGCTTCTTGGACCCTGTTCTGCCCCAACCTTTTCGCCACGCTTCCATCCGCACTCTTTGTGAGCTCCTGTCGTGAGCTCGGTGCCCTTTGGTGTTCGATTAAGGTGGGCGCTGCCATCTCAGCTTCGGTTTCCTCCGACGAGCCCGAGAGGCTCGCCTTATGGCCAAGCGGCGTTTGTCGCAGTCACCCGAACGAGGCGTAAGTTTGGTCCTTGGAGAGCAGTTCGCTCACGATCTCGGTTTACGTCTCAGTGCACCTCCCGTCTTTGGAGGATGGTGATGCTGCCGTCTCGCAGATCCGCATATCGCTCAAGCGGCAGTCATGGCGGCCTCCGACCGGCGACTGGAATGGAGGGGATCGTAAGCCTCGTCTGTCACCCATAGATGGTGAAGTAGCACTGCCAACTTGCGGGCCAGGCCAACCACCGCCCTTTTCTTCGCGTTCTTCCCGCCTCGCTCGGCGAGTTTGAGGCCCCAACGACGAAGATCACAGTCCTCTCCGAAGGGACCGAGGATGTACTGGGCACTGTGCACCAGCAGCCTGCGGAGATAGCTGTCTCCAGTCTTGGTGATCCGCAGCTGGGGATCCTGCTCGCCAGATTGATCTCTCCTGGGTACCAGTCCCAGACATGGACCGACTTCCCGGCTCTTGCGGAAGCGGTGGGGATCTTCAAGCGTCAGGACGTAAGCAAGGGAGGTGAGGTAGCCGACGCCGCTCACGGACCGCATGGGCTTGGTTTCCGGATAGTGTTCTTCGCACAGCTTTTCGATCTGGTAGTCGTAGGCAAAGATTTGGTGGGTGATGGAGGCGATGGTGTCGAGGATCGGAAGCAGAGCGGGCTGCAGTTCTTCAGGGATATGCTCTCCTGCCTGCTTGTGGAAGCTGCGGGTGGAGCAGGAAGGCAAGCGAACCCCGGTGGTCTTGACCGACCCGCGCACATGATTGATGAGCATGGTGCGGGAACGGACCAGGATGTCCCGGGAGCGCAGGATGGCTAGATGAGACTGTGCTTGCTTTCCCCGGTGATAGATGGG
>JBHIAT010000239.1:0-3295 GCA_046758705.1 Bipolaricaulia bacterium
ACACCGTGAACTTCTCCAAGAGCGACGAGTACTTCATGCCGCAGATCGCGGATCGGGAGCTCCGCGTGGATTGGGAGGCCGCTGGCAGGCTGGACGCCCGAACGAGGGCGCAAAAGATCGCGCGCAAGATCTTGGCCGAGCACCATCCCCGGCCGATTCCCGAGGACGTAGACCGCGCGATCCGCGAGCGTTTCGAGGTTCTCCTGGATCATGACGGAAAGAAAATTGGATCGAGTTGACCCTCTTAGCTCCACGGGAACGGGCTGTTCGAGGTCGGATGGAGATCCCCTTCGGCAAAACGGCTAAACCGGAAGGGATGGAGCACGTCGCTGTGCCCTCCCAACAGCATCTTGGCCACCTCCTTGCCGACGCCGATCATCTTGTAGCCGTGGTTACTGTCGGCGATCACGTAGGCATTGGGCCGCATGTAGTCGAACACTGGGAAATTATCGACCGTAAAGCAGCCGATGCCGCCGGTGGGTGCCTTTTTGTACGCGCGGCTCTTGCCCTCGAAACGTTTCATGCAGTGGGCCAAGCCCGCGATCCAGTAGTCCGCAAAGTCGTCCCCGACGGTGTACAGTTTGCTCTCCGGTCCGTAAGGGTCCACTTGGGCTTCGTGGCCGAGCTTCTCCGGAACGGCCCCGCCTTGCACACCGTGTCGGTCCTGCTTGAAGTAAATCCCCCAGTGGCCATCCGTGATTTGGCGGCCGTCCCGGTCGGAGATCAGCGGTTCGGCGGAGTCCACGTGCATCACCGGTGGTGTCCGCCCGTCGGCGGTGACGTATATCTGGGGATCGATCTCGATCTCGCCTTCTTGCAGACGCCAGTACGTCCACATCTCCAGGTCTTGGTGAACCGTCCCATCGGATGTGCGCACGTCCCCGGTGTTGGGCAGCTCCAGCATCGTCCACAGGTGCTTGATCCAAGGGCCGACCGCGATAATCACTTGTTCGATATCGATCTCCCCGTGGTCGGTGTGGATCGTTTTGACCGTCCCATCGGAATCGCTGAGGTCAAAGCCGGTCACCGCCACCCCGGTGAGGATCTCCACGTCCTCGGACCGAGCTTTATCGGCCAGGCCGTACATAGATTCCTTGTTGCAGGCAAATCCACCCTGATGTTCGTGCAAACAAGCGGTTAGACCGCGCGCTTTCCAGTCGGGGAAAATTTTTTGCATGTAGTCAAAAACCTCTTGTTCGCCCCGAACCAATGTGGCCCGGTACCCCGTCCGTTCATGTCTTTCGTAGATCGTTTCGAGATCTGTGGCTTGGACTTCAGGAACGAGGGCCATGTAGCCCACGGGTTTGTAATGGAAGGCTTCCGGATCGGACTCCCATATCTCAACGCTGACGTGCATGACTGCGCTCATCGCGGGTTGGTAGTAGAAATTGCGTACCACGCCGCAGGCGATACCGCTGGCTCCAGCGGCGATACCGGTCTTATCGAGCACCAACACATCGTTGCCAGACCCCCACCCCCGGACCTTCAATTCCTTGGCCAGGTGCCAGGCGGTGCTCAACCCATGCACCCCGGTGCCGATCACGCAGTATTTCACCGAATCCGGCAAGCGCTTTGTCATATCAACCTCTCCTTTTCGTCAAAGCTTGTTGAGCGCTTCCAGGCCGATCGTCATTCCTCCGAGTTCGCCGGCGGCGTCGAGCACAACTTCCCACACGTACTCACTGAATGTGCGGTCAAGATGAACTTCGTAGCACGGCAGATTGCCTCGGTCGACGCGTGCTATGGTGACCTTGACCTTGGCCAAGCTGCTGATCTGTGCTCTGTGGTTGGGAAACACCCGCTCATGGAAGTCAAGTCCGCACACCTTGCTCAGTGCCTCCGCGGCACGCGGGCCGAGCACCGCCATCGCATCGCGACCGTGCGTGACCGGTGTGACGTGTGCGTGTACGTGCACCTCAGCAAAGGCAACGTGCAGCGCGTCAACGGTCCCGTCGACCTTGTCGAGGGGCAAGACGGCGTAATATTCGTAGCGGTTTGTCTTGGCAATCCAGCCGCCGTCGAACGTCACCAAATCGGTCGGGTTCTCAGGCGCAGCGCCGAGTTGTGCCCCGAGCGCTTCATCGATATCGGTGCCCCAACCCTGGATCACCAACTTGCCGGCTGCGCTCACGTCAGCCAGGGCCACGCGCTCGCGCGCCGCTTCCTGTTCTGCTTCGACCGAGCCGTAACCTAGCACAACTCGCCAACCGTCCACCGTTCCAAGGTGTGCCCCGGCACGTTGAGCAACAGGATGCAATCCGCTTTTTGCGATCACTTCCATAACTAACTTCGCAATGCCTCCCCGTTCGGATCGTAGAAGGGTAGCTCGACCACACGTCCACGGTGCAGCTTGCCATCGATCCGAATTGTGATTTCGGTGCCTGGTACACGACGTTCGTAGGGCACCCACGCGAGCCCAATCGACTTTTTCAACGTCGGACTGAAGCGTGCACTGGTCACCCGGCCGGCCATGTTGAGGTTACCGTCGGGCCCCTTGTCGACCACCAGGTTGCCCTCCGGCGCCACGACACGGGGATCAACTATCTCGAAGCCGACCAGGGCCTGGGTCAGACCTTGCTGCTCTTTACGGATCACAGCGGCCTTGCCCAAAAAGTCCGGCTTGTCGGTTTTGACTGCCCAGCTCAAGTTCGCTTCGAGCGGACTGGAGAGCGCATCGGTGTCCTGACCGACGATGATATGACCCTTCTCCAGGCGCAGGATACGCTGCGTTTCCAGTCCAAAGGGCAGCACGTCCAGATCCTCTCCGTGCCTGAGCAGTTGCGTCCAGACATGCTCGGCGTAACCGGCCGGGAAGTGCGCCTCGTAACTCAATTCTCCGGTGAAGCCGATGCGCAGCAACAATGCGTCCACTCCGGCAAGTCTGCACGGCCGTACCGACATGTACGGGAACGCCTCATTTGAAAGATCGACGCCTTCGGTCAGGCGCGAAACCAGTTCGCGCGACCGGGGGCCGGCGATATTGATCGCCGCGTTCTCGCTGGTGATGTTAACCATGTGGACGTCGAGATCCCAGCCGGATTGCTGCCACCAGAGGATGTACTCGGGGATGACGCCCGAGTTGCCGGTGGTGAGCGTCATGTAGTACTCGTCTTCCCCCAGACGCGCGGTGATGCCGTCGTCGATGATCACACCCGCTTCGTTACACATCACACCGTAGCGCACCTTGCCGACCTTGAGCTTGCGCCACTTGTTAGTATAAATCCGCGAGAGCAACTCCACCACGTCCCTGCCGTAGAGGCGGACCTTGCCCAGCGTGCTCACGTCGATCATGCCG
>JBHIAT010000240.1:0-3234 GCA_046758705.1 Bipolaricaulia bacterium
GTCTTTTCCATCTTCATCCCGATTATGCCCCGGTTGCCCTTGGTTCTAGCCTCCAGATTATTGCTCAACGGGTACCCCTTCTCTACTTCTACTTCTCTAATGCACCTTTTCCCCATTTTTGTCATTCACTAAGTGGAATAATAAGGGAATAATAAGGGTGCTTCAGAGGACCTCAACAATATCACCGACGGAGGTCGCTTATCGTAGTGGAAGGCGGCGAAATGGCGTTCGATCGGGAAAGTAAATTGATCCACGAGATCGCTAACAACAAGAGTGATCAAGATATCTTCAAAGAGCTTTACCAGCTTTACGAATCCAGACTCGCTGTGTTCTTCAACAATAGAACGAAGAAACAGGAGGCCAGCGAAGATTTGATTCAGGAGACGATGATCATCGTATGGGAGAAGGCCCACCGCTTCAATGGGAGATCCAAGCCATCGACCTGGATTTTCGGAATCGCCTACCGCAAATCTCTCGAGTGGTACCGAAAGCAGGAACGCGAACGCCGGCTGAATCACAAGCTGACTAGGACTTCAAAATCAAAAGATAAAGATAAAGATGGGGTCGAGCAAAAGCTGATCCAGGAGGGGATCCAGGAAGCGATCCAACGGGCACTTGCGCAACTGCCCGATAAGTACCAGCTCGTGGTAGAGCTGTTCTTCTACCACGACTTCTCCTACCGGGAGATCGCCCATATCGTCGGTTACAGCGAGAGAACCGTCAAGCAATGGATGCATGACGCCAAGGAAATACTCAGAGAGAAATGGTTCGAGATGAGATTTAGAGGTGATCGGGAGTGAATCGAGAGAAGTTGGACCATCAGGGAATTATCGAGCTGCTCTCCTTGTACATCAAAGGTACACTGACGGAGCAGGAGCACGAGCGAGTGGAAGCCCACCTGGCAGGTTGTGAGGCGTGTCGTAACGAGCTGGAGTTCCTCCAGGATCTGCAAGCCGCGGTCACGACAATGACCGAGATCCCGACTGTCTCCCCCAATCTCCTCGAGCGGACGGCCGACCGGATTCGGGAGCGAAACCGAGTGGTGCAAGAGAAATTCTGGAAGCGGTGGCTTGCTAGTTTGGGGGTCGACGGCGACACCGTCGTGGTGCGCCTGCGGGTCCGCACTGCGATCGCGATCGCCGGAATCGCGCTGGTGTTCTTCGGCCTGGGGCTGTTCCTGGGGCAGCAGCTCCTCTCGGATCGATCCGTGGAGGATCAGGTCGCCACATCGAAGGAAATTCTGTTCGCCTACCACACCCCCCAAGCGGAAGCGGTCTACCTGGTCGGCAGCTTTAACGGCTGGCAAGTGGAGGTCACCCCCATGGAGCGGGGACGCGAGGGCATCTGGACGGTGACCGTCGCGTTGGAGCCGGGCAGGTATGAATACATGTTCATCGTGGACGGGGAATGGGTGACCGACCCGAACGCCCCACGTACCGCAGACAGTGGTTTCGGAGTCAAGAATGGCATCATCAATGTGGCAGGAAGCGAGATGTAATCCTCACGCGTGATGTGAATTAGCCATGACCGAAGACCAAGGCTTTCAGTGTCAACCGATCATACCCCCAATGTCGGTTCAAGACCACCCCCAGAGTGTGGACCGTCATCTTGGCCAGCACCCTTACCCATAACTCTAACAGCGTCCTGGCCGGCGTCCGCTCCAGCTGAAACTGTTCCTTCAACTGCTCGATCACCGTCTCCAGCAATTGTCAGGCGCACCGCAGCAGCCGGTCCAGCCCCTCAGGATTCTGACTGTGCTATTTCAGGGTATAATTCACATCATGGGTAACCCTCTGAAACAAAGGAGGTCGATCAATCATCATGAAGGTCTATATGGCTAAGGCAGGACGGATCGGTCTGGTGGGGTTGCTGCTTGTGTTGAGCGGGTGCGCCTCGTTGTTCTTCAATCTCGCCCCGACGCCGGTTAACGGAGAGATCCGGTTCGCTTACCGCGCCCCCCAAGCGGAAGCGGTCTACCTGGTTGGCAGCTTCAACGGCTGGCAAGTGAGAGTCACCCCTATGGAACGGGAACGCGGGGACATCTGGACGGTGACCATCGCGTTGGAGCCGGGCAGGTATGAATATATGTTCGTCGTGGACGGGAAATGGGTGAGCGACCCAAACGCTCCACGTACCGTAGACAGTGGTTTCGGAGTCAAGAACGGTGTTATCGATGTGCGTTAAGCGGTTTTCGGATAGCCTGGGGGGACTTAAGCAAAAACCTAAAATGCACCTTTTTCGCATTTTCGTCATTTACTAAGTAGAGACATCACAGGAGGTGCAGGATCGATGAAACGAGGTTCAACGGAGCGAAGCCGAAGGAACAACCGATCTCTCAAGTCGTTAATGATCTTTGGAGTCGGCATCCTGCTACTGATCGTCGCGCTGTCAGGCACGGGCGTGGCTCAGGAGCAGGACCTATCAGCACAACTCGAGGCCTTGGTGGAACAGGATGCGATCAGCCAGGAGACGGCCGACGCGATCCTGGATGCTGCTGGAACGGGGGCGATCTCGGAGGAGGGCGCCCAAGAGTTGGTCGATCAGGTAGCGTCCCTGGCCGAGGCGGGTGCCTCGACCGAACTGATCGAGAGCAGGATCCAGCAGGGGCTCGAAATGGGTGCCTCTGAGGAGGAGATCGTCAAGGTGACGGGCGATATCGGGGATGCGACCACGGGCCTGATTGGCGCGGGCTTGTCTGCGGATGAGGCTGCCGATGTGGTGGAGGACGCCATTGAGGCCGGGGTGTCCCCTGAGGATCTGGGAGATCTGGCAGGGACGATCCAGGGTCTGATCGACGCGGGCTTGTCTCCAGATGAGGCTGGCGATGTGGTAGAGGACCTGATCGAGGCGGGCTTATCTCCGGATGAGGCAGCCAACGTGGTGCAGAGCGCCATCGAGTCCGGGGTGTCTCCCGAGGAGCTGGAAGAGCTGATCGAGGACCTGTCCAAGGAGGACGAGGACGAAGACGAGGATGACGACAAGGACGAAGATGAGGATGACGACGAGGATGACGACGACGACAAGGATAAGGACGAGGATGAGGATGACTAACGGAGGGCTGCCGTAGCTCTCTTACCTTCTTTACCTTCTTCTTACAGGTGAGCCAGATCTCTCCCCGGGAGTTTCCCACCGCTCCCGGGGGAGATCATTTTTAGAGCCTGCACACAAGGGAGTGAAAAGAAAAAAGGTAGGAAGGACAGATCTGGTGAGGTGAAGCCCAAAGACATATCCTTA
>JBHIAT010000241.1:0-3232 GCA_046758705.1 Bipolaricaulia bacterium
CAGGTCAACTACCCCGGACTCAAGTCCGGGGCCTGTAAAAGGAGTGAGGTAGCCTTGCTAACTATCGTAGCTCGCCTGGCAGGCCCAACTCAGGGTGGAAGACTAGACTGGCCAAGATTCCCGGCATAGGGGGGTCGTTTGAAGGCAACTGAACTGTCCGACGTGGCGGTCACAGGATGTAGCGGATGCCTTGCCCTAGTCGGCTACCTCTCCGGCAGTCAGTGTCGAAGGGCTTAATAGCCACCCACACGGGTGAGCCTGGAGGTAACTCCAACATAGCATGATGCAGTACGTTCCCGTGGTAGGCAGTACAGGTCAGCCGTTGATGCCCTGCCATCCAGCCCGGGCAAGAGAGTTGGTGCACAACGGGCGAGCCGTGCGCAGGTTCAACCGGGGCATCTTCTATATCCGTCTGTTGGACCGGGCCCATGGAGAGACACAGCCGATCGCGTGCGGGGTCGATCCGGGAAGCAAGCAAGAAGGCTACACCGTCAAGTCAGGGAAGCGCACATTCCTGAACATCCAGGCAGTTGCGATAACGTGGGTCAGGAAGGCCGTTGAGGTGCGCAGAAATATGCGCCGGAGCAGGCGATTTCGCAAGCTGCCCTACCGAAAGCCTCGGTTCAACCGCGCTCATGGCACCTTGCCACCATCCACAAAGGCGAGGTGGCAGTGGAAGCTCCGTGTTTGCCGTTGGCTGGTGCACCTGTATCCGATCTCGGTCTTTGTGGTCGAGGACATCAGGGCAAGGACCCGAGGGCAAAGAAGGTGGGACGCGTCTTTCAGTCCCCTGGAATTGGCAAAAAGCGCGGTGGGTGGTGATCTCCCTGACAACAAGTGTCTGCTTGGTGTGACCCCATTGCGGTTCCACCGCCGCCAACTGCATCGGTTTCAACCGGGTAAAGGCGGAATCCGAAGGCGGTATGGAGGGACGCAGAGCTTAGGGTTGAAGCGAGGGTCGTGGGTGAAGCATCCGAAGTGGGATATATGCTACGTCGGTGGAACGGTGGGAAACCGCATCAGCTTACATAGTCTGGAGACTGGGAAACGACTTACCCAGAAGGCCAAGCCAGAAGATTGTGTACTTCTCACCTATTCAAGTTGGAGGATACGGCTCCTCCCCGGAATGAATTCCGCGGTTTCCGCCGTGCAAAACTTATGAACCAACAGGGGTTGTTGCAGATCATCGCTGAGGACGGGAGTTGCAACCCGGACCTGGAGCCTGAGCTCGATGTCGAGGCACTCCGCTACCTTTATAAGACGATCGTCCTGACTCGGGAGGTCGATCGCAAGGCATTGAGTCTGCAACGCCAGGGACGCATCAGTGTTTACATCCCTTGCGAGGGTCAGGAGGCGGCCGCGGCCGGGAGCGCTTACACCCTTTCACCTGGCGATTGGCTGTTCCCCTACCCCCGGGACCTCGCAGCACTGCTCATCTGGGGCTATCCGATCGGTCGACAGCTCGCCTGGTACATGGGTTATCCGGCTCTCACCCTCCTGGAACGCTGGGGCCCCAGTTTCCCCGAAGGGAGCATCCGTTACGTCGGTCCCTACATCCCGATCGCCACCCAAATTCCTCATGCGGTCGGAACTGCCTGGGCGGCGAAGCTTCGCGGTGATCAGGCGGTCACGTTGGTCTACTTCGGCGACGGGGCAACCTCCGAGGGCGACTTCCACGAGGCGTTGAACTTCGCCGGCGTCTTCCAGGTTCCGATCGTCTTCTTCTGCGAGAACAATCAGTATGCGATCTCCGTGCCGATAGAGCGTCAAACTGCCTCCGAGAGTCTGGCGATCAAGGCGGTCGCTTACGGGTTCTCTGGAGAGCAGGTCGATGGAAACGACGTGCTGGCGATCTATCGGGCCACGAAGGCGGCTGTCGACAAAGCACGGGCCGGTGGCGGCCCGACGCTGATTGAGGCGGTCACCTATCGCATCGGCCCCCACACCACCTCTGACGATCCCATGCTCTATCAGCGCCCTGAGGAGATCGAGCGTTGGCGTGCCCGAGACCCGATCATCCGGTTCCGACGCTATCTAGAGGCCAAAGATCTCTGGAACGACTCCGATGAGGCCGAACTCCACGCTGAGGCAGAGCGGAGATTCGCTGAGGCGATCGCTGAGGTCGAAGCGCTTCCGAAGAGGCTGGATCCGGAGCTCATCTTCGAGCAGATGTACGCCGAGCTGCCACCGATCCTCAAGGAACAACGGGAATCGATGATTAAGTATCTCAAGCAAGAGGCGCGTTAACATGGCCAAACTCACCATTGTCCAGGCGGTGAACGCCGCCCTCCACGAGGAGATGGCCCAAGATGAACGGGTCGTCGTTCTGGGGGAGGACGTGGCCGAGATCGGCGGAGTGTTCCGCGCCACCGAAGGGTTGCTGGAAGAGTTCGGTCCCGACCGAGTGATCGACACACCGGTCGCCGAATCGGCGATCGTCGGAACCGCGATCGGGATGGCCCTCTACGGACTGCGCCCCGTCCCGGAGATCCAGTTCCTGGGGTTCATCCCGCCAGCGTTCGATCAGATCGTCTCACATCTGGCCAGGTTCCGCTATCGGACCGGGGGGGAGTGGACCACCCCGCTGGTGATCAGAGTGCCATGCGGCGCCGGGGTGCGGGCGTTTGAACACCACTCCGAGAGCAGTGAAGCATGGTTCTTCCATACCCCCGGGCTTAAGGTGGTGATGCCTGCCACACCCCATGACACAAAAGGGTTGCTGATCTCAGCGATCCGAGACCCCGATCCGGTGATCTTCCTGGAGCATAAGAAGATCTACCGCGCGATCAAAGAGGAAGTGCCTGAAGAAGATTACACCGTCCCCATCGGAAAGGCCGAGATCGTAACACCGGGAGCCGATGTCTCCGTCTTCGCCTATGGCGCAATGCGGTATGTGGCGCTGGAGGCGGCGCGCCAAGCCGAAGCTCTGGACATCGACGCCGAGGTGATCGACCTGCGCACGCTCACCCCGCTCGATGTCGACACGATCGTTGCCTCGGTCCAACGGACCGGCAGGGCGATGATCATCCACGAGGCGCCCCGAACCGGTGGTGTCGGCGCTGAGATCACCTCGATCATCAACGAACGAGCATTCGAGTATCTGGAGGCGCCGATCGCTCGCGTGACCGGCTACGATACCCCAGTCCCCCCTTACCGCCTGGAAGATACCTACCTGCCCGATACCGAACGCGTCCTGAACGCGATCGAAGCGACGGTGAATTTCTGATAAAAT
>JBHIAT010000242.1:0-3157 GCA_046758705.1 Bipolaricaulia bacterium
TCCATCTCTTCGACCTGCTGCTCCTCAACACGGGGTTCCATCTCTTCGACCTGCTCCTCGACCTTCTCTTCCATCAACGACCACCCACCACCAATCTGTTTTTTCTTGCTTCTTGATTGTTGCTGAACTCCTCGGTCTTCGCCGCGCACGATCACCTGCTACTGGGGACCGATCGGCGTTCGTCAACACCGGCTCGATCCAATCGAGCCATCATCACCTGACTCAACCTGTGGTAGCGTTCGTCCCGTCCCTCATCCCCCGACAGGTCGAACTCCAGGTCCCTGATTCCAAAAGGCCTGCCGATGAACAATCGCACCTTAGGAAACCGGAACGGATACACAGGCGGGTAAAGACCATCGGCGACGATGTTGACCGGCAGGATTTCCTTTCTGGCTCGCTCGGCGAACCTGACCACACCGACCCGGGGAGAGGCGATCTTCTTGATCGTCCCCTCGGGGAAGATGCCGACGATCTTGTCGGCGTTGATCACCTTCAGGATGCACTTGAAGTCGCTCAAGCCGAAGTTGTCCCGGTCGATGGGAATGGTGTAAGCCTTGACGAGCGGGGCGAGCACCGGGACCTTCATGAGCTTCCGGCGTGCCACGAAATGGATCCGATAGCGCCACCCCAGAGCGACGACCACCAGCGGAATGTCCCAGTAGCTTCGGTGTCGGGCGATGACGAGGTAACCCCGATCTTTGGGGATGTATTCACGACCCTGAACCCGCCATCGAAACAGGACCTTGGTGACAATGAACAGGACACCAGACCCGAACCGATAGAAGAGATCCTTGAACAGTTTCATTCGCCGCCCTTATGGATGAGGGTCAAGACTTCTTCGACGACCCGATCGAGTTCCTTGCCGTTGGTATCGATTATAACAGCATCCGAAGCCTTTTTCAAGGGAGACACCTGGCGCCTCCGGTCGCGTTGATCTCGGGCCCTGATATCGCTGAGAATTTCTTGGTAATCCGGGTGTTCGCCCTGATGCAACCGTTCTTCGTAGCGCCGCCGCGCCCGTGTCTCGACCAAGGCGGTCAGGAAGATCTTGAGATCAGCGTCCGGCAGAACGACGGTTCCGATGTCCCGGCCCTCCATGATCACATCCCGATCTTCAGCCATCCGTCGCTGGATTTCCCGCAGCCGCGTCCGGACCTCAGGTCGCTCACTGATCTGGGAGGAAAGTTCGTCGATCCGCTCGCTCCGGATCCGGTTGGTGATCTCCTCTCCGGTTAAGAAAACCCGGCCGTCCTCGGTCAATTCGAGCTGCATCTCCTCGAGCTCTATCCCATTTAACATCCCCCAGGCGACCGCTCGGTACATCGCCCCGGTGTCAATGTAGAGAAATCCGAGTCTGTCGGCCAGTCGCTTGGCTAGGGTCGTCTTGCCGGCTGCCGCCGGGCCATCGATGGCAATCTTCATGGGAGGCATGGGTTGGATAGGTGAGGATGAAGAGCGGGTAGGGAGGGGATAAGGCTCAGCTTATAGGGCTTATAGGCCACCGCTCCCCTCGACCAGATCCACCATGATAGCGGTGATCTCAGGGTCGAAATGCTTTCCCGAACCTGCCTGCAGCTCGACAATCGCCTCCTCTCCCTCCCCCATGTCGACGTACGTTTCAGCGACACGGATGATCCGCGCCGCCAGTGGGATCTCCTTCCCGGTCAGACCCTCTGGAAAGCCTGACCCGTCGTAGTGCTCATGGTGGTAGCGTACCGCAGAGACAACTCCGGAGACTGTGAACAGTTTGATTGGCTCGAGCAGGTTAGCACCGATCTGAGGATGTTTTCTAAACTCCGGTTCCGGCTCCTCAAGGGTAAGCTCCGACCGGACGTGTTCCAGTGGGAGGAAGCCGATATCGTGCAGCAAAGCCGCATAATAGAGCGCCTCATAGTCGTCGTCGGTCAGCCGTAGTGACCGTGCAATCTGTGTCGCCCAGGATGCCACTCGGGTTGGATCCCGCCCGGTCTTGCGACGAATGGCGGTGATGAAGATCTCGATGGCATTGGCGAAGAAGTTCTGAAGCTGATCGAACAGCCGGGCGTTGCGCATCGAAATCGCCACGAATGTGGTCAGCCGCTCCAGGATCTTGAGATCCTCCTCGGTGAAGTCTCCGATCCGTTTGTTCAGGACCTGTAGGACACCCAGCAGTTCTCCGTTTATCATCAACGGAGTACAGATGATCGACTCAGTCTTGAACCCAGTTCTCGTGTCTACCTCCCCGAAGAATCGCTCGTCTTGATGTACGTCGTTGACGACCACCGGCTGGCGGTGCTCGGCCACCCAGCCGGCGATCCCCTTGCCGATGGGGACCTTGATCCGTTTGACCACATCCCGCTTGGGGCCGGTGGTTATCTTGAAGACCAGATGCTCCTTGGGCTCATCGACGAGCAGCAGAGAGCTGGCCTCTGCGTTGAGCAATGCCTTGGAAAACGCCATTGTCTTACCGACGAGGAAATCGGGATCAAAGTTTCCGAGCAGGACTTGACCCATCCCGACCAGATCGTCCGATCCCTGGGTTGCCTCGGACCCCTCGACCTCAAACTGTCGTTTGAACACCATGCGTATCACAACCTCCTGGGCTGTCGATTTGGAGTGTAGATCACGACGAAACGGGGAAATCCCCGCTCTCGATCAAACCGTCACCCCCTTCCTAAGCGTTAGCGTTATGCTTCCACGGTGACCCGGTAGATCTCCTCCAGGGTGGTGATCCCGCGGAGCACCTTCCTCAGGCCATCCTCCCTCAGGAACTGCATCCCCTCCTGCTGGGTCTGTGCCTCGATCTGATCGTCGGTGACCCCTTTGCCGATCAGTTCTCGGGTCTCCTTCGAAACGACGAACAGCTCATGGATGCCGGTCCGGCCCTTGTATCCCGTTTCCATACAACCGTCGCAGCCTTTCCCGTGCTTCAGCGGCCCCTCCAGCTTCAGACCGTACCTCTCCAGTTCAGCTTGCTCGCTCTCGGTTGGCATGTAATCGACCTTGCAGTCCTCGTGGATCCGGCGCACGAGCCGCTGGGCGAGCACTGTGTTCAGCGATGCGCCCAGCAAGAACGGTTCGATGCCCATCTCGAACAGCCGGGAGATGGCCCCGATGGCGCTGTTGGTGTGGAGGGTCGAGAAAACCAGGTGGCCGGTCATCGCCGCCTCCACAGCGA
>JBHIAT010000243.1:0-3115 GCA_046758705.1 Bipolaricaulia bacterium
TTGCCGTCTCAAAACTGACAGACGCTTCGACGTCGGAGATCCGTCTCACGTTTACTGCGTGGCTTGGTGAGTAGAGGTTGGCCAGCGGTTCGTTCTCCCGGACCCGGACGTTCACCGCAAGCTGACCGATCGGCCGGTCACCGGTCCGAACCAGAGGATAGACGAACTCGACCAGACTTCCGTCTTCAGGGAGGAGTTGCTGGTAGCTCAGTCGAATCTCCTGCTCCCCATTTGCCGGGATAGGAAAGAGTCGAACGCGAAACATCTTTCCGCCGACATACTCGAGCAGAGCCGGGTCCCGGATCTTCCTCACGATCTCCTCATAGATCTGCCGTGCCTCGGTCTCGTTGAGCAACTGCCCGTCGAAGCATTCACCACCGCTACATAGGGAGAGTCCTGAGACGACCGTTCCCGGAGGGAGGGGGAAGAGGTACGTCCCCTCAACCGCGCTGGGGTTAGGGTTATAGAAGACTTGCTCGACTTCGACGTGAGCCAACTGATCCTGGATTTCGACGTTCACCACCTGGCGTTTCCATACTAGCGAGGCCGGTTCAGGACCGACGATCACCTGAGTCCGGCCGACCTGAGAAACCAGAGCAACCAACAACAGCATCAATAGGATCGGAACAACCGATCTTCGAATCGTGTTCATCAACGTCCACCTCCATGATTTGTATTGAAACGCTCAGAGATTTCTGAGACCACCTTCAGCAATTCCTGTATGAATCCCAGATCGAACTCCATCTCGCCCCCTTCTACTTAGTGAATGACGAAAACAGGAAAAAGGTTCAATGTTGTGAGGTGAGAATTAAGCAGCACTTAAAGATAACGCAGTTGATTCTTCAGGTCTTCAGCATCCTCTTCCGTCTCGCTTCCTTTGTCGTGATCGCATCAAATCCTTCGCGACGGAGAGCTTTAGTATACAGATCAAATGGGCATAGTCAGACGAAGGCGGGCTTTGGAACTAAATTCATAATCTCAACTCGTTGAAACACTTTTAATCACGTCCTTATATTCTCCCAAATCTACATGCCATTCATGTTGCGATCGCTTGTGCCATTCGTCAAATGCTTTTTCTCTATGTTCTTCAAAAGTTTTCTCATTACACTTGTTGACCCTCATAAAATGTTCGACGACTTTCCCGTAATCTAATTTTCCTTCTGATGCTAGAATTCCAGCTAGCCCTATGTGCTTCACATGATGGCACATATCACAGAGTGCAATGAACCCAATCAATTTCTGCATGTGTTTTTTATTATCATATTCCCATATTTCATGGCAATTCAATCTTCCTTCGGCTCCACAAATGCCACATCTATGCCCATATTCAGCATAGATTCTTTTCCGTATTTTGTCCCAATCTTTCTTGCTTGTATATTTCCTCAAATTGTTATACCACGATGTAGAAGGAACTAATTCAATTGTTAGTTTGAGCCCATCAGATTTCGATTTCAAAAGGATTATCTCTCCTTACTCATGTTAGCTAAACTACACCTTCCCTTTGTACGTAGATGACCAGCCGAACAGCTTGCGCAAGCGTTGCGATGGATTGAACTTGAAGACACTGGTTCCACCGTTGCCTTCCCGGATGTAGAAACGGCCAAAGTTGCGGATGGTTAGGCTCTCGTTCCGCTTTAAAGAGGCCACAATCTCTTCAATCCACGCATTTACGACCTGCTGGACTGTTTCTTCGTTCATGCCTGCTCTGAGCGCGACCTTTTGAATCAGTTCCTTATCTTTCATCTTGCGCCTCCCGCGTGCCAGCCTTCATAGCGTTGCCCATCCCTAGCTGACCTGACCGGTAGGCACGTAGGAACTGGCAACTCAACAACTTTCTATGGCCTCCACTGTGCGGTCTGCGCAGGTGGGTTAGCCGGGTATTGCTGCTGGACAGGGATCCAATCCATCTTAGGAAATTACCTGAGGTGTCGCGTCGGTGGATTAAGGGGCAACAATCTGCTCAGAAAGATCAGGATACACCCTGCGGAAGTCCTTCTCGTTCAAGGTCACAAGCTGATCTACCGTCGCTTTCGATGCCGCATAGGCAATCAGCGCATCGTATGTGGCACCACCAACGATGCCCATCTGGGAGAGATGTTCCAGCACAGCCCGATAGTCATCTTCTGACAGAGAGACCACTTCAAGGGCGGCCAGCACGTTCTCCCGGATAAGTTGCCAAGCTACAGCGGGCGAAATCGGAGGCTGCACTGGCAAGCGGGTCAGAATAGCGTACAATTCCGCCAGTGTATGAGAAGCAACAACAGTGGTTACTTCCTTGCGCTTGGCCCGTTGGAGCCATGGTAGCGCCCGTTCGTGGGCCGGATGAGCCTCGACCATCGCCGCCACAAGCACAGAGGTGTCCAACAGCACCTTCATAGCCCTACTCTCTGTACCAGTTCAGCTATCCGTGCTTCTCGCTCCCGCCTTTCTATGTCGCCAAGTTCGCCCACCGCTGGGGACTGCACCACGAGCACGCCATCCTTGTCCACCAACTGCGGTTTCTCGTGTACTGGCCGTAGCCGTATTTCCTCGTCGTTGAGCGTCTCGACGACCAACGTAGTCCCGGGGGATAGGCCTAGCTGAGTGCGAATTGCTTTTGGAATCCGTACCCGTCCAGAACGGTCTATGTTGACCTGACTGACCTCACTCATCGCAGTTACCCTCGTGTGACATCCTCCCCTCTGAATTGAGGGATATCTTCATCGATTACAACATAGAGTAACCGAAATATAAGCTTGGGTCAAAAAAGCGATCCATTTAGGCAAAGTCAATCAGTCCGCGTTATGCAGGCGGGGATGAAATTCCTCTGCTTCGATCAACTCGGCGGCATAGCTGAGAGCAGCCTCAATATCCTCTTCGGTCACTTCGTATTCTCGCATGATCTCCTCCTTCGTCATGCCGCTGGCGAGCCCGCCGATAATGCGCGTGACAGGAACCCGAGTCCCACGGATCACCGGTTTGCCATGGTGTATCTCCGGGTCTATGACAATTCGTTCATTCATCGATCTGCACCTCTAAATTCTTCTCTCGAGAAACTTCTGTTGCTCATGCGCTAGAAGCTCTAGCGTAGCGTTTGTGCAACCAGCGGTCGAACCGTTCATATCGGCGAAAAAGC
>JBHIAT010000244.1:0-3102 GCA_046758705.1 Bipolaricaulia bacterium
TTAGGCCATATCATCCAGTTTGATATAAGTCAAGCCGCCGCAAACTACGGGGTTTTAACCCCTGTAGATCAGGCGGTTGCCCTTGTCCTTGACTTTCTATCCCCTTCATGGTATACCTCATGATAGTATGGGTCTTTGACCGCGTATCGAGTGGTTGCCACAACCCCGAGCAACGTAAAACGTTGTGGGTATAGCGGGGTGCATTTTTCAGCGTTTTGTGGTTCAGCGAGAAAGAAGCTAACCGCCATGACACCCAGCCCCAAGAAACCAAAACGCTGTATGTTCCAGTAGGGCACCACTGGTCGTGGAGATGTGAACCTCTGCATCGCAAGTTCCATCGTTGAAGCGAGAAGCCGCCGGGCGTTAGCTCGCGCGGAGTGTCACTTGCACATCATGAACCCCAAGGCGTTAATCCAGGCGATCCGGGATGACCACCGATCTGGAGCCACCGCCCTGACACACCGGGCGGCCGAAGTTTTTCTTGCTTGGGTCGAGGAACCGGGTGATCAATCTCTCTCTGAGATGGCCCGCGCGCTCGTCAGCGCCAAGCCGATGATGGCGTCGATCTTCAATCTGGCCAACACCATTCTGCTACAGGCGGAGGAAGCGGAATCGTTCCCGGAGATCGTTGCACAGTTCACCGATTCCCTCAAACAGACCACCCGGCGGATCGTGGATCGCGGCGTTGAGCTGATCGAAGATGGGGATGTGATCACCACCGTGTCGTTCAGTTCGACCGTCTTCGAATGTTTAAACCGGACCACGCAGTTCGGCAAGGATTTTCACGTTATCTGCCTCGAATCACGCCCGCGCAATGAGGGAGTCGGACTCGCCCGGGAGCTCGGCAAGTTGGGGATCGCGGTTACACTGATCGCCGACGCCCTGGGGCCGACCGAGGTGCAGGGGGCCGATCGGGCCATCGTCGGCGGGGATACGCTCACCCCCGAGGGACTGATCAACAAGGCCGGCACGTACGCCCTGGCGCTCGCCGCCCACACCGCTGACGTGCCGTTCACTGTGCTGTTGGGGGCTGAAAAGCTGCTACCGGTTCACAACGCCGCCCGGTTGATCCCGGAGATGGACCCGACAGAGCTGCTGGTGGAGCCGGCCGAGAACGTGACGGTCAAAAACCGCTACTTCGACCTCACCCCGCTGGGGCTCGTCTCGGAGATTGTGACTGAGCAGGGTGTCCTGACCGTCAGGGAAGTGAGGAAAGAATTGGAAAGCATAAAAATCCACGAGACGCTGCAGCAGGTGCTGGCCGAGGATTTTTCTCTATCGTAATCTTACACACCTTTTTGTTATTCACAAACCATGTATAATAGAAGCGGTGACCCGTGTTGATCTCCGTCGCGATCATTTCCGTGGGCAACGAGCTGCTGCTCGGCGACGTTCTCGATACGAACACCCACTGGCTCTGCAGACAGATCACCAGATTGGGCGGCCGGGTGGTGCGAACGGCGATCGTCCCCGACCGACTCGGGGCGATCGCGGATGAGATCATGCTCGCCTGCGATTACGATGTTGACCTGATCCTGACGACCGGTGGCCTGGGGCCGACCGAGGATGACCGGACGCTGGAGGCGGTCGCCCGGGTCGTGGGAGGGAAGGTGGTGATGAACGAGCGGGCCCGCGAGATGGTCGCCCGTCGCTATCGGGAGTTGGCCGAGGTGGGCCGGGTCGATGATGCATCGCTGACCGAGAGCCGGGAGAAGATGGCCAAGCTTCCCAAGGGGGGTACGCCTCTGTCTAACACCGTCGGGACCGCCCCCGGTGTTCTGCTGGAATATGGGAGGTGCAAGATCGTCTCCCTGCCGGGGGTACCACCGGAGATGAAGGATATCTTCCAGAACGCCCTGAGACCGACTTTGCGACAGATCTTCGGGGAGGTGGTCTTCCAGGAGCGGGCCCTGACCATCTCCCTGAACGATGAGTCACGTCTCGCCCCCATCTTGAAGGAGGTTTCAGACCGCTGGACCGATGTCTACATCAAGTCCCGAGCCCGGGGCTTCGATGAGGGAATGAAGATCCTGGTGACCTTTTCGATGAGCGGTGCTCAAGATCAGGTGGAGCGGTCGGTGGCCAGCGCAGTAGAGGCGCTGAGAACCGAGCTGGAGCAGCAGGGCATCCCCGCCGAGGATGTGGAGATCGAGGGACAGGGATAGGGATGAGCACCCCAGAGTCGCTGAACAGCAGAGACGATCACGAGAACGATGGGCAGGAACGGGTGAGGCGACCCAGGAAGGGCCTGACATTCGGGAGAATGATCACCATCATCGTGTCACTGACCCTGATTGCGGTGGTAGTAGGTTATATCCAACAGCTGGCTTCGGACAAACCGAGGTTCGATGAGGTCGGCTTCGGCGCGCTACAGGATGCGAGCTATGAGGTTACCGAGATCGACCGTCCACAGCTGGAGGAGTTCGGCAAGGCGGCCCAGAGAGTCCAGGGGACCCTGGTGTTCGTCAAAACGAGTGAGGGCCGCTTTGCCAAGCTGGACGTCGCCTTCAGCCACCGGTTCTTCAGCAACGAAGTGGAGTTTGTCATCTATAAAGGGGTGATCTACAACCCCGATGGCAGCATCGAACGGGAGCTTCCTACTGACTTCGTGAGTCCGTCGTTCACCTATGACCTGGACAGGGGAAGGAGTTCTCAGGAAGGCGCGACCGAGGAGGAGGTCGATCTTGCATTTCTCTATCGGGGGGTGGCCGATCAAAGGATGCTGGCCAGAAACGGGGCCAGCTTCTCCGTCCCAACGACGGAGGCGTTAAAACAGCCCCAACTTTAATCGTCAGGTTCATTTACCCCTTTACCCTCTCCCCGCGCCAGTAGGTCCCACAGCGCGCCAAGTGCGGCATCGTGCAGGCCAGGGTCATCATCGGCAACATGCAGCAACGTCTTCACCACCTCCGATTTTCCTTGTCCTGCTTGTCCTAAGGCAAACACCGCTGCGTCCATGAGCACTCCCTTGTCCTCACTTCTATCTTTCACAATATTGAGCAGGGTCTTCACCACATCTGCATTCCCTTGCCCTGCATGCCCTAATGCAAGCGTCGCATTCCCACACACTTCCTGGTCCTCATTCGGATCTTGCACGATGTT
>JBHIAT010000245.1:0-3100 GCA_046758705.1 Bipolaricaulia bacterium
GAGAGGCGGAAGGGGTTATCAGGTTAAGATGTTTATTAATGCGGAATATGCGTGATAGAGCCCAATGGTCTTCTGAGCTCGACCATCCACCCGAGCCATCAACAGAAAGTGTTGATGGAGAAAGTGAGGAAAACCTGTTAGGAATTGTAATACAGGAAAGCTGGAGCGGGCAAAGGGATTTGAACCCTCGACCTTCTGCATGGCAAGCAGACGCTCTCCCGCTGAGCTATGCCCGCAAGTCCGACCCTAGTATACCCGTTCACCCGGCCCTTTGCAACTTGTTCAACCTGTGAACGGCCTTGGTGCGAAGGGGGGGATTCGAACCCCCACGGGACTTTGCCCACTAGCTCCTAAGGCTAGCGCGTCTGCCAATTCCGCCACCTTCGCGGGGGCGCGCCTGGGAGGACTCGAACCCCCAACCTCCTGGTCCGAAGCCAGGCGCTCTATCCAGTTGAGCTACAGACGCAATAACAGTTTAAAAGTTAGAAAGTTTAAAAGTTTCAAGTTAACGGCTCAAAACTTTTTCAACTTTTTAACTTGCTAACTGCCTTGGGAGGAGCGACGGGATTTGAACCCGCGACCTCTGCGGCCACAGCGCAGCGCTCTGCCACTGAGCTACGCTCCTCATCTTCAACATCCGATCTTGGCACGCCCGGGAGGACTCGAACCCCCAACCTGCTGGTTAGAAGCCAGCTGCTCTATCCGATTGAGCTACAGGCGCAGAAACAGTTTCAAGTTGAAAAGTTCTAAAACCTTTTAACCTTCTAACTTTTAACTTTTTAACTGTCTTGGAGCGGAAGACGGGGATCGAACCCGTAACCTCCGGCTTGGAAGGCCAGCGCTCTACCGTTGAGCTACTTCCGCCAAGCCATCACTCTGGTCGGAGAGGGCGGATTCGAACCGCCGACCTCAGCGTCCCGAACGCTGCGCGCTAACCAGGCTGCGCTACTCTCCGACAGCTGTAAGATCCCTCAGCAGGCAAATATAATTGTAGAGAACGCCAGCAGCGATGTCAAGACAGATCTCACACCCCGTTCATTGACTCCTCGCCGCTTTCGAATCGCCAATGATCCACGCGAGCGCCTCATCCCGGGAGGCTTGGTTGGTGCGGAACAATCCGCGGATCGCCGAGGTGACCAGTTGGCTGCCCGGCTTCTTGATCCCTCGGATCGTCATGCACAGGTGCTCCGCCTCGATCCGTACCAGGACGCCGTACGGGTCTAACCGCTCTACTAACGCGTCGGCCACTTGTGCGGTGAGCCTCTCTTGAAGCTGCGGTCGGCTGGCAGCTATCTGCATGACACGCGCCAGCTTGCTCACTCCGACGATCCTGTTCTCTCTGGGGATATAGACGATATCGGCACGCCCGATGAACGGCAGAAGGTGATGCTCACAAATAGAATGGAACGGGATGTTTCGTAACACGACCATCTCATCGTAGTTCTCCTCGTAGAAGATGGTTTTGATCTCCTCCTCCGGCCTGCGATCGATATCCTTGAACAACTCTGCATACATCTCCGCGACTCGCCGGGGCGTCTTGCGTATCCCCTCCCGCTCCAAATCCTCCCCGATGCCCTCCAAAATCAAGCGTGCCCCCGCTTCGATCTTTTGTTTGTCCATCTCGTCCCCCTCGATCTTACAGGTAATAGTAAAGATAGCACCGAAATTATCTTAAGAATGGTAGCATTGTCAAAGCCGGGATTCAACTGAGCTGTCAGCTCCGACTTCAGTGCGTTGCATCGAAAGCGCGATCGCGCTACCATAAGTAGAAATAGAACGGCGGTGATCGTTTGTGAAGGTTCCGTCACTGAACCTCAGAGTCCAGTATGAAGAGATCAAAGACGAGATCGATCGGGCGATCGCCGAGGTGTTGGACTCCCAGGCCTTCATCCTCGGCCCGATCGTCGAGCGGTTCGAACGTCAGGTGGCTGACTACTGTGAAGTGCGGTACGCGGTCGGAGTGGGGAGCGGCACCGACGCGCTGATGCTCGCTCTCGAAACGCTGGGAATCGGTCCGGGCGATCGAGTGATCACCACCCCATTCACCTTCTTCGCCACCGTGGGTGCCATCTATAAAGTCGGCGCCCAGCCGATCTTCGTCGATATCGAACCCGACAGCTTCAACCTCGATCCCAACCGCCTCGCCGATGTGCTTGCTGCGCTGGACGCTCGCGACCGAGACCGGGTCAAGGCGATCATCCCGATCCACCTCTACGGCCAGATGGCCGATATGGATCCGATCATGGAGATTGCTATCGATTACGGGCTGCACGTGATCGAGGATGCCGCTCAGACGATCGGCGCCTGCTATCAGGGGAGGCGCGCCGGTGCGATCGGAATCGCCGGATGCTTCAGCTTCTACCCGAGCAAGAACCTCGGCGGCTACGGCGACGGCGGCATGGTTGTCACCGACGACGAATCGGTGTTCAACCGGGTGCGGAGCCTGCGGGTCCACGGCCGTGATTCAGATCCAGAGTTCTACCATCATAGCCGGGTGGGGTATAATAGCCGGCTCGACGCCCTACAGGCGGCGGTACTCGAGGTCAAACTGGCCCATCTTGACGAATGGTCAGCGGCCCGCTACTGGATCGCTCAACACTACAATGCCCATCTGGAGGCGATCGATGGGATTCAGGTCCCGTCGGTGAAGCCCGATCGAAATCACATCTTCCACCAGTACACCATCCGGGTGGCAGACGGTCGACGCGACCGCCTGCAAACGTTCCTCAAGGAACGTGGAGTGGAGTCCCGAGTGTACTATCCGACCGCGCTTCATCTCCAACCGTGCTTCGCCAATCTGGGCTACCGACAAGGGGAGTTGCCGGAGGCGGAGCGGGCGGTGACGGAGGTCCTGTCGCTTCCGATCTATCCTGAACTCTTGGAAACCCAACGGGACTATGTGGTCGAGATGGTTTGGAACGGCCTGAAGGGCGGTTGAACCGCTTGCAATTCCACCCCGAGACCGGTATAGTTGAGAGTTGAAAGATGAAGACGTACTCGGGACGTGGCGCAGTCTGGCAGCGCACTGGCATGGGGGGCCAGGGGTCGCCGGTTCAAATCCGGCCGTCCCGACCAAGATCAGTTAAAAAGTTTAAAAGTT
>JBHIAT010000246.1:0-3091 GCA_046758705.1 Bipolaricaulia bacterium
GGAAGACCCAGAGGGAGATGGGCGAGGAGATCGGCTACTCGCAACGGTACATTTCGAAGATCAAGGCGGAGATTCTCCAGGAGATTAAGAGCATACTTCTCGGAGAGGACACAGACGAGGACGAATCCGAAACCAACTGAGCAGACCTTACAAAACTCCGTTGAGCTGAGTAGCTTCGCAAAGCGATTTCAGTCGGCTCGATGGCCTAGCCGCACCCATAAAAGCGGAACCAGCATTTCATCGGGGGTCAGGCTGCCGTGCATCCCTCGCATGTCAAACGGTCCATAAGGATAGTAGAAGGTATGAGGGCCGTGGGCGATAACGATCAGGTCACCGATCCGATCTCGGGTCTTGGAATCGGATGCCCCGATCCCGAACAGTCCGTCCGCCAGCGCAGTCTCTGCATCCAAGACGGTCAGGCGATCGTTGAATCGAGAGGTTAGATAACGTTTTAGCGATCCGGACTTCCCCTGCTTCGCGTACAGGTAGGCGGCCCGGTACTCCCCGGCCGGGGGCATGAGCAACACCTGCTTCAGTCTCGGGTAGCGGGCGACCCGGATGGCCTCCTCCGCGGAGACCTCCGTCTGCCCGTGATCGGCGGTTACGACCAACAGGGTCCGGGCCAAGATCTTGGGGGAGAGTCTGGCAACCAACTCTGTCTCCAACGAATAGCTGAGGTTGCGCACTTCGGCGGTAATCGCCTTAGCATCGGGCCCGTCACGATGGGCGATGGCATCGACAGCTTCCCAATAGAGGGTGACGAACGTGCGTCGGCCCCGTTGTGCCTCCAGCAGGGTCCGGGTCGCGACGAACATATCGGCAGCGCTGGCGGCCGGGAGCAGTGCGGTCGCTCCCCCGTAAAGCATCCGGGACAGACCGCTGCTGATGTACTCCCTCCTGATGATCAGGTAGGCATCGACCCCATGTGTGACCAGGATCTCAGCGATCGTCCGCACCCCCAGAAATCGCTCCGGACGGAACCCAAGCTCATCGAGTCGGTCGATCTGCTTCTGACCGACGGGGCTCAACCGGATCATGTTGGCGAGCGAACCAAACTCTTTCAGGTAGAGACGGTACCCGACGAGCCCGTGTGCCTGGGGAGGCAGACCGGTGGCGAACGTGGTTATCGCCGCCGTCGTGGTCGATGGGAAAACCGAGGTGAGCGGGAAGTACTGCCCTCGCTCGACCAACCGGTTGAGAAACAACGTCGCGTCGCCTTCGAGAATCTCTCGCAACCGTCGGTATCCCAACGCATCGATGATCAGCAGGATGACGTTCTCGATTCCGTCGAGCCGGTCTCCGAGAAACACCTCAGGCAACGGTGTCGGGTAGTTATCAGGTAAATCGATACCGAACAGGGAGAGCAGCGTCGCCGGCACGTTGGCGATCGACAGACCTTCGTAGTTCGGTATCACGAACTGTTCCGAAAGGGATAAGAGGCGCTTTTTGCGGATGTGTGCCTCGGCTCGTTCGGCGGCCGTCATTCAGTGACCTACACCTTCATGTTCTCGACGATCGCTTCGGCAAATGCAGAGGTGGAGAGCTTGGTGGCCCCCGTCATCTGTCGTTCGAGATCGTAGGTGACCTGCTTGTTGTTGATGGTGCGCTCCAAGGCCGTCCGGATCAGGTCGGCGGCCTCGTTCCAGTCCAGATACTCGAGCATCATGACACCGGAGAGGATCAGCGAGGTGGGGTTGACCTTATCCTGTCCGGCATACTTGGGTGCGGTGCCGTGAGTCGCCTCGAACATTCCAACCGCATCGCCGATGTTCGCCCCCGGGGCCATGCCCAGCCCGCCGACCTGTGCGGCAGCGGCGTCCGAGAGATAATCTCCGTTCAGATTCGTCGTCGCGATCACATCGTACTCGTCGGTCCGGGTGATCAACTGCTGCAGCATGTTGTCAGCGATCCGATCATTGATGAGCAGTTTGCCCTCGGGGAGTTCTCCTCCATACCGCTCCCAGAGCTCCTGCTCGGTCACGGTCGCATCGGCGAACTCCTCCTCAGCCAGCTCATAGCCCCAATTGCGGAACGCCCCTTCGGTGTACTTCATGATGTTCCCCTTGTGAACGAGCGTCACACTGCGACGGCCATGATCGAGGGCGTATTGGATCGCCTTGCGGATCAGTCGTTTGGAGCCATGTTCGCTGATCGGTTTGATCCCGACCCCGGCGTCGCTTCGGAGCGCCACCCCGGTGAGCTCCTCGATCACGGCCGCGATCCGCCGCGCTTCGGCCGAACCGGCTTCCCATTCGATCCCTGCATACAGATCCTCGATGTTCTCCCGGAAGATGATCATATTCATCTTCTCCGGATGGACCATCGGGCTTGGGGTCCCGGGGATATACCGGACCGGGCGGATGCAGGCGTACAGGTCGAACGTCTGACGCAAAGCGACGTTGACACTGCGAAATCCTGTTCCGATCGGTGTTTGAAGTGGACCCTTGATCGCCACCCGGAACTCCCGGATCGCCTTCAGGGTATCCTCGGGCAGGAGATCCCCAGAGCGCTGCTGGGCCTTCTCACCCGCATAGATCTCCATCCAGACGATCTGTCGCTGGCCGGCGGCATAGCTCCGCTCGACGGCGGCGTTGAGCACCCGGCGCATCGCCGGTGTGATGTCAACCCCGATGCCATCACCCTCGATGAACGGGATGATCGGCCGGTCGGGTACCCGCAATTGTCCATCAACCGCCTCGATCGGCTCCCCTCCCTCCGGAACGGTCAATCGCTCGAAGTCGATCATCTCGGTTGACTCCTGCTCCCTCCTTATCTTAGGTTAGAGGCTGAGCATCACCCCGATGCTCGCCTGGAAAGCGCCAACCGCTAGGGATCCAAGATCCTCTAACGGGAACAGGTACTTCAACTCTGCGAAAAGATCAAGGAACCCGAGCCCCAGCCGCCCGCCGACGACCCCGTGTGCCATGGTCGCCTCAATCGTATTGCTGTTCAGACCGACACCCTGAAGGATCGTGTTGACCGCGGTGTCGACCCCTGGAGTCGTTGATGTGACCGCCAGGCTCATCTCCCCGCTGATCATATCGGCCCCGACTCCGAAGTAGATCTTAAATAGGAGCAGGCCGATCTGCTT
>JBHIAT010000247.1:0-3077 GCA_046758705.1 Bipolaricaulia bacterium
GGAAAGCGCCTGAACAAATTTCGTTTTTGCTCAGGAAAGTTAGCGAACCGAGAGGTGCCTTTGTGGTCATGATACATCTTTTAGCCCCGGTGTCGCAAAGGGCTCTCCATTACCAACCGTTAATTCCTAGAGCCAGATGATTTGACCTTCACACCATGGGAAGCTTATAAACTGAAGTAAGTCAATTAATTAGTGGGAGGTAACCCTTATGACGATTCGAAAATTATACATGTGCGCACTACTAATGGGTGCTTTTCTCATGTTTGTATCAGCCCCCTATTTAAACCAGGTCCATGCACAAACTGACCTTGAGACACCGGAGTCCGTTGCCGATGCTTACTTCATAGCTTTGCGTGAGAACAATTGGAATGGCGTTTGTCAGCTTATGCATCCAGAGGCCATCGATAGTTTGAGGAATGTCATGCTCCCTATTGCTCTTGAAGCTGATAGAGTCGGAGCCGAGGCCGAGGAAGAGTTTCTCGAGGTCTTGGTCGGGGGTATCGGTAGTATCGAGGAGTTTTTACGGTTGAATTTACAGCAATTTTGTGTCAGTTTCTTCCAGGGCCCGATTTTGACTGGTTTGCTTGAGGGAATATCAAACTCTGAGATCATGGCGCTGGGACATGTTAACGAAGGACCGGAGGTGGCACATGTGGTCTATCGGATGAACACCCGCTTTGATGATTTTGGTGAGGGTGTTGATGATGATATGAATATTACTGTGACACAGCTTTCTGTCATCAGTCTTCAGCGCTACGGATCTGAATGGCGTGTTTTGCTTACCGGCGAATTAGAAGGTATGGTCCAGGTACTTCAAATGCTTCAGAAATCAGTACTTGAGGAACAGTGAATTCGCCTAACAAAGCATTGCTGAACTTGCCAGAACAATTTGAATGGAGCGTGCATCATGCGTCTTGAGATCGACCCTGAGCAGGTGAGAGCTGTCTTCGCGAAGTTCAAAGATCGGTCGGCCTTTTCTGAAAGTCGGAAGCTCTATGAGCAAGGGAAACTGCCTGTGGAGATGATCCAGGCCATGACGTTTCGACCTGAAATCTTGGAGGCATTCGGGCAGATGTCCAAAGGTGTCTACCCCGACGGCCTCTTGGAGCGGGCTCTCAAAGAAAAAGTCATCTTAAAAGCTTCGATGCTCAACAGTTGCCAGTTCTGCGTAAATTCCCACCGCACCATCATGAGAAACTTGGGCATCCCCCAAGATCAGATCGATCAACTCGAAGCCCCTCGGAGTCTAACAGAGCGGGAACGCCTCGCACTCGACTATACCGAAGCGGTGATGCGCGACTCCAATCGCGTCGGCGACGAGCTGTTCGCTGAACTCACCGCGCGCTTTTCATCCGAAGAGATCGTTGAGCTCACCTTTCTTATCGGCTATATCAACATGCTGAATCTCTTCAATAACGCCCTCCAAGTCACGTATCGCGGCGATTACGAGGCAGGCGGGTCTTGAGATCGAAGGGCTGGGATGAAAGAAGTATTGCTGAAAATACCGAAAAGCGAGTTGCATATACACCTCAGAGGTGCAATGCCGGTTGAGGTGTTCACCAATCTGCTAAATAAATACTCGGCTACAGGGATATTGCAGGATGCTCCTGACAGGCTTAAAGCCGTGTTGCAACGATACGAAAACATTCGTCCGTTTCTGTCCCCACGTCATTGGTCCGTTAACACCGTGTCGGATTTATTCCGCTATGAAACTTTTGACCAGTTCTTGGCTACCTATGCGTTCACGGGGTTTTTCGTTCGAGACGCTTCGGATTTGAGAAGGTTGATCACAGGCGTTCTAGAGATGCTCAAGTCGCAAAATGTGGTCTATGTGGAGATAACGACTTCTGTTGCCGAGTATCTGAGACAGGGGATTCCACTGGCTGACATCAAGGCCTGTCTGGAAGAGACGGTGGAATTTCCAGGAATTCGTGTGCAGTGGATCGTTGATTTGGTGAGAGATTTCGGTAGCGAGGCTGCTCTAGCGCTCCTGAAACAGATTATCGACTTGAAGTGCAAGGGTATCGTTGGCATAACGCTTGGGGGCAGCGAACACCGTTTTCCACCGGATCAGTTTTCAGAGGTATATTTCACAGCGCGCGACCACGGATTGCGCCTGACGGTCCATGCCGGTGAGGCGCTCGGTCCACAGAGTGTTTGGGATGCACTGCAGATATTGGGTGCCGAACGGATAGGCCATGGGGTACGGGCAATAGAAGACAAGTCTCTTGTGACCTATTTAGCTGAGAACGATATTCCTCTGGAAGTGTGCCCCACGAGCAACCTACGAACCGGCATTTTCCCATCGTATGAAGCTCATCCGGTGAAGGCGTTGTTTGAGGCAGGAGTTCCAATGATCATCAATTCTGACGATCCTACGTTCTTTGGAACAACGCTGGCAGATGAATATGTTCACGTTCATCACGTCGGCGTTCAAGGTGACGATATCTTCGAGATGGTTAAGAATGGATTCAAGTATACATTCTTACCGAAGAAAGAGATCGAAAGCTACCTGGAAAATTTGGAACAGGAATGGGAGAAGTTATATCCACCCGCTCTTTGAACTAACGGCACCTTGGAGGTCTGCGGGCGGATGTTTCAGTCATTGACGGTCTTCTCTAACGTATATGCGATAGCCTGCTCCGGTGTCATCGCTCGTCCCTCGGCCCATGCTGCCTCAAACGCTTCTTCATCCAGCTTGGCACACACGGCGGCTACGTTGCGGTCATAGTCCAGCAGGGTGCGTTCAATAGAAGGTTTACGGTGATCTACCGGAAGATCCAAAATGTATGCTCAATCTAAATAACGTGTGATGTGAATTATGCCATACCTATACCCTGAAATAGACAGAAGGTGTCCACCGACGTATCCTGTTTATCAAACCGTTCAAGGAGATGATAAACATGAACTACGTTCAGTTGGACACCTTCCTGACCGCATTGTACGTCATCACCGACAACCTTTACAATTGCTGTTGTTTGTCGATGCTGCGCCCCAAACCGGGACCACAGCCCCAATTGGCTGACACCCAGATTTCGTCCAAAAAACTGGGGTTTCCACTCACTGACCAATCCACT
>JBHIAT010000248.1:0-3043 GCA_046758705.1 Bipolaricaulia bacterium
AATTTGCAGGCAGCCAAGCAGACCCCCTATTCGACTGACCAGATCATCTCCGATTTTCAAGTCATCGGGAGCAGTCCGGAAGGCTATACGGATGTGCTGCTCGTCACCACCCATCGAAGTGTCCCCTATAGATGCCTTAAGACGCTGGATGACGCCCGGCTCAAAGCGGAAGGGATTCACCTCAGCTCTCAAGGCGTCCTCAATAGCTACAGTATCATTCAGGGCTCTTCAGATGAGGCAAGCGGGCCGATCGCTATGGTGGATATCGATTCTAGCTTTGCTGATTTCATGGTGATCAGTAATGGACAGATCAGCTTCACCAAGGCCCTCTCCATTGGGCCTGCCAAGCTGGATGTGGGACAAGAGAAAGAAAACGAAAAATTTGTAGAGGAGATTCAGAGGGCGGTCGATATCTACGAGAATGAGAGGATCGGCCGGAGGATTGCGAAACTTGTGATCGCGGGCGCGGAAATTGAACTCGTGCAGTTGATCCCACGCCTCAAGGAAAAACTTCATCTTCCGGTTGAGAGGACCTCTCTGATGGACGATATACCGGCTGCGTCAGGGGTAGCGGATCTGCCAAGGGAGCAAAGGGCATCCCTGTCGTTTGCCGCTGTCCTCGGGCTAGCCTGGGATCCGGACGGGGCAAAGATCGATCTGACGCCGCAGGAGTTCCGCACCAAGAGGGCACTCGAGAACAAAGGAAAAGCTGTGATGCTCATGGGGGTCCTTGTCATTTCGATCCTCACGGCGCTCACGGCTCTTGTCTCTCAGAATATCTACTCCAAGAAGCAGTATATCGAACAGATACGTCAAGAAATCCTTAGGACTCAACAAGGGGCGGACGAGGTTGAGGCTCTGAAAAAGAAACTCAGGATCATCAGGGATGCCACAGGGCTCCAGAACTCTTCCCTGGAGATCCTCTCCGTGCTTCACCGGATCACTCCGTCGGAAATCTATCTCACCGGCATTACCTTTCAAGAGGAATCACACGTGATCCTCAAGGGCGTGTCTCAGCAGATGTCGACGGTGTTTGAATACCTTTCGATCCTGGAGAAGCAACCGAATTTCCAACATGTCAAGACAAAAAACGTGACCAAATCGGGAAGCAGGGGGAAAAAAAGGGAGATCCTTTTCGAGATCACCTGTCCACTTACCAAGAAACATGAAGTTTAAGGAATATTTTACCAAGCTTTCTAAAAGAGAAAAAACAATCGTCTATGTCACGGCGGTCATTGTTTTTTTTGGCCTGGTGGACCGTCTGGTCTACTATCCTATCGTGAACCACTTCAAGGAACTGGACCAGGAGATTCTTATACAGGAGAAACAGCTCAGGACTAACTGGAGGCACCTGGCTGCGCAAGAGGCTGTTCGAAAGGCATATTCCGCGTTTGACGGTTATGCATTGACCGCTGGTTCTGATGAGGAAGAGGTGGCAAGCCTGCTCAATGAAATAGAAGGACTTGCAAGGAAAACGGGTCTTTCTCTGGCGAATGTCAAGCCCAAGCCCTTGACCAAGAAGGAGTATTGGAAACAGTATCCTGTAGAGATTGAAGTGGAGACCGAATGGGCTCCACTCATCAAGTTTATCCATGGACTCACCAGTTCGAAGTACCTATTGAGAGTTAAACATTTACGTCTAATGCCCAAAGGGAAGCGTACCACTCGGATCAGAGGTTATCTGATAATCAACAAGAGCGTGATCCAGACGGGGTGAGAACTGGCAATGCAAAGATTTCTTTATAAGGCAAAAGATAGTCGTAAGCAGTTGATGGAAGGAGTTCTCGAGGCGGAGACCGAGCAGGGGGCCCTGGCGCGGCTAAGCCAGATGGGCTACTTTCCTCTCTCGATCCAGAAAGAGGATGCAGCTCCACAGAGACAGTCGCCGTCGCGCTCCTTCAGCCTCTTCACGGGAGTTCGCCGGCGGGATATTACCTTCTTTACCAGGCAGTTGTCCGATCTGCTCGAAGCGGGGCTGACACTCATGAGGGCCCTCAATGTCATACGAGATCAGACGGAAAACCCGCGCCTGCAGGAGATCTTGGGTGATCTTGTCTCCCAGGTCAGGGATGGGAAAAGCTTCTCGGATGCCTTAGCCGTCTATCCGAAGGTCTTTCCCCCTATCTACGTCAGCATGGTGAGATCCGGGGAGGTGGGGGGAATTCTGGGTGGGGTCTTGTCCAGGCTTGCCGATTTTTCTGAAAAAGAAGAAGAGCTGCAAGGAAAGGTGCGAGCTGCCATGGCCTATCCGGCTCTTATCCTCCTGGTGGGAATGGGAACCGTAGCCGTTCTCCTGATCTTTGTGGTTCCCAAGCTGGTTCTACTCTTTCAAGATGTGGGTCAAGTTCTTCCCCTTCCCACCCAGATCTTGATCGCGGTAAGCAGGGGAGTCGCCCAGTACTGGTGGTGGGGTTTATTAATCGCGGGGCTGGGAGGCTTCCTTGGTAGACGGCAACGCCTCCCTAAGGGGACCCGATTGGCCATCGATCGGATAAAATTACGCCTACCGGTCTGGGGAACCCTGATCAAGAAAGTTGAGATTGCGCGGTTTGCCCGGTCCCTTTCCACGCTCTTAAGCCATGGGGTGCCGATCCTCCAAGCCATGCAGTCGGTGTTTCAGGCAACGGGGAACGAGCTGCTCAAGAGCGAGCTTCAACGAATAGGTGAGCAGCTGAAGGGTGGAACTACCCTCTCTCAAGGAATGCGTCAAAGTCGCATCTTTCCCAGTCTTGTCATCAATATGGTTTCAGTTGGGGAGGAGGCCGGTAGTCTTGACCGCTCGCTCATAAAGATTGCAGACACATATGAACGTGAGGCAGATCGTGCGATGAAGATGATGACAGCACTGGTGGAGCCGGTGATGATCCTGGTCATGGGGTCCGTGGTTGGGTTTATCGTGGTCTCCATGCTGCTGCCGATCTTTCAGATCGATATCCTGGCACGCTGAGCTGCGGTCAGAGTGGAGGGAGCTATGTATTTCCTAAAGAACAACCGAGGGTTTACCCTGGTCGAATTGATGCTGGTCGTTATCATCATCGGCATC
>JBHIAT010000249.1:0-3037 GCA_046758705.1 Bipolaricaulia bacterium
TTCTGACTGCGTTGCCGTCGGCGTCTGTGACTTTGCCAATCGCGGTGGCGGTGTTCGGATACGGATTGAGCCATGGTTCTGGGTTACGTGAGCGGGTTTCGGATTCCAGGGTATTTAGCGGTTCGATCTCTCGATTTGCCTCTGGGTGGAGCATAATTTGCAAGTGCAAATGGTCCCCATACGAATTGCCCGTGTTATCTGCTTGAGCGATAAGGTCACCCTGGTTAACATTCTGGCCCTCTGCAACGAAGACATGGTTCTGTTGAAGATGTAGGTTCAAAGAGTACACATAGGCCATCTGACCTTCAGTGCGATCATAATGGCGCTCATCGTGTTGAATCAGAACATAGTTGCCCCAGACGGGACACCGTGGTCGTCCAGGTTCGGTCGGATGACAATTATTCGGTCTCTGATCCTGTACATCTACCCCCCGTCCATCGGCTACAGCATAGACAGAATCTCCAAAGTCTACTCCCGCTGAAAAGTCAACACCTTTGTATACTGCATCTCCTTCACCATATAGAGACTCTTGAAAAAATAGTCTCATCTGAGCAGCAGGACGAAAACTTGGGCACTGTGCTGGGCGTAGCGTCGTAATCATTCTGATGCACCTCATCGCAACATCGAAATACTGCTCGTGAGAGCCAATCCAGAGAGCATTGACGCCATCTGGCTCAAAATTGGTTGATTTTGAGCCTGTTCTATCTCGAACGGGGGTCAAAGTGTTATCCGTTCGTCAACTTTTCTCCTTACCCGTCAACGCCACACGAGACCCGAAACTGGAATCAGGCACAGTAAGGGTTTGTGGCAACGCACGCTCGCTCCGCAGTCACACGCGAGTGGGCTCAAGCGTGGGCAGCCAGCTTTTCCAAGTTAGAGACGAAGGCTACCATCAACTGAGCGATGTGGTCCATCTCGCCGTTCCGATATGGCGCTTTGTCGCCATTATGGAATGTGTTCAGGTGGCCAAACAACCCCTCGGAGGCGAAGCGACGTTTGCGTATTGCTCGCCCTTTGGGGCTGCGACTGCGTTCCCTGTTCCGTTGCGCTCGCTGATGGGCCGCCGTGTTCGTCTTCAGCTCACGCCGAGGGTTTTCCTTCTTCTGCCGCTGCTTGGCGGTCAGGCACTGCTCGAAGAAGGGGCACTGAGAACACTCGCCTGTGGAGCGATAGCGGTCAGTGCCGTCTTTGTACGGGCCGGCCACGCGCTCCATCACCTCACCGTTGGGACAGCGCAACTCTCCGTCCTCACCCCAAATGAAAGCATCCGAGTGATAGACGCCTGCCGGGCCAGACCGACCGCGCACTGTGACTGCGGTGTAGATGCCGCGAGGCTCGGTGTACGAGTGAACCTCATCCCGATCGAAAGCACTGTCCAGCCCCAGATTCTCAGGATAACGCGCAAAGATGGCATAGTGCTTGTCCAGGGCCTCGACGACGGTGGGGGCTTCGGGCTTGTTGACGGCAATGAACATGACGACCGTGATGATCCAACACTTGACATCCACCAGAAACCCACTCTTGTATCCGCAGAGCGTGCCGTCGGTGCGCGTGTGTCCTACCGCGGCGTCGGGGTTGCCATAAGCCTGTGGCAGGCTGGGGATCAACTCACGGGCCACATCGCGCACAAGGTCCGCAAGGCTCGCCGGCGTCTCTGTCAAACGGCTGCGGAGACCATCTATTCCCTGACGCACACGCCGCCACCAGTTCGGCTCCTCTTGGCCGGGCTGATCCAGTTCTTCGTCCAACTTCTTTTGGCTGCGGACGATTTGCGCAGGGTTCACCTTCTTCAAAGATGGGTGCTTTGCCTGCAATACTTCCAGCACGATGGCCGCAATCTGCTCTTCGCTGATGATGCCTATGCCACCTTGCTCCTTGTCCAAGTAAACGCTGACCGCTTTGGCCAAGATCACCGCTCGCTGGTATGGCGTGACCTGCGTAGCGTTCGCTTCCACTCCCGTCATATCGTAGAAACTCTCGATGTGGCTGACCAGCCCCGCCGCTTCACAGGCCTGGATCAAGTCTATCAATATCTCTTCGAAGAGTTTTTCTCCCAGCCGAGACCGAAAGTAGCTCAATGTTCCGGCATTAGGTATGGGATGCAACAAGCTCAACCCCACGAACCAGCGCCAAGCAACATCGGTTTGCAACCGTTGCAACGTCTGGCTCTCGAAGAGTGTTCCGCTTTGGAACATCAACACCAAAATGCGAAACAGTACCTGCGGTGGGTAGGCCGGTGCTCCTTTCTTCTGGTTCTTGTACTCTGGCGCGCATTTCTCGTCCACCTTGTGCCAATCGTAGGCCGCATACAATTGGCGCAAAGGATGATCCGATGGTATCATTAAGACGAATAACAGATAGCTCAATCCATCTATGGCCATCTGTTTCCAGCGCGGCATCGGCCTGTCCGAGTCCGAGAGTTGCCTGATCGTCACCGGCGCCGTGACCCACGCTAGCCCCGCTATGACTAACTGGGTCATTATATTCACCAACCATCCCCACTGCCGCTTGGTCCAGAACTTGCGGGGAATGATGATAACCAATTCCTCGTCATTGAGGGTGATTGTGGACGAGCCTACCTTGCACTCGATGGTTTCCAAAGTCGCTGCCTCCCTGTTGCTATTTTGCCAACCTCTGGTTGGCAATTATACATCAGTTTGGCTGCGGCGACCAGGACAATTGCAGATATGCCCCGCTTCGCTGGGCCGGCCTAGATTAATTCAAGAGTCTCTATAGCGATGGGAAGCCTGTTGCTAGCGTATGAGTCTTGCCACAAGCAAAGAAGTGTGCTAGAATGGTCTTGCTTATGATTTCTATAGAGGACGTAACAGACACCTTCAACCAATGCTTGAAGGAAAGGGAATACAGGCTTCTTGTAGGAAGCCCAGAGGACCACATCGAAGCGATCAGACGGATTATCCAAAGGAACATCGAGTCTGGGCGGTTTCAGTATGTGAAGGAGCATTATCGCGATGGTCGTTTGACCGTTGCACAGTACGCCCGCCAAGTGATCCCGCACTACCTGGAAAATCACCTT
>JBHIAT010000250.1:0-2977 GCA_046758705.1 Bipolaricaulia bacterium
TTGCCAGACGCTCCAGAAACTGTTTCTGGACTGAGGACCGCGTGCAAATTCGACAGGATAGAGCCAGCGAGGTGGGCCTCGGAGGGCGCTCCGTTGTCTGCTGAGGCAGAGGCGTCACGCTGCCAAGAGGCTTCCCACTTACCCGAGCTGCCTGGAATGATGACCGTGTTGCCGCAGAGAACCACTGAGTAGCTCCCCACCAGGGTGGTTGGGGTGTCGAACCGGCCGACAACCATGCTCCCCAGGCCGGAAAGATGAAACCAATCTGCCAGAACCGAATCAACCGCCTCACGGTTCCAGGTTGATCCAGTCCAGGCAGCGTAACGTAGATCGCCTTCGATGGCATCATAATATGCGATGTGGGGGTTGCCGGCAGTATCCAGAGTCAGAGCGGTGTAGCGACCTCGATCGCCTCTGGAGTCCGCGACCTCGATTCTCCAGCGGTCCCCCGTCCACGTAGCATACTTCAAATTGCGACGGTCAGCATCGTAGTAACTGATATGGGGTCGGCCAGCAGAGTCTAGCGCCAGCGATGTATAGAAACCCACACTCTCAGCTTTGTCTACTCGCTGGGTTTGCCACCTCGAATCACTGCGGGTGGCATACTTGAGATCGCCGCTCGTGCTTCTGTAGTAGCTGATGTGCGGGGTGCCGGCAGCATCCAGGGCCAGTGAGGTGTAGGCCCCCACGTCGCGGTTGGCATCCACCGTTTCGATGATCCACCGGGTGCCGTCCCACCAGGCATACTTCAGGTCTGTGTTGGTGCTGTCGTAGTAGCTGATGTGGGGGTGGCCGGCGGCATCGAGCGTCAGCGAGGTGTACCAGCCCACGTCATCGGTGGCATCCACCGTTTCGATGATCCACCGGGCGCCGTCCCACCGGGCGTGCTTCAGATCATCGTTGGTGGTATCGTAGTAGCTGATGTGGGGGTTGCCGGCAGCATCCAGGGCCAGGGAGGTGTCCTGGCCCACGTCGTCGGAGGCATCCACGACTTGGATGATCCAGCGGACGCCATCCCACCGGGCATACTTCAGATCGTCGTTGGTGTTGTCGTAGTAGCTGATGTGCGGGTTGCCTTCGCCATCCAATTCTAAAGAAGTGTAGAAGCCAACCGCGCCCACCGAATCCACCGTCTCAATGCGCCAGGCCGAGCCGTCCCAGACAGCATAGCGCAGGTCCCCATTGGCTTCGTCATAGTAGCTGATGTGGGGCCGGCCGTCGGAGTCCAGGGCAATGGACGAGTGGAATCCCACGGCACCAATCGGGATGTCCTGGACGGCGGTGATCCGACATGACTGCATGAATCCGAAGGGGACGGTGATTCGGAAGTCACGAACTTTGTAGTCCGAAGTGACGGTGAAGGATGAGGAGCGGGTCCCGCTCCAGAATCCAGACCGAGGGGGCTGGACTGTGGGAGTAGGGGTGGGCGTCTGGGTAGGTGTGCTGGTGGCCGTCGGCGTCACTGTTGGCGTGTGCGTCGGTATGCCGGTGGCCGTTGACGTAGCTGTAGGCGGCACAGCGGTATCTACGATGATAGGTCGCCCTGTCCAGCTCCTCGCCATCAAAGGCAAATAGCGGGAGGCTGAGGGGGTGCTCGTGGTTCGCAAGGCCGGATGAGCACCTGTTGGACCAGGGGAGAATCGTAATGACAGTAGGAGAATCATCCCAATGATCAGCAAGAAGAGAGATGTGCGCTGCATTATCTAGCTCCTTTTGGTAAAAGTGGATAGGTTGCCCGGTCCTGCTAGCCTTCCTACCCAGAATTTGCTCTGGTACCCTTCGTATTTGCTAGAGCCACCTTTTCGTTAGCGCCGTCGAAAACACCCCGATAGCGGGCGAATTTTGAAGACTCAAACGCTCAGCTGTTAGACAGGAAGCACCGGTTTCCGGCGTTTCGAGATGAAGATGATAGTAGCCACACCTGCAAGGATGGCACGCACGATGCCTTTGTTGAGCTCTTGGACCAGGAATAACGGGATTCCAACTAAGCCCATGAGGAGCACGCCAATCACTGCACCAATCCCGGCCGCCGAACTCACATAGGCTTTGATCGGATGAAACAGCACCTTGACAGCGAATTCGTCCATGAGGGAGGATTTCTGCAGAGATTCCCAGTCCATGTCACCAGATCTGACGAAGTCGTTCTCTTCAACTCTGCCCTCTTCAATCAGACGAACGATGGAGGACACCTCATGAGCACCCAGTTGTTGCCCGTCTTGGGTCTTAATTTCCCACCTGGGTGCAACTTGACTTTCTATGTTGCCAGTCTTCTGCTCGGTCGCGTTCATTGTCCGTCTCCTTGTCGAGTGGTTTTAGTGCATGGCTGCCGGCACCTCGGCCACCCACAATGACAACGGCTTTATTCTGTAGGGGTTGGGTTTGACAGAGTTCGGACCGGCAGGTTCACGAACCAACGGCGCAGCTCCTCTTTCGGTGGATCACCGGTTCGCGAGCCGCCGCTCTTCTTCACCCTGGGCGGACTACTACCCCTGAACCTGCCGGCGCCGACAAAGTGCTCTCCTTTAAGATCGATCAGGCTAACCTCCCACACGATGACGTAACCAACAGCTCCATCGGTATAGCGCCCCGCTGAGCTCCGCGATTCTTGGAGACAGGCAATCGTGGCTACGTCCGCTGAGTTTGTTGCGCGCACAGAGGGATTCAGGCCGCGAAACTCGCCGTGTATCCGTCCGCTGTCAGCGTGGACGAGCAAGACCGGACCTGTGCGATGAGCAGCGGTCATCGAGGAGTGCGACATTACGGTGTTGCATAGTTGCTTGGCTTCGGGAAGGATCGACTCAAAGGATCTGGCGGTCCACCAGTTCAGAAGCAGGTTATAAGCAAACACGAGCCCTCCGGCGAGGAGCAAAAGTGCGAAACAGCCCAGATCGGAACCGTCTTTTCTTGATGCCATAATTCGCCTCCTGCTCGTTACGCATCTGCTTCCTCACTGGATGGTGCTGAGGATGAAATACAG
>JBHIAT010000251.1:0-2968 GCA_046758705.1 Bipolaricaulia bacterium
TTGCCGTCTCAAAACTGACAGACGCTTCGACGTCGGAGATCCGTCTCACGTTTACCGCGTGGCTTGGCGAGTAGAGGTTGGCCAGCGGTTCGTTCTCCCGGACCCGGACGTTCACCGCAAACTGACCGATCGACCGGTCACCGGCTCGAACCAGGGGATAGACGAACTCGACCAGACTTCCGTCTTCAGGCAGGAGTTGCTGGTAGCTCAACTGGATCTCCTGCTCCCCGTTCGCTGGGATGGGAAAGAGTCGAACGCGAAATATCTTTCCGCCGACATACTCAAGCAGAGCCGGGTCCCGGATCTTCCTCACGATCTCCTCATAGATCTGCCGTGCCTCGGTCTCGTTGAGCAACTGCCCGTCGAAGCATTCACCACCGCTACATAGGGAGAGTCCTGAGACGACCGTTCCCGGAGGGAGGGGGAAGAGGTACGTCCCCTCAACCGCGCTGGGGTTAGGGTTATAGAAGACTTGCTCGACTTCGACGTGAGCCAACTGATCCTGGATTTCGACGTTCACCACCTGGCGTTTCCATACTAGCGAGGCCGGTTCAGGACCGACGATCACCTGAGTCCGGCCGACCTGAGAAACCAGAGCAACCAACAACAGCATCAATAGGGTCGGAACAACCGATCTTCGAATAGCGATCATTAACGCTCACCTCCGTGATTTACATCGAAACGCTCAAAAATCTCCGCAACGATCTTCAGCAATCCCTGTCTGAACTCCGGGTCGAATTCGACGCGCTCGGCCACCGCGACGGCGACCGCCTCGGGGACCTGCTCATCATCCCTGAGCACGTTGAGGACAGCCACCCCGATCTCCTCTAGATTCTCTCGGCCACGACCCGCCGCGACGTAACGCTTGAGAGCCTCGGCGATATCGGCGATCACAATCCCGCGGAGTGCTTCTGGAATCTGGGCTTTGACCTGTTGGAACGGCAATACCTCATCTGCCTCTGTCTCTATCTCTGCCCTTGCCCCTGCCTCGGCCTCCCGGCTCGCCAATGCAGCCGGGGCCGGTTCCGAGGCCGGTTCCGGTTCGGCCACCGCCCTCTCTGCTGGAACCTCCAGCCGTTCCTCGGCGGACCCCTCCTCACCGAGCGCATCCTCGAACTCGAACTCAAACAACCCCTTCACAGCGGCCAGGGTTTCACGGCGATCCTCGACCCCTTCAGCGATCTGGTTCAACGAGAGATCGTCACGAAGGCCTTCCCCAATCTCGTTCAGCAGCGGATCGACCGGAACCCCCTGCTCCTGAGACTCAGTGATCGAGGACAGGATTTTTCTCGATGCGGCGACCCGATCGTTTGCCGATCGATCGGAGAGAAACTGTTGACCCAGGAACAGTCCTAGACCGAGGAACACCAGTGCGATTCCGGTGACCGCGATCGCGGTGCGGACCTCTAAACCGGCGAGCCACCGCCTCCAGACCGTGTTGCGCGTCGGTCGGTTCCGATCCCGAATCCGGCCGACCGTCCGCTCGAGGAGATCGGGTGAGACAGACGGGGTTTCGGAGGTTGCCGTGACCGCGGTTTGGAGACCTCGCAAGATCTCCAGCTCGTTGCGACACGCTTCACAACCGGCCAGATGGGCTTCCACCCGTTCGTGTTCCTGCTCTGTCAGCGTGCCGTTGGCGTACCAGGGGAGCAGCTCAACGATCTCCCGATGGCCCGGTCCCTCTCGGTTCACTCGATCCCCTGAAGCATCCGCCATACCTGGTCACCTCCGAACCCCATCTCCACCAATGCCTCTTTGAGCTTTTCCTTGCCGTAATACATCCGGCTCTTGACCGTTCCTTCCCTGCAGTCGACGATGCGGGCGATTTCCCGGTAGGAGTAACCGTGGTAGAAGGTCAGATCCATCACGACTTGGTACTTGTCAGGCAACCGGATGAACGCCCGTTGAATCGCCTCTTGGATCCGCTCCTGGATCAGCGCTCGCTCGGCCGTCTGTTGCGACGATGCCTCCATGGTTGCCGCTCGCTCCGGTGTCAGCCAGTCTTCTTGTTTCATGGACCTCTTCCTTTGACCTCGGTACCATTCGAGAAATTTGCGGTAGGCGATCCCGAAGATCCAGGTCGACAACTTGGAGCTTCCATCGAAGCGGTTAGCCTTCTCCCATACGGTGATCATCGTCTCCTGGATCAACTCCTCGGTCACCTCTCGATCCTGGGTCCGATGGATGAAGAACGGGGCAAGTCTGGAGGCGTAACGTTGGAAAAGCTCTTTGAACGCATCCTCATCGCGCAGGGTGATCCTGCGGATCAGCTCGCTTTCCCGATCGAACTCCATCTCGCCCCCTTCTACTTAGTGAATGACGAAAACCGGAAAAAGGTTCAATACAGAGAAGCCTCTCAATCGAGTGGCTCAATCTAGCTATACCAAGCTTAGTTTACCCAAAAAGGTGAGTGACTGAGCATGAGCGACTTGCTGATCTCACTTGACGACCAGGTTCACCAGGCGCTCGAGGACGACGACGATCCGCCTCGACGATCACGTCAGCCCACATACCGTCCGCATCACTGCCGGAATTCCTCCCTTAACCCTGGCAGCGACATCATCCGGCACGCGCTCTATGGCCAAATAGATAGCGCCCCCTGATGGCAGGCGCCTGGCGTCGTGGTGGTGGTCGCGATCGTGTTGCTCCCACACCACCCTTCCATTCCAATCCACCTCCATCATGATGCCATCCTTGAACCATTTCCACAGGAGGTCATGTCTCCTATCCAACCCTTTTCGCTCTCCAGACCTCCACCATTCGAAGAAATGCTTTCAGCACTTTCACTCCATAAGAAATCGCCTTCCGCGATGATTCTCCGTCTTGATAATTTGATAGGAAAAACTCCCAGCTTTCCAGATAGTAATTCATGTAGTTGCCTGCAAATTCAACTAACCCAAGAGCTATCAACTCTTTTATTATCGGTCAATACACCGGACTTCAGTCCGCGTGGACTTTCTCCTCTTTC
>JBHIAT010000252.1:0-2959 GCA_046758705.1 Bipolaricaulia bacterium
AGCGTTGCACAGTTCCAGGTAGACACTACCCCTTTCGCAAAGTGCGGAATGCAAGCATAAGGTCACTCCCTTGATGAAGAACTCCTCCAATATACTTATCGAGAACGACGAACTCTCGTGACCAGAGACAAGGGCTTCGGTGCTCTCCTGTTTCTTTTCCATCGAAACAATTATGGAGTCATTCTGCTCCGGATGGAGCCGAGGACGATCGATAGTATTCACACGGAAATGGCCAGATTCCTCAAAGAACACTCACAGGAGCGCTTACAAGACCACTTCGTTGTAATCGAGCCTAGCCGGCATCGAATTCGGGTCTGGGGGAGGGGATAGAAACCATGCAATCTCCTCTTACCAGGGTCGATCAATCATACCGTAAGTTCACTTAGGTCTTCTAAGAGATCCAGAGGTTGAAACCTAGGTCCGGGATTCAGTAAAACTTACGGTGCCGCTTGGCGCTTCACCCGATCGGCCCCTTGAGCCAGCGCTTCGTCCAACCGACCGGGATCCTTCCCGCCGCCCTCGGCGAACTGCAGCGACCTCCATCCCCGTTGCTGATTTGAAAGTTCTTCTTGTGATAAAATATAATACGGTTTGTTATTAGAGAGACTTAAGTTGATGAACTATGAAGATCCGGTTTTATATTGATCCGGAGACGAATCAACCGCATATTTATCATCATAATGTAACAGAGGAGGAAGTCGAGGAGATTCTGATAAGACCGGGAGAGGATCGCCTGAGTCGGGAAGGTTCTCGGGTAGCGATCGGCCAGACTCAGGTGGGACGATATCTCCGTGTGATTTATGTACCGGATCCCGAATCCGACAGCATCTTTGTGATCACCGCCTACGAGCTGACTGGGAAGGCTTTGAAAGCCTACAAGAAGCGTAAACGAAGGAGGCTAAGATGAGCAACAACAGATTTCCACCAGGCTGGGATGAGGAGCGTGTCAAGCGGGTCTTAGCTCACTACGAAAACCAGACCGATGAAGAAGCAGTGGCTGAGGATGAAGCTGCTTTCGAGCAACAGGGACAAACCTTTATTGAGGTTCCTCACGAGTTAGTGCCGAAAGTGCGTGAACTGATTGCTCAGCATCAGTCGGGGAATAAGACCTAAGAAAGGTAGAATCTACGCCACTGCTTGGCGTTTGACCCGGTCGGCTCCTTGGGCCAGCGCTTCGTCCAGTCGACCGGGATTTTCATAGATTTAGAGAAACCCTCGATAGAAAGAAGTATTTCAGCTGGGAGAACACCAGCGCAAACACGACACACCTCACCTTCACTGCCCGCTCCACATTGTAGACCACACACTTAGCCACCATCTCCCGAGAATGGTGATACTACACCTGACTGCTCACCGCTTCTCTGGGGAGGCAAAGATCCGTGTCAAATGGACACGCAGAGAAGCAGCGATGGGGTATTTTAGGAAGTCCCTCCCTATGGGGTCTCCATGATTAACAATCGTGTTGACAATTTTTGACACTGCGTGTTGACAATTTTTCAACCTATATGGGATAGACTTCCGGTAGATTTTTGACAAGACAACTACATCAAGATAGGAGGTACCGTGATGGAAAAGCTCGTATTGGCTCTAGGACCGATCTTCGCTGCTGGCTTCGCTGTTCAGCAGTTTCTGGAGATACTGGATCCCGTCGTAATCAAGACCATTGGAAAAGCAGACAAAAGGCTAGTACTCGGGATTTTATCTTTGACACTCGGTCTCGCTTTGGCGTTTGGAGGTGGGCTGCGTGTCTTGGAATCTCTTGACGTCGCTACTACGGGCTTTTTGGATGCCATCGTTACAGCCTTGATCATCAGCGCAGGGACAGAGGGTTTCAACTCTATCATGAAGTTTCTGGGCCACGCTAAGGAGAGTAATAAAGGTAATATCGCACGCACCAGCCCCTCAAGACCGGATACTTAGATCACAATGCGGCTCCTTACCCTATGCTTCTGAAACAAGCTTCTTAAACCACTCAGACTCTCGAACACTTTCCAGATCCGGGTCACTCATCAGGTGTTCGCGATCAGGCAAGGTGCCAAGCTTCTGGCTTTTCTCCAGCCATTCTCGACAGCCAGCTTCATCTCCTTCCAAGGCGCTCACGCACGCCAGGTTATAAGCACCGGATCCTGGCTTAATATCCTCGGCTCTGAGCGATTTTTCTTTGGCTTGGGCGAGTAGAAGATTCGCTTCTTCCCCTGCTTTAGTTCTTGCCTGTACTATAAGCATAGTACTCCAATTGATGAGGACTTCAGGATCGTTGGTGAGTTCAGCCATGCATTTGGGATAAGTTTTTTCCTGCGCTCGCTCATAGGCCAGAGAGTATCGCTCTTTTATGACCTCGACGAAGCCGGGGGCGGTAGGTATACCAGCTGTGACAGAACATCCTGCGCCAATCGAAAGGGTGCAACTTTTCCCGTGTTCTTTCGCATTCTGAAGAGTTTCGACGATATCATCAATGGAACATCGATAATTCATCTATACTTCCCAGGGGAAGAAATGCTTTGATTGATTAACCTCAATCCAATGATGCCTGGTGCTTGACCCGGTCGGCTCCTTGGGCCAGCGCTTCATCCAACCGACCGGGATCTTTCCCGCCGCCTTCGGCGAACTGGGCGGACCCCCCGCCTCCGCCGCCCACCAGCTGCGTCAGCTCCCGGATCAACCGGCCGGCATCGTAGCGGTCAGTCAGGCTCCGGCTCACCTTACAGACGAGTTTTACGCTGCCCCCTGCTCCGCTCCCCAGAATCACTACGCCAGCGTCGAGCTTCTCCTCGATCATATCCGCAAGCTGTTTGATCTCATCGGAGGCCAGATCGACCCGCTCGCTCAGCAACGAGACCCCGTTCACCCGCTCCACCCGCTGCAGCAGCTCATCCCGGGTCCGTTTCAGCAACTCTCCCCGAGCGTGTTCCAGCGCGTGTTCCAGACGGACACTCTCGTCCCGCAGATGCTTCACCTT
>JBHIAT010000253.1:0-2944 GCA_046758705.1 Bipolaricaulia bacterium
AACCTACCCATCCGCGAAGGTCAGATTCTCACGGGTGCGCTTTTCCACGAACCGATGCGGGTAGAGACCGTTCGGTCCAATGGTCCCGACAGCTGGACCCTAGGTCTCGTCGGGACTCAATCGGAGCGGTTTCGTAGTGTCACGCTGACTGCTAAAGACCTTGCCTCACTCAAGATTCTGGAGACTAAGAGCACCTATGATGGTGATGGACTACTTCTCAGGCTTGGTCTCCAGGCTTATTCTCTCGGGATAGCTTACGAATTTGACCCTTACTTCGGCTTGTCTATCTCACGTGTCGATCCCTTACCGCACCAACTCGAGGCCGTTTACGACTATTTCCTCAAGGTTGCCCGAGTCCGCTTTCTCCTCGCCGACGATGCGGGTGCCGGTAAGACTATCATGGCAGGCCTTCTCATCCGTGAGCTAAAGCTCAGGGGGCTCGCAGAGCGCATCCTGATCGTAAGCCCCTCCAACCTCACCTTCCAGTGGCAGCGTGAACTCAAGGAGAAGTTTGATGAGAAGTTTCTGGTTCTTAAGGGGAGCAACCTCCGTGACCAATTCGGCGTAAACCAGTGGCTAGAGCAGAAGCACGTAATTACATCGCTTGATCTTGCCAAGCGCACAGAGATTCTACCGGGACTTAGGCAGGTCCAATGGGACTTGGTCATTGTAGATGAAGCACATCGTATGTCATGGACTCCTCCCGCTCGCAAGACTTCCCGTTACGCCTTGGGGGAGCTTCTAAGAGATGCCGCTGACCATATTCTTCTTTTAACTGCGACTCCTCATAAAGGTGATCCTGAGAACTTCAGTCTATTTCTACAGCTCCTCGATCAAGATGCCTATGCGGATGTTAAGTCCATACGGCAGGCGATGGATCGTCGGCAAGCCCCCTTCTACCTTAGACGCACAAAAGAATCGATGGTCTACTTTCCTGAACATCAAACGGGTGGTTCATGGATAGCCAAAAAAATCTTTACCAAGCGCATCCCTCGCACGGTCAATTTTCAGATAGATGGGTCCGAGTTTGAGCTCTACAGAGATATTACCAGGTTCGTGAAGTTTCAGAGCGCAAAAGCAGCCGCCCAGGAAGATGATCCCCGAGCACGGGCGGTTGGATTCCTAATGTCCCTCTATCAGCGCCGACTGGCTTCCAGCACCTATGCCATGCGGCATTCCCTCGAAAACCGGGCAAGACGACTTGAGGAAGGATTTAAACGTGCCCAGGAGCTGGCCCGAATGGCGCCACCGGATCTTCCCGATCCAGCGGAGCTTGAAGAAATGGAGGAGGCCGAAAGGGAGCGTTTTGAGGAGATGCTGGAAGCTATCAGCCTTGCCAGCAATCCCGAGCAGGTGCGCGAAGAGGTCAAGGAGTTAAAACAGCTCGCTGATCAAGCCAAGACAGTCGAGGCCTCTGGAGCAGAGGCCAAGCTCTCCCGTTTAAAAGAGATCCTTCATCGGGAAGGTTTCTACGATCATCCTGATCAGCGCCTTTTGCTTTTCACTGAATTCAAGGACACCCTCGACTATCTCACCAATTGCTTCGAAACCTGGGGTTTTAAGGTTGGAAACATACACGGGCATATGAAGCCCGGCTCCCGGGAGGAGCCAGGTACCAGGCTCTATGTCGAGCAACAATTTAGAGAAGGAGCGATCCAGGTCCTGGTTGCGACGGAAGCAGCGGGTGAGGGCATCAACCTGCAATGCTGTCATATCCTTTTTAATTACGACATTCCATGGAATCCGAATCGATTAGAACAGCGGATGGGGCGGATTCACCGTTATGGCCAGCAATATGACTGCTTGATATTCAACTTTGTCGCGACAAACACCATTGAAGGGCGAGTGCTCCAGCGGCTTCTGGAAAAGCTTCAGGAGATCCGGGATGCACTCGATGACGATGCAGTCTTTAACGTTGTCGGTGAGGTACTTCCTGCTCTCCACATTGAAAGGGTTCTTCGGGACTACTATGCCGGGCGACTAGGCGACGCTGACCTTGAAGACCGACTTCTTCGTAATGTGGACACAGGGCATTTTCAGTCAATTTGCCAGAATGCACTTGAAGGGCTGGCTTCAAAAACATTGAACTTGGAGATGCTCATAGAGCGTCGCGCCAAGGCTCAGGAGCGGCGTGTAGTACCTGAATCCATTGCTCGCTTTATCCGTGAGACAGCGAACTACGTGTCTCTCTCCCTTAAACCGGTCTCTAAACTACCCCACACTTTCGAGCCAGGTAGGACGCCTTCAGTTTTGCGACGGTATGAAAGTCAAGCGGACTGGAGACTCCCAGCCGTGGCTGGACGTTATCCTCGTTTGTCGACAGATCGTGATACTGCTGAGAAAAATAACCTTGAGTGGGTCACACCAGGACATCCACTGTTTGAAGCTCTGAGACGGCATACTTTGGACCTGAGTCAGGGGGCGTTCGGAAAGGGAGCCTGTTTTTACTCCCTTCAGCATGTCACCCCAACACGACTGGATTTCTATCGAGCCCGAATTGTTGACGGCCTCGGTCAGGTCATCCATGAGCAGCTTTTCACTGTGGAACTCACGGAAAATGGGCCACCGCGCCTTCAGGAGCCAAGCCTACTCGGCAATTTTACTCCAGCCAATGTGCCTGAAAATCACCCGCCCGTTGCCTTAGCTGCCGAAGCAACAGAGTGGCTTAATCAGAACGCCTTTATCCCATTTTTGAATGAAGTACGGGAGGATCGTCTGAGTGAGGTCAATCGTATCGCATCCCACATAGAGTTATCGCTGACAGAACTTCTTCAGAAGGCGGATGATGAGATCGGAAGAGCAGCTTCAGAGGTTGAAAAGAAGGTTCCAGGTGCCGAAGGCCGCCTTGCACAAGCCGAGGCCCGCCATGCAGACCTTTTAGCCAGACGCGATAAGCGCCGCCAGGAACTCGATCGACAGAAAGCTCTTTCCCTCCAGGCAGTCG
>JBHIAT010000254.1:0-2894 GCA_046758705.1 Bipolaricaulia bacterium
AGATAAACGGCCTTTCGATCAGTTGCTCGCGGTCCCCCGCCACCATCGAGGCCAGTTCGATAACCTCGCGCGCGCCTTTCACGGTGTAGGCATTGGCCATCACGTGTTTGGTGGTGTTGGCCAGTGACGCATAGTACTTGTTGACATCGAGCTTTTCTTGGGGGATGTCTTGGGCCACCACCGGACGCAGGAAGAAGTGGATGTTGTCTAAGGCGTCGACCAATCGGGCGAGGTTTCCCAAATCCTCCAACGTACTTTTGCGCACCCGATCCGTATCCTTGTCCAGCACCTGGACGGCTGCTCCGCCGGTGCCCAAATACACACGCTTGTCCTCCAGTTCCAGTGTGTGCTGTTCCTCTCGCCCATAGAGCGTGATCTCGGCGGGGACGACCTCCAAAGCCCATTCCACCACTTTAGCGGGAAACTTGACGATCCCGTTGTCGTGATCGACCTGGGCTCCATGCTCGCCCAACAGATCCCGCATCGCTTCATCGGCAATCCAGACCCCGACACGCTCCAGCACCTGCAACGCGGTGCCATGGATGCGCTCCACGTCTTGATCAGATAACACCCGATATTGCCCGCCCGGCAGACCCTTGTATGGCATCTTTTACCATTCTTGATAGAGACGCATCGACTAAGAGATAAGACGACCACCCAAGGGCGGTCGTCTCATCCCGTTCGAACTTCTAGAGCTGCACCGACCTTCGTTCTCAGATCAGGCCATGCTGCTCCAACCACTCTTGAGCGACATCCTCAGGATCCCGCTTGTCAATATCCACCATGGCGTTCAGCTCCCGCATGGTATCCGCATCCGGTATGGTGGCCACCAGCCGGTTGAGCAGTCTCACCACCTCAGGATGCCGATTCGCGACCTCCTGTCGGATCACCGGCGCCAAGTCGTAGACAGGGAAGAAGTTCTGGTCATCTTCAAGAACTCTGAAGTTGAATCGTGCGTTTTGCGCGTCTGTCCCGAAGACCATGGCAACGTCAACCCGTTCCTCTTTGAGGGCCTGATGGGTCAGTCCAAAGGCCATCGTCTTGATCTGAGCCGGATGGAAGGCAAATTCGTACTCCTTCATCAACCCAATAACCCCATCCGGGCGGGAGTAGAACTCGAAGTCCGAAGCCAGCGAGACCCGTCCCTCCTGATTTCTCACGTATTCAGCCAGATCGGAGAGCGTCTCAATGCCCAACGCTTCAGCTTGGTCTTCTCTCATCGCCAGCGCATACGTGTTGTTAATGGGCATGTCATTCAGCCACAGGAGGCCGAGCTCTGCAGATTCCGCCCTGACCTTTTGATACTCCTCTTCACGAGGCAGGATCGACGTATGGCCGAGATGGACAAGCCATGCCGTTCCCGTATACTCCATGTAGACGTCGATCTGACCGGCCGTGAGCGCGCCCCAGGCGACCACCGTTCCCAGGCTGGCGCGGTAATCGACGTCGTAGCCGTTCTCCTCTAACAAAATCGCCATCATATTTCCCACGATGAGCTGTTCGGTGAAGCCCTTCGAGCCGACCGTGATTCTCCCTTTCTGGGCGACCGCTATCCCGGACAGGGAGGCCATCAGCAGAAACACCAAAAGCAATGAAACGATCTTTTTCATCTTGTTCACTTCCCCCTTCTTTTTTTGATGGGATGGAGTTGACCGATCCGATCAACCTGAATCGTTCATCTACCACCTCCCAATCCTAATCCTTTCTCAACTCACCCGACTTTCAGACCCCGTGGCGTCATCCAGCTCTCAATTCCACCCAACGCGGTATCGAAGAGGATCGCCAAACCCGCTGCCGGAGCTGCACCCTGCAGCATGAGCTCGGTCACGTTCAGGTTAAGCCCCCGGATAATCAGTTGACCCAACCCGCCGCTTCCGATCAATGCGGCCAGGGTGGCCACACCGACGTTGATCACCGTGGACGTTCGGATCCCCGCCATCATGACCGCCCGAGCCAGGGGAAGCTCGATCTTCCTCAGGATCTGGCCCCTGGTCATTCCCATCCCTCTCGCCGATTCGATCACACTGGGGTCGATGTTGTTCACGCCCGCGTAGGTGTTCCTGACGATGGGCAGGAGGCCATAGACAAACAGAGCGACGATCGCAGGCTTAAACCCGATTCCCAGAATGGGCAGCATGATCGCGACGACGGCGAGGCTGGGAATCGTCTGACCGATATTGGCCACTCCTAGGATCAGAGGGGAGAACCGCTTGAAGCCGCGCCTCGTGATGATAAAGCCCAGAGGAACCCCAATGCCGATGGCCAGCAACTCGGCCACGATCACTAACTGGATATGCTCCCAGATTCGCAACCGAATCTCTTGTGAGGTAGCCAAGTAGAAGGACCCTGTCGTTTGCGTCGTGAAGACGGTGAGGAAGATCAACCCTCCCAGCAACAGGATCACGACCAGGGACCGTCCGAACATCTGCTGCATTCAGACACCTCCTTTTTCGGTGTAGGTCTCCCCCAAAACCTCTCGCAATGCGTTGAAGGTCAGCACGCCGACCAACCGGCCGTCATCATCGACGACGGCGATATTTCCGATCTCACTGCCGAGCATATGGGAGAGCGCTTCGTTGAGATCCGTATCCGGGGTGACCGTCTCCCGAGCGGGTTTCATCACATCCCTCACCCGGTCTCCCCGCCGGTATTCGAAGTCTGACAGATTGATCCAACCGGAGAACTTGCCGTCATCCTCAACCACGAGCAGGTACCGGACACCTTCCTGCTCCATGTAGTCATGAATGACCTTGGCTTCCTCGCTTGCCTTCACAGTAACGGGGGATCGTCTCATCACGTCTTTGACCCGCATCAAACGCAACCCCTTGAGCGTCCTGTCTGCTCCAACGAAATCCTTCACGAAGTCGTCCACCGGATGCGAAAGGAGTTCAGCG
>JBHIAT010000255.1:0-2886 GCA_046758705.1 Bipolaricaulia bacterium
TAAGACCATGGCTGCCACAGCCGAGATCTTGGGTTGCTGTGAGCAGACGGTGTTGAATCGGCGCAAACGATTCCTGGCCCGCCGCTCCGAAGGGGCGGTGGCGGCCTTGACGGACTTGCCCCGAAGTGGACGACCGGTGACCTATGGCCCACAAGAACGAGCCCAAATCACGGCGATTGTCTGTGAGACCCTCTGGGAACGCAAGTTGCCCCTCAGCCGTTTCTCGATTGCTGACTTGCGCCGGTGGTCATCCAGGAAGAGGGCTTGGCTGGCCTCAGCCACAGCAGCCTGGGGCGTATTCTCCGCCAGGATGCTCTCCAACCGTGGCGCTATCGCTACTGGCTCTTCCCGCGCGACCCTGACTTTGTGAGCAGAGCGTGCGTGATTCTGGACCTGTATGCCGGTTTCTGGGAGGGCCAACGGCTCGGACCCGATGAATATGAGCTCTCGGCAGATGAGAAAAGCATCCAAATCCTGGCCCGATGCCATGCTGGCTGGCCCACCATCCCCGGTTACGAACAGCGGGTCGAGTTTGAGTATAAACGGCGGGGAACGGTAGCCTATCACGCCGCTTGGGATGTCTTCCGAGGCAAAATCTTCGGGCGCGTGGCTCCTACCACCTCCATCGCTACCTTCAATCAACTCATTGACCTGGTTATGACCCAAGCTCCTTACCAGTCCGCGGCCCGAGTTTTCTGGATCGTTGATGGCGGCTGTGCCCATCATCGGAACACCTTTCCGGCACGCTTGAGCAGTATGTATGCCAATACCGTGGCGGTCTCGTTGCCGGTGCATGCCAGTTGGTTGAACCAAATCGAGCTCTACTTTTCCATCGTCCAACGCAAGGTCCTGATGCCTTTGGATGTAGCTGACAAAGCGACCTTGACCCAGCGCTTGCTAGACTTTCAAGACTACTATCAGCAAGTGGCCAAACCTTTCTCTTGGAAGTTCACAGCGGCTGACCTGAAGAAGCGTCTTGAGGTTGTCCAAGCGTTTAGCCTTCAACTAGGCTTTACCCCAAAAACTTCTGAAATCCTGGTCTAGTACCCTGTCAAGGCTCAATTGACTGGTTCATTTTGACGCCCATGACGATTGTTCATGCCTATCAAATCATGGTTGACAGGGCACTAGTGGGTCACTTGACATGCTTATTGCCATATCTCAGGCGTAAACAATGGCAAATCTCGTGACAAGGAAGTTCCCCCAAAAAGTTGTACCACTTGAGGCTGTGTTTATTGTGATCCTCTTCTGGAAGTGTACCAAGAGCCCTCACCCACAAGAGGGGGGCATCGTCGTAGGGCTGTGGATAGTGTGGGCAGCCACAACAAGCGTGCCTGCCCACACTATCCACAGCCTGGCCCCATGTTCACTCCTCCCCTTTCGACCGGGCACGCTTGATATACGTCAAGGGTGGCACGCAGCCGATCGAGGAGTGCCGTCGCTCAGTATTATAGTACCGCATCCTCTCATCCACCACCGTGACCAACTCGCCCAGACTCTGGGTTTCCAGAAACAGCGAGTGTCCCTCGCCTTTGAAACGCCCGTTGAAGGACTCCATCTCTGGATTGTCCTTGGCTCCCCGCAATGCATACGAGAGCCGCGACCTGTCTTTCAGAAGCAACTGCGACGTCCATTCATAGCCGGTATAGACCGAGTCCTGGTCGTGATGCATGATCATCCCCACGTAAGAGATACCCATCTGCTGGAACGTCCTCTTGGCATGTTCCCAAGCCTGCAATGCCAGGGCTGTACCCCTGCTCTGCCCAACGGCCCAGCCAAACGCCATCTTGCTGACGTGACCGATGATAGGCATCAAGATGGCCTTTCGATCTCCATCTGCGTACAAGAGCTCGGTGAAATCGGTGTAAACCACCTGGAAAAGGCAGATTTCGTCCATCTGGGCTACCAGATTGGCCAGTTCCCCGGCCTCGGTGATGGCCTTTTGGACACTGCTCGGCCTGGGACGGTGGGTGCTGCGCAGGATGGACAAGTCCCATATGCCCAGCAACCGTTCCACGACCTTGTGATTGACGTCGATGTGATGCTCATCGCGCAGTTCGGGCATAATCCGAGGCACGCCGTATTCTGGATGAGCCCGGGCGATCTCTTCCAAGACGGGAAACAGATCGGCGTACTTTTCCTCGTAGGCTACCTTGTGCTTCTGGTGGTAGTACCAAGTCGACTTCGGCAGGTCTATAGTTGCCAGCGCGAGATTCAGACCATGCGTGTCTTTTGCCGTTTCCACCAGAGTGACCTTCTGCTCCGAGGTCATTTCGGCCGTCCCAGAAAGTTTTTTAAAAGCGCGATCTCCACCTCTTTTCTGCCGATCAACCGTTCCAGCTCGGCAATCCGTCGCTCGTATTCAGCTACGATGCTATCCTGCGAGAATATCTCTGGGCCTTTCTCGAAGAACGCTTTCTTCCAGGCATTGACCGTGTTGGGGTGAACCCCATACACTTTCGCTACTTGCCCGGGAGTTTTGTTACCAGTCAGTAACTCGGTGACCACTTGGAACTTTAATTTCGCTGAGTATCGCTTTGCCATATTTGCCTCCTCCGTGCAATTTCTATGATCTCACACTTGCCAGAGGAGGTCAACTTCACACAGTACCTACTGGTGCAACTTTTGGGGTAAATATCCGTGGAAATGGCAATGTGCGTGCCAAATGACCCACTAGAACATCTGTTTCATTTAACGGCTTGCGTTTCACCTGCGCCGCGAAGCGCAGCGGAGCGGCGTCAGGTGCAAGCGCTCGTTGAACTGAGCCCGCTGCGCGGGCAGTTTATCTTAACGTCCAGTTCCTTATAATCGGGCTGGCTTATTAATTTTCAAGGTCATAATATACCTTTGCCATTTATTCACCTCAACCAAAGAGGAGGTATATTA
>JBHIAT010000256.1:0-2805 GCA_046758705.1 Bipolaricaulia bacterium
GTAGACTTGCTTCCCCTTGGAAACCAATTCCTGCTTATTGATCATCACCACCTGTTTATCCATCTCTTTGCCTCCTTCCATCAATCGGTACACAATCTGGGAGGATACCTTAGCCATTTTTCCCCGCCCTCATCCACGAGAAGGCGCTATCCCTTCCCTGGCATTGCTTTCACCTGTTATTCTTTGGCCAAAAACACACATCACATTCCCCGACCAAAAAGCGCACTGCCGGCCGACCTGCTTCCGAACAGCACGCTGAACATGTCTTCGGCAGCCCGGCCATCATATCAGTGATCAGGGATCAGAGAACCTGATTGCCTGATCACTGATTCCCCGATCACCCTCTCCACCACTCATGCGCTCAACCCGCGCTTTGAATCCAGTCCGCAAGTGTCTTCTGTATCTGATGCAATCGCTCGCCGCTGATCTCCCCAATAGTGCCTGTGAACATGTCCGCAGAAACTACAGCCAGCCGAGCCACACGAATCACACTTGGTATTCTGAGTCCAGAGCTATGAAAATCGCTCGCAGTGGAGTTGATTACCTCATCAAAGCCAGGTAGTGCCTGCTGAAGCTTGGTGGAAAACATGCACACCAACCAGTCCTCATAGGGACCGGGCACGCGGGCGAGCAACAGAACTGGACGCAGCTTACCAGGCGTCAGATCAGCCCGGGGAAAAGGGACCAGAGCCACGCGACCTGGCTTTTTCACGCCCACTTCTCCTTCAGAGCTTGGGCGTCATATTCCGGCCATTCTTCATCTTCTAATCCCCGCAACGCCCACCTCAGCGAAAGCTTAGACCACAACAAATCTTCTTGCCGGGCCCTTTGCAACAAGTAGTCTACGAAATCCAGAACTTCCTGCTGAGTTGGCTCCGGAAGCAACTTCACTTTCTCTTGAACTAGATCTACAACAGCCATTTCCCCCCTTATCAGTCAAAAACACCCATCACACCCTCGACAAAAAAGCGCCCTGTGTCGGCCGACCTGCTTCCGAACAGCACGCTGAATCTGTCTTCGGCAGCCCGGCCATCCTATTAGCTGATAGCCATTGCCATCTACTAACGTAGACCCGTAACTTTGCGTCCCCACCTTTCGATGGGTTTGCCTTTATCGAATCTTATGCAATTGAAAAAGGAACCTCTCCCCTGTACAGTCATATTATACCAAATCTTCCTGCCTTTGTCAAGGGCGAGAGAGAAAATGGGGTTAAGATCCGGTTAACGCTTTCCCCCGCAGGCTACCACTACTTCTTGCATCTAAAGTATACCATGATTTGATCTATTTGGGCATGAAATTGGCGTAAAGCTGGCGTGAATTCTGCGTGAAATAAGACTGCGAAGGTCACGGATAAGCACTTTGGCGTTGAGGTCGGTAAGGAGACGAAGTTGACACCGACCGTCCCCCCACTTCACTACCCCAGTGCCTTATCATATGCTGCACGCACTTCAAGACAGTGATCTTGACAGGACGCAGATTAACGCTGATCTACGCTGATGCCGCTTCGCTTACATTCATCTGCGAAAATCTGCATGTATCTGCATCCCATTTAAAAAGGTCTGAATTCACCCCACTTGATTTGCGCTCAGTATAGGACAGATATCTGCCTTCCCCGCTCATACGTATGCCAGGCTCGGGTCATCACGTATATAAGCCGGGATGCTGCCCAGGTACAGCAGACGGGGCAGACCATGCCATTGGCGCAGCAGGTGATACGTGGGCGAGGTCAGCAGGCGACAACGGTCAACGGCTGGCCGCCATGTCTGACGGCGAACCTCGATCACTGTCTCCCAATCAGGCAAGAGCCCAAAATCCCAGGCTGCGCACAGCCGGGCGATGAAGTCCACCCGGTCGGCCAGGGTACGCAAACTGCGGGGAGGGGTTACATCGGGATAGAGTGCACCGTCAATCTGCCAGGTCATGCAAAAACTCCGTAGTAAACCAGGTCCGCAATCGCTCAGCCGCCGTTCGCTCTTGCATATCAGCAATCTGCGACAAAGGGCGAGCCTGCTCAATCCTGGCCAGGTGGGTACGGATCGCCAACTGGGCGCGCTTGGGGTCGGTATCCTCGCAGGACCAATACGGCCTGCTCAAACTCAAAGGTAGGACGAAAACGCTCCAGAAAGTTGACACCCAACACACCATCCACCCGCAACTCGGCCGGTAAGGGCACCACCAGAACCTCCACATCGCTCAACCGCTGAGACCCCACCTGCAAACTGACAAGACGCACTACCGGTGCCCAGACCACCTGATGAACCGAGGCAACCCGTTTCTGCCATAGTGGATTCTCCCAGTCTAAACCCATCTCTTCGGCCACTCGGCGGGAGAGCATCGTGATCGCCGCCCCGGTATCCACGAGCAACCAGTAGCGATAGTCCTCGTTGAGACGACAGGGGATGACCAACACGCCGCCATAGGCCCGTCGACCGGGTATGCGATCACCGCTACGACGAGTCATAGGATGACCACCAGCCCTTCGGGGATTTTCGGCCCGGCATAAAAGGCGAACGTCTTTATCCCTGGTTGTTGCTGGTGAACGTTCCGGGTGGGTTTCACCAGAGCCGCACGGTCTGAGCTATGGACAATCACCACTCCCCGTGTCGGGTTCCCATATTCGTCCCAGGCTGTCTCTTCCACCAATATCCACTTACCAGGATGCCGCTGCTCAATTAATTCAAGGGGTAAATCTGCTTCCATCGTCTATTTCCTCCTATTTCCCCCAGCCAACGCTTCTTCCCCCCATCCCTCAAAATACTCCACCAGAAACGCCCCAAACACCCCCACCATCAACCCCAGCACCCC
>JBHIAT010000257.1:0-2803 GCA_046758705.1 Bipolaricaulia bacterium
GTGCCAAGCCCCCACTACTCCTTCGGCTTCGGCTTAACCAGGCCTCCGGAGATACCTGTCCCTGTTCCTGTTCAAGAAGGTTGTGTGCACCCACCAGATCTGCATGGTGCTCCAAACCACATGCCCGGCACCGGAACACACCCCGACTTGCCCGGTTCGACCGAGACGTGTGTCCACAGTCCGGGCACCGCTGGGAGGTGTAGGCCTCTCCCACAAGCTCCACCCCGAGGCCCTCTCGCTGGGCCTTGTAGCTGATCATGTGGACCAGCATCCGCCACGGCCAGCCATGCAGCCGCTGGTTCATTCGTGCCCCATACTGGATTTCCTCACGGATGTCCTTGGGCTCGCCGATGACGATGCGACTGACATTATGCGCCTTGCACCAGCCAACGAACACCTTCGAGACGATGTGTAGGGCGTGGTGGACTTGCCGAGACTCCTTTCTGGCAATCTGGCGATAGCGCCGCGACATGCCGGGCCGGTCCTTGGATGGCGGCTTCACCTTCGCTCGCACCTTCTGCCAGTAGCGGCGGATGGTCTTGATGCAGCGCCCGGAGAACAGCACCTCCGTCCCGTCCTCGCAACACGCGGCGATTGCCCAGGTCTCGCCGAGATCAACGGCAACCGTCTGCCCGCTCCGCGCTTCGGCCTCGTTCACCTCCACCACCAGACGGGCTTCAAACTGCCCGCAGAACGCGTCGTAGGTGATCTGGAGGTTAACGAGACGGCCCAGATCTAGAGGGAAGTCGGGCTCGGGCGCCCCCAAAAGAAGGAAACGCAGCGAGCGAACACCATCGGTACGGCGCTGGCCAAGCGAGATCTCACCGTAGACCCGACCGCGCTTGCGCCACACTTTGGCACCCGCCTTGGGGGTGTTCACCCGGGGGTAGCGGATCGGCGACAGGTGATTCTTACGCCGGAATCCGGGGGCAAGGTGGTGGGTCTTCCCCGCTTGGTGCAAGGCAAAGAAGGATCGCCACGCCCACTGAACCTCACGGAAGATTTGTTGGGCACAGTCGGCGTATAGCTCCCGGGATCGGGGCAGGATCTGGAGGATCTGGTTGAGGTGGCTCATCGACAGTGAGAGCTTGCCGGTCGCTTCCTGCTCCTGGCGCAGGTGCCACAGGAGGCCGTTATAGACCTTGGTCGCCGAGAGGAGGAGGTGGCGCAGAACGGCACACGTTTCCTCATCAGCGACGATCCGAGCCTTCCAGGTCAGTTGCATGGGTTACTCCACTCCCCTCCGGTCGGGTTGGCACGCTTCGATGGAGTGTTTGATGACCTCGGCGCTGACGTTGCCTGCCGTCCCGACATAGTAGGTGCGTGTCCAGAGTGCTTGAGGGATCGTTTGCACGAGGTGCGGGAACTCCTCGCGGAGACGTCGAGCGGTGACGCCTTTGAACAGGTTGGCGAGTGCAGCGGGAGCAAACCTGGGCGGTGCAGAGACGAACAGGTGGACGTGATCAGGCTGAATTTCCAAGGTCAGGACCTCGATGTGATTGAGTTCAGCGATATGCCGAATCCACCACTCCAGGCGTTGGGCCACCTTGCCGATGAGGATACGCTTTCTATACTTAGGTATCCAAACCAGGTGATAATTGATATTATACATTGCCCATCGAGTTTTTCTCGTTTCCATACACGTATATTTTAACTTAGGCATACAGAGATGTCAACCCCGTGGAAGGAAGACCCAAGGCGCGATTCCTCCCGACACGCTGAAGCGTGTGGGTTCCCTCGCGCCCGTTCTATGGCTGATGGCTGAAACACTCATTCGGACCCCTGTAAATTTTAATGCATAGTTGTCACCGCAGCTACATCCTTCACCTCGGGCAGGATACGTCTCCATTCGAGCGTTTCCAGAGGAGCAGCGATCAGTTCACCGTTGGAAAGCACCGCCAGCAGTTCATGGCCCACCTGGACGAAGCGCTCGACCATGTGACGGGGCCAGGGGACGTCCAGATCCGTCGAAGCTGGCTGCCACGTGCGACCCCCATCGTGTGTCTCCTCGATGCGACCATGCCGGCTCACCGAGGTCGCCGGACCGAGGATGAGATGGTCGGGGTCGGCCGGATCAAGCCAGACCGCGCGGCAGTAGCAGTTATCGTAGAGCCGCGTCCAAGTTTTTCCTCCGTCGGTCGAGCGGTAGAACCCACCGCCTGTCGGTGCAAAGACCAGATCGGGTGAAGCGGGGTGGACCGCGATTGAGTGAGCGTCGGGATAGATGAAGGGTTCGCGTGGGATCTCCTTGATGTTGGGCTCGCCGGTGCTGCCGTCGGCCAACCGCCACGTCTCACCACCGTCCTCAGAACGTAACACGCCGCCGACTTCGACGGCCGCATAGGCGCGGGATCCGTGGAATGCGAACCCACGCACGCAACCCGCCTCCGGCGAGTAGGGCAGAAACCACCCATGCGTTTCGCGGAGTCTCGTGACTTCAGGGCACTCGCGCCACGTTTCAGCCCCATCGCGTGACACGAAAATAGCTGCCGGTTCAGTACCGGCGAATTCAAAATCGGAGACGTCGGGATGGAATGCCATCCAACGAACGTGTCGGATCGTCAGACCTGTGCTTGCCTTCTGCCATGTGTTTCCCAGGTCGTCGGATCGAAACACGCCATCGGTGGACCCGACGAGGATCACACCTTCGCGGGCGATCACGCTCGTGACACGGTGCCCCGTCAGGCCGCGCGAGGTTTCACGCCAGCCGTTCCTGTCAGGTTCACGTTCGCAAACTACGAATCCGTGGTCTGTGGCGAGGAAAAGAAGATTGTCCATTTGTCACCCATTAATTCTATAATTT
>JBHIAT010000258.1:0-2797 GCA_046758705.1 Bipolaricaulia bacterium
CGACCGGGAGCGGCAAGAGCACCACGCTCACCGCCAGCCTCAGCCGGCTCAACACGCCCGGGGTCAACATCTCCACGATCGAAGATCCCGTCGAGTACAAGATCGAGGGGGTCACCCAGGTCCAGGTGAACCGGAAGAAGGATCTGACGTTCGCTAACGCGCTCAGGAGCTTCCTCAGACAGGACCCGGATATCGTCATGGTTGGGGAGATCCGTGACGAGGAGACGGCCCAGATGGCGATGCGCGCCGCGCTCACCGGTCACGTGGTCTTCTCAACGCTTCACACCAACTCGGCCGCCGGCGCGGTGTCACGGATGCTCGATATGGGCGCGGAGCCCTACCTGCTGGCCGCCGCCCTCCGGGGGATCGTCGCCCAGCGGCTCGTCCGCAAGCTCTGTACCTACTGCAAGCGAGCCTTCAAGCCCACCGACAACGAGCGGACCATGTTCCGAAAACACCTGGGGACGGATGAAGTGGAGCAGATCTACGCGCCGGTGGGATGCTCACGGTGCAGAAACACGGGTTACAAAGGGAGGCTCGGCGTCTTCGAGCTGTTTGTGGTGGACGAGGAGTTGCGGGACGCGATCACCCGGAGGGTGACCGAAGGCGAGCTGTTCATGCTGGCTCGGGAGAAGGGAATGATCACCTTTTTCGAGGACGGCCTGCTCAAGGTCGTTGACGGACTCACCTCCTTGGAAGAGCTGCTGAAGCACCAGGAACATTGACATTGAACCACTTCCCAGACGTCTGGAGTGCGTCTGGAGTGCCACAATGGACGGTATAATAGATAGCGGAATCTCATGATGAATCAAGATCTAAAGCTAAAGGATCGATCTAAGACGACCGAAGAGCTCCTCAATGAGCTCCCCAGCAGGCCCGAGGTCGAAATATACATCCTCGAACAGAACATCGGCCTGGTTAAAGCGATCGCCAAACGGTTTTTGAACTCCGGAGAACCATACGAGGATCTGGTCCAGGCCGGCTACATCGGCCTGCTCAACGCCATCCATAACTTCGACCCGGATCGCGGCTTCAAGTTCAGCACCTATGCCACTCACCTCATCCAGGGTGAGATCCGTCATTACATCCGCGATAAACACCAACTCATCAGGATCCCATACTGGCTCCAGCAGCTCAACGATCGGGTCAAACGGGCCGAGGAGGAGTTGTTCCAACAGAACGGGAAACTCCCCACGCTCAGCGAGCTGGCTAAGGCGCTCAACATCGAGGAGGGGGGGGTCATCGAGGTGCTGAAAGCCCGGGAGAGCATGTATTACATCTCCCTCGATGAGAAGCGCCGGGAGCAGGATCGACAGCCGAGGATCGACATCCGCAAGATCCGCAGCAAGACCTACGAAACTTTCAAGCTCCCGATCGAGGATCGCATCAAGATCGCCATCGTCATCGAGAAGCTGTCCGGGATCCAGCAGAAGGTCATTCACGGTCTGTTCTACGAAGGGAAGACCCTGAAGGAGGTCGGCGATGAGATTGGCTACTCGCTGCGCCACGTCTCCCGGCTCAAGTATCAAGCGCTCCAAGAGATTAAGCGAGAGCTGGAAGGTTGACATGTTAGCATGTTCACCCGTTGACACGGTTTAACGGCCACGACAAAGGCGTTCCCGAACGTGTTAACGTGCCAACCTGCCAGCTTATAAAGATACCCATGTCCAAGATCCTCCCGATCCAGGTATAATATTAGGGTGCTAGGAAGATCTCTTAGCGATCTTAACAAATTATATTAAAGAGAGGGGTAGCATAAGATGTTCAATAGGTTACGGGTTGGGGATGACCGCGGATTCACGCTAATTGAGTTAATGATCGTTGTAGCGATCATCGGCATCTTGGCCGCGGCGCTCATTCCACAGCTCAGCGGGTACCGAAACCGAGCGCGGGTCGGGAACGCTGAGTCGGCGCTGGGACAGTTGAGAACCGGCCAAGAGACGATCCGGGCCCTGGAGGGAGACTACGCACAGTCCTCAGCCACCACCACCACGTTGGGTACTCTGGGCTTGGGGACGACCCTGATGAGTGAGTTCATCGATGGCACGCTCGCAGGCATCGGCTTCCGGGCAACGGCGCTGACGGACACCGGCGGTGCCGGATTTGTGAGGTGGCAGAGCTGGACGACCATCACCGGCACCGGTGATGCTTACAAGCTCTGCTTTACCGTCCACGGGACCGGTACGGCCGGAGAGCAAACGATCGGCATGGTGTGGATCAGTCAGACGGATTCGGCAACAGAAGTGGACAGCACTGCAGACTGTGATACGACTTAGTCGTAACGCAGACTGCGTAGATTAAAGAGCAGATCGTTGGCAACCGCCCCTGCTCGGTGGAACAGTCGGGCAGGGGTTTCCCTTTTAGGGTGATGCTTCCCATCTTCCTCCGTATCGATTCGATCCCGCACCCTGTCCTCATGTTACAATAATTGGGGTATAAAATATACAGAGGTACGATCTCCTCGAATCGGGGCAAGGAGGGTCTATCAATGTTCAGTTCACCCCGACCCGAACTTCATTGTATACTTCGCTCAGCGAGGTGAGCCAGGATGCCGAGAGTCAGTGATCGCCTGGGAGACATCCTGATCGACATCGGGAAGCTCTCCGAGACCGAATTAAACGAGGCACTGGCGATCCAGAAGATCGGAGAGGCCGAAAGACGGCTCGGTGAGATCCTGATCGAGGAAGGGTTCATCGCTGAGGAGGACCTCGGCCAGGCGCTCCACCTCCAGACGCGTTATGAATATATCCGTTTGGCCGACCAGGAGATCGATGACGACGCGCTGGCGTTGGTCGAT
>JBHIAT010000259.1:0-2785 GCA_046758705.1 Bipolaricaulia bacterium
TGATTTTTATTCCTCTGCCCTCGGAGAAGCAAACAGGGCTTTCGGATCGAGACGACGGATGCCTTGGATCTGATCGAAGTGTGTATCGGTGGAGATGATCTGGGAGAAGCCGTTGTTCTGCATCACCGCGACGTGAATGAGGTCTCGAGCTTGCACCCCTTGGGGAGCATACCGCACGAAGAGCTCCACCGCTAGACGCACATCTTCAGGAGTCACCGGATAGATCGTGGGAACAATGGTCAGCAGTTGGTTGGCTATCTTCACCCCAGTCTGTGGACGCCTCAGGGCCCCATAGCGGTACAGGAGCTCTTGGATGATTTCCGTGTCGATTGCCGCTTGGATGCGCCCCTCCGTGATCTCAGTCATCACCCAGCGGCAAGATTCTCTATACGGGTGGTCTCGACCAGCGGCGTACATCGGGATATTAACATCTGAGAACAGGGCTTCAGCCATGACGGCGTGTGGGGGAGGAATCGGGAGGAGGGCTCTCCACAGCGCCTTGGATGATTTCAGCCTCCATCTGCTCCCAGTCAGCGATCGGCGCGTCCAGAGCCAGCAACCGCTGTAATGCCTGCCGGCGACGCTCCAGAAGGGCTTTTTGGAAGTATTGCTGCTCGATAGCCTCTCGAATCAGGACACTGATGGGCTTGCCTTGCTCCTGAGAAAGCCGTTGGAGCAGCTCGTATTGCTCCTCGGTCAATACCGCCTGTACCCGCTTGGTGTAGGTGGTCATGGTCATCTCCACCTTATAGTATTGCTATAATACTATTTAAAGGATACTCAAAAGATCACGGGTTGTCAAACGGATGGGCTTTGCATCGGTTTGCTTTCAACGCTTTGCGCTTCGCTGTAGTACAGAGATGATATTATCCGGGGTGAGCAGTTGACGTTCTCCAGGGTCTTCTAGAAAGGCGGCCACGTCCTCTACCGTCTCCTCCCATTCCAATGCTTCCAGTCTCGCTTTCAGAATCGTGCCCCAGTTCTCCGAGTTCACCTGTGGACCGTCCCAGCCTGTCTGGTGTAGTGCGTTGTTCAAGAGCGTGGTATTGGGACGCACTTCTTGAGTGAGGTACCAAAGCAGGTCATAAATATCGCGCCCTTTCGTGTAAGATCGAGACAGCAAAGCATGCAGTTTCCCCGCCATGAGCGAGGGCAGGTCATAATGCCAGAGGGCCAGCAGGAAGTGGAGGTTCACCACAGTCGTCTCCGTTTCAGCACCCGCTGGTGGCCGAGTATCTATCTCGATCTTGATAGAAAGCTTCTCTTCCGGATGGGGGCTTAAGCCCGCCTCGTAGAGGAGCCCCGGAAGTCGAATATAGGCGGAGTGTACTGTTTTACCGGAGCGGGGATGTTGGGTCACTTCAAAACCCGCCTTGGTGAGGTCGGAAACAACTTGCCGGGTTAAGGATTGGAAGTCGTACCCTTCCGGTCGCTCCAGTGAAAAATCGAGATCTTCTGAATAGCGTTTCAGTCCGTAGAGAAAACGGAGTGCTATCCCCCCTACAAAGGCCAATTGCTCGAACGCCCGCGCTGATTGCAGGGAGTACAAGATGTGGGCCTGGAGATATTCGCGCAGGACATTTGCTTTTTGGACTCCGGTTGCTTCTCGAACAAGTTGCAGGGCTCGATCTTTCATGTTAATCTGTACGCCTCCAAGAACCGCTCCCGGTAGCGCAAAAACGCTTCGGTCGATTTCAGCAACTTCTTGCTTTCGGCTCGTCGGACGAAAGAGCAAAGGCGCTCTGGGTCGATCCGATCCAGGTTTTGAAAGCGCATCTCCTCGATCCGATCGTCGGTTGCCAGTCCGGTCCAGAAGTGAAAAAGATCGAGCAACGCCTTCTCAGGATATGCCAGGACACATTCCAGCCCCTGCAGGGTGATGGTCCTATACCCCCAGAATAGGTCTGACTTAATATGGCGATACCGAAATGTGCCGCACTCATTTTCGTAGGTGCGGGGTGTTCTGGTGGTCACCGAGGTTACCACAGAAGCCACCTCCGGAATGAGGGAATAGTGAGCGAGTCCGTAGTCTAGGCTGACATAAGAGGGGTAAACCAGCCAGTTAGCTATATATTCCACCGGCGCCTCCACCTTCCGATAGGTCTTTCCGATGGCATATTTCCCACGCGCAAGCTTGACCAAGCGTCCATCGGCAACCCAGCGGCTGAGCTGTACTTGCAGAGTGTTAGGATTGGATCGTCCTGCATAAATCATCTCCGGCTTGATGATCGGATACTCACCGTATTGCTGCAAAAATTCTTCCCATTTCATGTTAGCAGTATAACATAAATGTTATACTTCTTCAATGTAATTGGTTAATCCATAGTCAACGGTCGGTGGTCCCTGATTTTTGACTATGGACCAAAAGAAGCTTGCCTGTTACGGGAGCTTTGTCATATACTCAAGTCGGAAGTTAGGATAGAAGGAGGTGTCGAGGGTGACTGTTCAAGAGAAGATTGATGACCTCAAACGTCAGAAGACGACTCACTCAACGGAAGAGCTTGATCGCTTAGGATGGGCTAGGTATGAGGAGATGAAAGAGGAACTGGAGGCCAAACACCACGGTGAGTATGTGGTGATTGAAGTGGACAGCGGCGATTACTTCGTGGGGGAAACTCCCCAGGAGGCCTTTAATCAGGCAGAAGCGGCCCACCCCGACAAGGCCTTTTGCTTGATCCGGATCGGGTACAAGGCAGTGCATAAGCTGAAGCGTTCATGATTCAAGGGCATGTGACACTCCGCACGCACTAAAGTACGGCGGCTTCTCGCAGCGCAAAGCCGCGAG
>JBHIAT010000260.1:0-2772 GCA_046758705.1 Bipolaricaulia bacterium
GAGATCAAGCAGTGGACTCAAGATCTGACCCATGTCGATAGACTCGATGTTACACGGGTGCATTACGGAATTTTTATGAGGGGAAATTGCCTCCATAGGAGGTCAAGTTGCGGGATCCGATCGACCTGTGGCACATTAGGAGGCTTAGACCCAGACTTGATTCTATCCTATGGAGGGGAGTAGCATGGAGCAGGTGCAGGTGCATACACCCGTCGCTCTGTTGGAGGCGTGTTACCAACATCTGGCGGACGCCGAGTTTCGCCAACGGCTGCACGCGTCCTTCGATGACTGGTTGGACGACTTGGAGGCCCGCATGAACGAGAAAGCGAAACAGGAGCAGGAAGAGGAAGAGGAAGAGGAAGGCAAGGTCTCCCGTCCGAGCTTGGAGCAGATGACCCAAGAGATCTTGGCCCTGCGCCAAGGATTGACCGGTCGGATTGCTGAGGAGTGGGTCAAACACAAGTACCAAGAGGCGCTCGATCAGAAGACGGCGACCTGTCCTCGGTGTGGTCGGACGCTCTCCGCCCGGGGGCCGCACCGGCGGACGGTGGAGACCCTGGTGGGGGAGATCTCCCTCGACCGACCTTACTTCTACTGTGTGCAGTGCCAAGAAGGGTTCTATCCGCTGGATGAAGAACTGGAACTCTCCTCCCACCGCAAGCAAGCGGACATGCAAAAGGCAGCGGCGTCGTTGGCGGCCGAAGTCCCCTATGAGACGGCCAGCCAGCTGTTCAGTGAGCTGACCGGACTTTCCTTGAGCGATCATCTCACTCATGAGATCGTGGGGGAACTCACCGAGGGGCTGACGGTGCTGGAGGTGAGTCCCAGCGCTGAGGCGATCGCCCAACGGGTCGCTGAGGTTGCTGAAGGGCGGACGTGGCGGCCCATCGTGGTGTTAGCCATCGATGGGGCAGATGTCCCGACCCGTCCGGAGACGGCCAAAGGGCGGCGACCGGGCAGAAAGCACAAGCGGGCCAAGCGGGCTCGGTGGCAAGGAGAGTGGCGCGAAGCCAAGGGCTTTCGCTTCTACTTGGTGAACAGGGAGCGGATCGTCCATCTGCTCAGTTGGCATCAGGTGCAAAGCGATGCGGAGCTGGCAGAGGCCCTGAGACAAGTCAAAGAAGCGGGCTTGATCCCCGAGGAGCAGGTGCGGCTCTGTGCGATCGCCGACGGGGCGAAATGGATTTGGAAACAGGTCAACGCCCTGTTTCCCTCGGCGGTGCAGGTCTTGGATTACTACCACTGCAGTGAGCATCTCCACCACGTGGCCGCGGCGCAATTCGGCGACCAGCCGGAGCAGGCGGCCGAGTGGATGGAAGCGACGGTGGCCCGGCTCTTCTTCGGAGAGGTGGATGGGATCATCAACGACTTGGAGCGCGTGGAGGTCCAAGATGAGCAGGCGGCTGAGGAGATCCGGAAGCTGATCGGCTACCTGGGGAACAATCAAGAACGGGTGGATTATGGCTTTGCCCGCAAGGGGGGCTATCCGATCGGCAGTGGCGGGATCGAGTCAGCGAACAAGTTCATCAGCCATGTGCGGCTGAAGCGGAGTGGGGCGTGGTGGTATGTGGAGCAGGCCAACGGGATGCTGGCGTTACGGTGTGCCAAGTACAATGGCACCTTCGACCGGGTGTTTGAGCTGTACAAGCAAAGAGCCCGAGAGCACCCTGGGAGGTCCCCGTAAAAAACTCGTAATGCACCCGAAGTCATTTAGTTTTCAAACGCTTCATTCCTGTCTGCCTCCAGAACACCACAATCGCCAACTAATTGCCAACTAATCGCCAACTTTAGGTAGAACTGGGACATATCGCGTACTCCGTCCTTTTCCTTCGCTATGGAGTAAGCCTTTGTTTACCAGTTCGTTCAAGTCTCGTCGCGCTCCCTCGTCGGAAAGACCGGTCAGTTTCCGATACTCACGGTTCGTGATGCTCCCTTGTTCCTTGACATACAGCACTGCCTTGATCTGTCGTTCGTTCAGCCCCAGCGAGCGCAGGTGCTCTTCGGTCAGGATGTCCTTGTGGAAGGTGAGCCATAAGGCGCCTTGCTCTTCCCGAAATTCAGGCTCTGGCAATCCTGCCACTGTGCATTCATGGAGTATCTTCTCGATACCACTGCCCCATTATTCAATCAAGCCCACATAGAAGAACATCTCGGCAATCTTGTGGTTGCGAGGGACTGAACGATGCTCGTGTTTGAGGTCTTCCAAGCGCAACGGAGCGGGCAGCCCACCGGGGTTGAGAAACACGACGCGCTCATCATACCACCGCACCTGAGTATGTCCGGTGTCCAGATAGTCTCTGCGACAGACAGCGTTGGTGATGGCCTCCCGCAGAGCTTCCAAGGGATACTCCCAGATGACTTCTCGGGCCGGTTCCCCGCGAAATTCAAACCGGGTCTCAAGGTGCTCGCGGAAGTAGCCCATCATGCCATCCACTTGGTCAAAGAGCGTGCCATAGACCTCGCGGTCGTCGACGATGAGGGTTTCCGAGCGGAAACGCCCGATTTTGACCAGCGCTGACGGATAGAAGCGTTGCGGTTGTTTGCCGAAGAGCAACACGGCTGCCCGGAGCAATTGTCCGTCTTCCAGCAAACCCAGCTTCTCCAGCACTGCAGCGTCGTCCTCATCGGGCGGGATCGGGCGGCGCCCCTTCTCGTTACACAATGTCCGAAAGCGCTGCAGTTGCTTTGGATCCAGGTCGTTGAGCGTTGCTCTCGGCTCAACAATCTCATCCCAGCTCATGCCGACTTTGTCCAACACCACTCGTGTCAGGT
>JBHIAT010000261.1:0-2719 GCA_046758705.1 Bipolaricaulia bacterium
GAAACGCGATGGGAAGTGTGTGAAGAGGTGGAAGGCAAAGTGGGCCATCGCTGGTCTCTGTGGGTGATGCAATCGGCCTCGGTGGTCTATTATCGCATGGCGCCCGGCCGTGGTGCCGACGTGCCCAAAACACATTTTGATGGGCTCCAGAGAGACCTGCTGAACGTGGTGCTGGTGTGTGACCGTTATAGCGCCTACAAAAGCCTCGCCAAGAGTCTTGACGATCTCATTTTAGCCTATTGCTGGGCCCATGTACGGCGGGATTTTCTGGGAGCGGCGCGTCGTTGGCCGGAGTTTGAGGAGTGGATGTGGACATGGGTCAACGCTATCCGGAGGCTTTACCGACTCAATGCCGCGCGTCTCAAGGAATGGGACGACACATTGCCGCTCGATCAACAATCTTCGGCCTTTGTCGCGTGTCACGGCGAGCTCAAAAGCCACCTGAGCCAGATGCAGGCGCGCTGCGAGGCCCATCTTCAGGAAGCACACCTCCACCCGGCCAAGGCCAAAGTCCTCAGCAGTCTCCATAACCACTGGGATGGGCTGACAGTCTGTGTGGAGCGTCCGGAAGTGGCGATGGATAACAATAGCGCGGAGCGGGCGTTGCGCAAGCCGGTTGTAGGGCGCAAGAACTATTATGGCTCTGGCAGCGTGTGGAGCGCTCATCTTGCCGCGATGATGTTTAGCGTGCTGCAAACGATCGTGCTTTGGGGGCTCAATCCCCACCATTGGCTGCGTGTGTTTTTGCAAGCCTGTGCGGACCATGGCGGCAAGAGCCCGACGGACCTCAGCTCGTTTCTCCCCTGGCAGATGACGCCAGAGCGTCGAGCCGAGTTGGCTCGGCCGCTGAGGTTGTCAGCGCAGGGTGACCCGGAAGCCCCTGACACCTGACTTGACGTGCCACGTGATCCAACCTCAGGCAGATGCCTCACTGGCTTGACCCCAGTCAAGCCGGAAGGGGGGAGTTACGCTTGATGGACGGCGTAGAACCCGCATCATGTATTGCAGGAACGTATGACCTCATGACTCTCGATGCGATGATGATGCGATAGAGTCTGCCAATTTCTTGAGATGGGTTAACCGAACATTTACGTTTGCGGCAAAGGGTAAACGTGGGTTTCTTCCGAAAAAGCCCAACTCAACGCCGCAAAAAGCGTTCCACTTCTGTCCATGCAGCTTTGGCTGCTTCTGCGTTGTAACCAATTGTCCTAGAGCCGAATGCAATCTCTTTTGGCAGATTGAACGCGTCAAAGACATGATAGGCGTTTGGATAGACGTGAAGCTCCACTGATCCTGGATTGGGGAGCTTCGCAAAGATTTTCTTACATTGCTTCAAAGAGACATTTTCATCGGCTGCGCCAATGAGGACGAGGATCGGGGGGCTGCGCTTCCATGGGCGCACGCTCCGACATCCTGGATAATAGGCAACCACAGCGTCCACATCGATTGGCGTCCCGCTTTTGCCCTTCGATAATGCCACGAATGCGGTCCCTCCACCAAACGACCACCCCATGACGTTGATCGCCCCTTGTTTGACGAACGGTTGTGACCGTAGATACGAGACCGCGACACCCAGATCAGCTGCTGCCGCCTTCTTGGATACATGCTGACACGAATCTTGATTGCGCGCCGCCAGATAATCGGCACGAATCACGACGAACCCCATGTCGCGTAGACGACCTTGAACGCGGTCATAGACCGGTTGGAGGCGAGGGGAGTTGAATCCGCGACAACCCGCAACCATGATGACTGCCGGAAACGGCCCGTCACCATCCGGTTTCTGCATGTGATAGTTTGCTGCCAACCGTTCCAATCGACCCGCATACACCTGTCCGCTCCAACCAAACATGCTCAGAGTCATCATCACGATCACAACCTGCTTGGCTATAGACATACCTTTTCCTGCCTACTTTGTGAATGTTTTGAGGTCGCGATACCGATTGCCCCCTTTTGTACCACTGAACAGCCTCCCACCTCCATTCTGTTTTGAAGCCTAACGCTCGCGGTGAGCGGCGGGTGACAGGTGAGCGACTTGGTAACAGGGAAAAAGAGTGCGCTGTCACCCGTCCGTTCGAGTGCCGGGTTAGGTGCTGCCTTAGCGGGTGTTGTGGTGCAACTCTTCACGAATGACCCGCCGTAATGTCTCTTCCAAGTCTTCACGCTCCCTCGCCTGCCGCAAGGTGTCGTTAATCAATGTCTGATAGCCGCGCTCGCCGGCCTTCGCTTTAAAGTATTCGATGAGGCCAGTATCCAGCAGGATGGTGATTCGTTGCTTGCGTGGCGCGGGTTTGAGACCAACGCGGAACGTCGCACGGTCCAAGTCCGCTTGTGTCACTGTGGGGTATTCATCACGATCGTCAGAGGTTGGTGAAGAAGAGAATTTGTTCATCTTTGTCTGCCTCGCGCATAGAAATAACGCGGATTTCCTCTTGAGTTTCAGTATGGACGGTCACCACGACCTTTTCACCCAATAGCCCGAGTGTGACCCAACGTTGTTCTCCGTAGTCCTCGCGGTCGTCTTCAAATGTGAGCGTTGGACCTGAGAAGATCCTCTCAGCGTCGGCAAAATCCATCCCATGCTTCTTCAGGTTGGCCTGCCGTTTGGGTTCGTGCCAGATGAATCGCATAGATTATTTTATGCATATGATCATGCATATTTCAACAGTCGGGATAGATCTGCGGCGCGCGCAACCTTAGGTGAGGGCTTGGCTGTTTCGGC
>JBHIAT010000262.1:0-2716 GCA_046758705.1 Bipolaricaulia bacterium
GTTCATCCAGGGGGACATGAGCCTGGAGGATTTCAAGAAGTTTAAGCGATGAGTTATGCCTATCCATCCCTCATCCAACCCGTGATGCTCTACGGATCATCCCTGTGTTATGATGCACATGAAACCGAATCTTACACCCAGGAGGTGAGAACATGGCTCAAGGCATCGTCAAGTGGTTCGATGAGAGTAGGGGCTTTGGATTTATCGAACGTGAGGGCGGCGAAGATGTGTTCGTCCACTTCTCAGCGATCCGGACTGAGGGCTTCAAGACTCTCAAAGAGGGAGATGCAGTCGAGTTTGACGTGGTCGCGGGAGACCGCGGCCCCAAAGCGGCCAACGTGGTGAAGGTGAATCCTTAAACAACCGATCATAGTTCTTTACAGCTCCTTGAGCCGATGGGCAACGAATCTGAATCGCCACCTCCCAACGGAGGTGGTGTTTTCGGCCCTGTTCAAATAAGAAGACCCAGCTTGGTAGGATGGGATGAGGATAGTAAAGGAGTTGATACAAATGCCCATCCATATTCACAAGCTGGGTCAACTGTTTCGCGCTCACTGCTTCCAACGGGAACGGACACCCCCGTGGGCGGTGGCGCGTAGTGCGGGGGAAGGAGCGCAACACGATTGAAGGCTGGTTTGGCGAGTTTCTCAAACAGCGGGTCAAAGACTTTGATCGGTACTTTCCGAACTCGACCGGGAGTTGGGAACTCCATCGGGTGAAGAACTGGCTGAGAGTCTACTGTTGGTGGTACAACTGGCGGTTGCAGGGATTTCCAGGCGGTCTGGCCATGGTTAATTGAACAGGGCCCCCATCTTCAATCGGTCAACTGACCTACATCCTCCATCGGTCAGTTGGCGGATGGCGATCTCTCACCTCCCTCCCAGCAACCGATCCACAGGTGATGCTCTGGAAAACGCCTCTTGTAGAGCTCTCCCACTCATATGTACGTAACGCATCGCTGTCTCTACCTTTCCCCAGCCGAAGAGCCTTTGCAGAGAGAAGACATCCAGGCCGTTCCTCACCGCCAATGTAGCGGCTGTATGCCTGAGCGTGTGGGGGGAGACCCTTGGCCCCTTTGCCGTGAACTTTCAGGCTACGTTGAGCTAGGCTTAAGTCACCGATTTCCAGGTTGATCAGGTCATTGCGTCGAAGCCCTGCGTCAAGGAAAACGAGCAGCATGGTGTAATCACGGAAGCCTGTCCAGGTGGTTTTGTCCGGAGCTTTCAGTAGAGCGGCAACTTGTGAGTCACTCAAAATGAAGGGATAACGTTTAGCTGTTCTCGGGGATTCGATCCCCCAGACAGGGTTTTGCTCCTTGGCCAACAAACCTTCTCTGGCTAACCAGTTAAAGAATGCTTTGAGCTCTTTTAAGTGAATGGCAATCGTTGTCCTGAAAGTGCCCCTTACTGGACCATTTTTGCATGTTTTTGGGGGGCAAGACGCACACGTGCCCGTGTGGCAGCGGCAAGAAGTACAAGTATTGCCACGGCCGTTGAGTGATCAGCAGGCCCCTCAGAAAGGGCTTCCCTCCGTCTGTTCACTTCCTTGACAAACCTTCGGCAAGATGGTATGATTACTTTAGCAATCACATGTGGTGAGTGCTAATTATGAATCTCGATAACCGTAAACGGCTGATTCTCAAGGAGATTGTCGATCGCTACATCCGGGTAAAGGAGCCGGTGAGTTCCCGGATGATTCTCGATGATTACCAGCTCTCGGTCAGTTCGGCGACGGTACGCAACGATATGAAGCACCTCAAGAAGTTGGGTTACATCGATAAGCCGTACCCTTCCTCAGGTCGGATCCCGACCGAGAAAGGGTACCGGTTCTTTGTCGACTGGCTGCTTGAGCTCGCCGAGCTGAATCAGCAGGAAAAACAGGCGATCGTCGAGAGTTACCGGTTCCAGCGCCAGGAGATCAACCGCTTATTCCAGCAAACGGTGTTCCTACTCGCCAACATCAGCGGCTATGTGGGGTTCCTGCTGTCACCGGCTCTGGAGCACACCTATCTCCAGTCTGTGACCATGACCGGCCTGGATCGGGAGAACATCTTGGTCGTCATCGTCTCCGACATCGGGATCGTCGAGAGCAAGATCATCCGGGCCGATATCCCCCCGGATGAGCTGGAGAAGATCAACCATCTGTTGAACCGACGGCTCAGGGGAGAACGGCTCAGTGCGATCCAGGAGCGGGTGGTCGTCGACTTCGAGGACGGCACCCGGGACTGGTACGACAAGGTGATCGGCGATGCGCTCTTGTTGGTCAAGGAGATGATCTCCGACCAGCCAGACCGGAGGCTCTATATCGAGGGAATCCTCAATCTGTTAAGACATCCAGATGTCGAGAGGATCGAGGATGTTCGGGAGGTCATCGGCCTGCTGGAGGATGAGCGTCGGTTCACCGAGATGATCCGGCAGATCCGGGAGCGCCCCGGTCGCGATGGGATCGTGATCGCAATCGCCGAGGAGAGCGGCCGCCCTGAGCTCACCCGCTACAGTCTGATCACCGCCGATTACGGTGGAGGGTTCGGGGTTGTGGGCGTGTTAGGGCCGATGCGCATGGATTACAGCAAGGCGGTCGCGACGACCCGCTATATCGCCAACCGGCTCAGCACGATCCTGGCGAGATCCTCACCGTCAGCAACCGAGGTGAGCGAACGGAGGTGAATAGCGGCGTGACCCACGAACACGAACACGAGCAGGAGCAGGAGCAGGAG
>JBHIAT010000263.1:0-2711 GCA_046758705.1 Bipolaricaulia bacterium
AGTGACTGGCGCCGTTGGCGGACTATCCGTAATCTCGTACCTACAGTCTTGCTTCTCGGGTAGGCCTCGGAGTTGCTTCACAACGTTTTCCGCCTCCTCCCGGGAGTAGTAAAGGCCAACTGTGCTAACCTCACCGCCAGGGCGGATTTCGTTCACATAAAGTTTATCCATAGAACCTGACTTAAGACTTTGGCGTCTTGTATCCGAGTCGCTTGCGTTCTTTCATAAATGCCTTGAACGTCTCGCGATGGTTATGCGCATTAAAGGGGCAGACATCCACACACAGATGGCAGTACTCTGGGCGTAAACGCGAGTACGGGTAGCACTTCTCCAAGTCGGTCAACCAACGCTTGATACCATCCGTAATCACGTAGTCCTCGGGAATGGCGTCTCCTGGACAGTTCTTCATGCAGACGTGGCAGTTCATGCAGAACTCCTGCACACCGAACTCGCGCGGCTGATCCTCGTCGAGTTTCAGGTTGGTCGTGACAAATCCAGGCCTGAAGTTGGCGCCGTACTTTTCGTTGATCAAACTGCCGTGACGGCCAAGCTCTCCGAAACCAACCTGATAAAATATGGGAATTGCCTGGACGGACCTGCCGCCATTGTGATGCGCAAGCGCTGGGTAGCCAAGATCGCGGATATAGGCAGCGAGGTGGGTGGAGATGTCCGAAACGGCCGCATAGACCCTCATCGCTTCCTCTTCCACTGCAGCAGCCCCTTCAAGTACCTTTTCGTAATCCTCGTAAACACAGGTGGCAACGACGTACTCGTGCGGGAGGTCGACCCCCAAGTCGATCATGGAGGGCTTCAAGCGGCATATACCCACCAAGTCGGCGCCCAACTCGGTGGCCTTCGCTTTGATTTGTGCGGTCATAGCGGTCTGGTCCGTCACTTCAACCCGCCGAGGATTGACCGGACCGTCTCGGCGCTTACCATTTTCCATCCAGCGGCTGACGTATTCCATGACCTTCGGCGGGCGGGTCGAATAGTGGGGCGCTTCCTCAAGCCCCATCGCCCGAACCATAGAGGCCAGGACCGGATCGGCCATACCTTGCATTCGTCGCGGTGTCGTTCCCTGCATAGACTCTCTAACCGGCTTGCTAAAAAGAACGGCTAGAGCCTAGTACTAAGTTTACAATTCAGTCAAGGCCGATCCAAGACGACGACATCCGAATTAACGGATATTCTCTCTCGGAAAGGAAGCTCGGGGACGAAAAGCTGAAGGACTGTTCAGGACTTCCTGCTCAGGTAAGGGATGAATAGGTAGATGAGCCAGACAACCCCGAAGAAAAGCTCGTGGTTCCAGAACGGGAGCCCAAACGTAGTGTTCAGTCCGGGAAGCGCTGCCGGGAAACCCTTTCCGCTCAGGACACTTATCGTTGCCGTGATCGCTGGAACGGTAAGGAGCGTGGCGATCCAGCCCAGGACTGCAGCGATCGCCAGCCCCACGAAAACCCGCACGCCTTCAGATCGTGAGAACGGGATCAGCACAACGATAGCGAAAAGGAGAGAGTAAGACAGGCTCACTCCCAGATGAACCCCCCAACCGATGGGGATTGTCATTGCCTTTGAATAACCGCCCTGCGCTACGATCTGCTGTCCCATAAACTGTGGAATGGTTGAAGGCCCCGTGAGAACCTGAAACAGCCAGAATTCGATAGCCCCAGCGATGCCTGCGGCAAGCCACAGGCTAATTCTAAAACGCTGCATAGGTCACCTCCTGTAAAATTGGTGTCAGGCCTTGGAATTCAACATAAATAAAGCACCACTCCCTGATTGCCGCAATGGAAGAAGATCCGCCAGGGACGTTCGTGATCCAGCTCCATGCCTAAGGCAGAGCTAAAATTATTCTAAGACGAGGGTAGCCGTCAAGCGGTCGAAATAAAGACGTCCTTCTTGGCTCATTGGCCTCCTCCATCTTCTCTTCTGGGATCGATTTGCAAATAGTTCATTAGACATGCCGATCCAACATACAGAGGTCCTTGAAAGTGAAGGAAAGGGCCGGATAACATCCCTTACCATTCAAGTTCGAGGAAGGGACTTCTATGGAAAAATCGTCAAAAGATCCTTAAACATCCAAGCTTACGCGAATAGCTTCGTTGACCTTCGCCATGACGGCGTCGCTCACGCTTCCAAGACGCTTCTGAAGGCGCCCTTTATCGACCGTGAGAAGCTGAGCCAGGTTAACCATGGAACGCCGCCTGAGCCCTCCTTGACCGACTGGCAACACCTCAGTTACAGGGAATTCCTTTATTCTGGACGTTATCGCGGCTACAATCGTAGTAGAAGCGTACACATTGCCGGTGTCGTTCTGGATCACCAGGGCAGGTCTGATTCCCTTTTGTTCGCTCCCACGAGCCGGGTTAAAGTTAACCATCCACACATCACCCCGTCGTGGGTTGGGCCCGTTCATTTTTGAGTCTCGTTGAATGCAGATAGCCCCTGTTCAGCCATCTCCAGGTTTTCATCCGCCATCTCCCGATATCCCTGAGCTAATTTCTCTTGAAGTTCCGTACGTTGCCAGATCCTCAAGGCTTCTTGAACCAGCCGGCTGCGAGGCTTTTTGGTTTTTCGGCTAATCCGCTCCAGTTCCTCGACAAGATCCTCGTCCAAACTAAGGGTCAGTTTAAGCTTGCGGGGCATAGCTTCCTCCAAAAAGTAGCATAAAAAGTATGAATACACATACTACCATTTGTACGGAAATTCAA
>JBHIAT010000264.1:0-2711 GCA_046758705.1 Bipolaricaulia bacterium
AGCACAGATCTGGCAGGTGCTCCTATGCCAGTCCCCGATGAGCTTGGCTACAGCCGAACGCTGACGTACCCCAACGCGGTGCACGTGTTCAAATCGACCGCTGAAAATTCAGCCCGATTGGAAGCCGCGTCCAAGTTCATCAAATTCATGTCGCGCCCCGATATGAGCACGATTCTCACCGCAGTCCAGGAACCGGGGTCATTCGTCCCGGTCACCGAGACAGCCATGGCTCCCGACAGCCCCTATTGGCAGCACCCCACCATCAAAGCCTTCCCCGAACTCAACCAGCTCCTGATTCGGGAGATCCGATACGGAACCCTTTACGGCTTCCAGCATGGGGTGACAAACTTTGGCATCGGGGAGATCTCCGGGGAGAACGTACTGGCAGAGGTCGTTCAGCGCGCCGTCGTTGGAGGTGAGAGCCCCAGATCGGCCGTTGCTTGGGGACAGCGGCGCATGGAGCAGCTGTCGCGACCGGTCCGGTAGGTTAAGACACTGAAGCCTGGGCATCGCCGGGTCTGTCTAGAGATCCGGCGATGCCGCTCCTTTCACATGAGAAGAGAACGCACCGGGTACCTTCTGATCCTTCCTGTTCTGCTCCTGATCTTCGGCATCTATGGCTATCCTCTGTTCGACCTGGCCCGCATCTCTTTCCACCAGACACGTTTTGGCTTTGGGGATCTGGAGTTCTCAGGCCTCGCCAACTATGGACAGATCCTTCAGGACTCCTATTTTCACAAGGCGCTCTACAACTCTCTGCTGTGGACGGTTCTGAACCTGATCCTACAGCTTCCTATCCCGCTGGTCCTGGCCCTGATGCTCAACCGGAAGTTTCGAGGCAACACGTTAGCGAGGGTGCTCATGCTGGTTCCCTGGATCACCCCGGTCGTTGTGGTGGCCATCCTAACCCGTTGGATCCTGGAACCGAACTTGGGGATTGTCAATACACTGCTCAGTAGCACCGGCCTAATCTCCGGACGGATCAGCTTCCTCGGATCTCCGCAATATGCCCTACCCACCCTGATGGCCGTCAACACCTGGCAATTCATCCCGTTTGGGACCCTCCTGATCCTGGCCGCCTTGCAGACCGTGCCTCGGGAGATCTACGAGGCAGCTCGCGTTGACGGAGTTGGAGCTTGGCAACTGTTCCGACACATTCTCTTCCCTCTCCTCGGGTCCGTGATCGGGTTCGTGGGCTTCTTAGCCTTTGTGTGGAACTTCAACACATTCGCCCTCATCTGGCTTACCACCCAGGGAGGTCCTCTGAACACTACCCTGACACTGCCCGTTTTGATCTATCGGAAGGCGTTCCGAGGCTTTGCTATGGGGGAGGCCTCTGCGATGGCCACTTTGGTAGGGATCGCTCTGGTAGGGCTCGGGATTCTCTACTTTAAGTACCTATGGAGGCGGTCCTCATGGTGAACCTCGATCGCTCGCGAAAGATGTTACGCCGGCTCGCTCTCTATGGCGGAGTGACCCTGTTCCTGTTTGTGGCGCTTTTCCCGTTTCTGTGGGTGCTGGTGAGCTCATTACACCCCACCGCTGACCTGCTCCAAGGCCGCGTTCGCATCCCCATCGGCGACCCGACTTTCGACCACTATCTCATTCTGTTCCGGGCTCAATACGGGGTGAAGGTGTTCTCCCGCTTCATCCTCAACAGCTTGAAAGTCGGCCTCGGCACCGCGGCTCTGACCATGCTCATCGCCGCCTTGGCCGCTTATGGTCTGTCTCGGTACCGTCTCCGGGGCGGGGAGAGCCTGAGCCGGATGATGTTGTTCATCTACATCTTCCCGATCAGTCTGGCGCTCATGCCGATCTTCGAGCTGCTCGCCAGGTTGAAGCTATTAGACACCCATCTGGGCCTCATCCTGATCCACACCGCCTTGGCCGCACCCTTCTGCACGTGGTTGCTGCGTTCGTTCTTCGATGCGATCCCTCGGGAACTTGAGGAGGCGGCAGCGGTGGACGGCGCCAGCCGCTTCCAGGCGTTCGTCCGTATTCTGATTCCCGTGACGGCCCCGGGGTTGCTCACCGCCGGGGTCTACGCGCTCGTCATATCCTGGGGCGAGTATACGTTCGCCGCCAATCTGCTCATCAGCGGCGCGAAGTGGACCGCCCCTCTGGGTCTGGCCACCTATATGACCGAACAGGCGATCGAGTGGGGACAGCTCCTGGCAGGCACGATCCTCACGGCCATTCCGTTGATGCTGATCTTCTTGCCCCTGGCTCGCTACTTTCTGAAAGGCTTTCTGGAGGGGGCGATCCGGTAGCCCCTCGTAATGGAAATGGAGGTGATCATGTATGCGAACTTCGTGGATTCTGAAAGGTTTACATTATCTTGTGTGTGCTTCGCTGCTCCTCGGCATTTGGGGCTTTGGAGGAACGGGGTCCACAGTAAGCAGTCAGGAAGGATGCCGCCTGACGATCCGGGAGGATATCTATTTCCTGCCCCCTTCGGAGCTTGCCGATACGAAGAGCTTTCCTGAGACCCTGGTGCTCGAGAACGAGACCATCACCGCCTGGGTTATGCCCAACCGAGGGCGACTGATCTTCGAGATGATCCTCAAGGAGACGGGCCACAGTCAGTTGTTGACCAACCCCACCCCGCTTCCGCTACGCTTCCAGGGGGTGTATACCTTCGAGTTTGGGGGGGTCTACTCCACGTTCCCGTGGAACAGGCGCGACCAACAGCCGCTCAACCTCGCCTTTGA
>JBHIAT010000265.1:0-2697 GCA_046758705.1 Bipolaricaulia bacterium
CCGATCTCACCGATCGCGACGACCTTAGGGTAGGCAGCCAACCGTTCGAGCTCGACGGTCGTCGCATCATCGAACGAAGCGGCCTGGTGAGGATGAAAGCCGACGGCCACATAGACGGACCTGTGTTTTAATGCGAGCTGGAGGTTCGCCCGGCTCGACGCTGAATCGGTCCCCAGGGTGAGAATCTTCTCCACACCCGCCTCGCCGGCCCGGACGACCACCTCGTCCAGATCGGTCTCGAACCGTGAATCGTCGAGATGAGCGTGGGTGTCGATAAGCATCACTCGAACGTCTTCAGCACCTCCGGCATCGTCCGGACGAGGTCGCCGGCGATCATGGCGCGCTCGCCGGTCGTCTCCCGGAGGCGATCGGCGATCAGGCCGTGGAGATAGACGCCGACGATCGCTGCATCCGACGGGGTCAGGCCCTGAGCCAACAGGCCGACGATCATCCCGGTCAGCACGTCGCCGCTACCGCCCGAGGCGAGGCCCGAGTTGCCGGTCGGATTCACAAAAACCGCTCCGGAGGGGAGCGCGATCACCGTCGGCACCCCCTTGAGCACCAGGATGACCTCGAAGTCCGAGGCCACTTGCTTGGCGACGCCGACCCGATCCCGTTCGATCTCCGCGATCTTGCGATCGATCAGCCGGGAGAGCTCTCCGGGGTGCGGGGTGAGGATCGTCTCGTTGGAGAGCTGCTTGAGCAGGTCGGGCCCTTCGTTCAGGACGTTGATCCCATCAGCGTCGACGACCGTCGGGACCTGAACTCGGGGCAGCAATTTCCGAACCAACTGGGAGACCCCCGGCGCCCGGGACAGGCCCGGTCCGAGACCGAGGACATCGACTCGTTTGAGCTGCTCCTCTGCGGCCGCCAGCCCGGATTCTGAGAAGGTTCCATCGCCCGCATCGGGCAGCGGCACAGTGATCACCTCGGTGAGCTTTCCTTCAAGAATCGGGTTCAGCGTCTCCGGAATTCCCAGATAGACCAAGCCGGCTCCGGCTCTGAGGGCCGATTCTCCGGCGAGCGCCGCCGCTCCGGTATAGCCCTGCGAACCCGCCAGCAGGAAGACTTTCCCGTAATCTCCCTTGTGGCTGTACGGCTGCCTTGTAGGCACTCTGGCTCTGATATAGGACTCATCGAGGAGCGCGATCCCGCTGTCGTACTTCTTGGTGACGCTCTGGGGGATGCCAATCTCAGTCGAGACCAACTCCCCCACATATTCAGCGCCGGGGTATAGCAACTGACCGACCTTAGGCAGGCTGAAGGTAACGGTGAGATCGGCCGATACACAAACGCCTTCCACATGCCCCGTGTCGGTCTCCAGGCCGGAAGGAAGGTCCACCGAGACGATGTAGCCGGGGGCGATGTTGATAAGCTCGATCGCCTTTTTGTAAAAACCGCGAACCGCCCCAACGATCCCGATCCCCAACAACGCGTCGATCACGATATCGGCGTTCGATATCGCGTCAGTCACCTGCTTCAAGCTGGATTCGTCCGGAAGGTACTTCAAGCGATCGGGGACCATCTCTTCGAGGATCTCGGCATTCGTCCGGGTCTCGTCGGACAGATCGGCCGGTTCACCGAGGACGAATACGTCCACCTCGGCCCCCCAGTTGATCAGATGGCGGGCGATCACCAGACCGTCGCCGCCGTTGTTTCCTTTGCCAGCGAGCACCGCGACCTGCATATCGGTGAGGTCGAGGAACCGGTCTCTGAGAACCGAGACGACGTTCCTGCCGGCGTTCTCCATCAGGATTAAGCTCGGGACTCCGATCCCCTCGATTGTCTCCCGGTCCATCTGTTTCATCGCTTCGGCCGTCGCCAACTGCATCGCATGTCACCTAGCTATTATAGTATATCCAGGATCAACTTTACGATCTCCTCGACCGATCGATCGCTCACATCGATCCAGTGGATTTCCGAGTCGCGCTTGAACCAGGTCATCTGCTCCTTGGCCAGGTGTCTGGTGCTGACCTTGATCCGGTGGACCGCCTCCTCCAGATCGATCTCACCATTCAGATGGGCGTAGATCTCCGGGTAGCCGATCGTCTGGAACGCCTGGTGCTCAGGCGACAGTCCCCGTGCCACCAACTCTTTGACCTCATCGATCCACCCAGATGCGATCATCGCATCGACGCGCCGCTCGATATCGCGATAGAGCTGGGTCCGGGGTTTTCGCAAGCCGATCTTGAAAAAGTTGTAGAGGAGCAGGTTCTTTGAGCTCCGTTGCAACTCACTGATCTGTTCTCCGGTCAGCTCGTAGACCTCGATCGCCCGGATGAGCCGCTGACGGTCGTTAGGGTGTATTCTGTCCGCAGCCTCTGGATCGATCCGCTCCAGATAGGCGTAGAGCGTCTCATTCGACTCCGCTTCAAGCCTGGCCCGCAACGTCTTGTCGGCCGACGGTCCCCGGAACAGATCCCCGGTCAGTGCCGCCAGATACATGGCGCTCCCGCCGACCACGATCGGCTGTTTGCCTCGCATATGGATCTCCCGAATTACTGCCTCGACGTCATGACGGAATCGGGCGACATCGTAGTCCTCGTCGAAATTCAGGATGTCGATCAGATAATGAGGGATACGGCGACGGACTTGCGAGGAGGGCTTGGCGGTCCCGATATCCAGCCCTTGGTAGATGGTCCGGGAATCGGCGGAGATGATCTCTCCGTCCAGTTCTTGCGCCAGGCTCAATGAGAC
>JBHIAT010000266.1:0-2683 GCA_046758705.1 Bipolaricaulia bacterium
CAGGAGGTAGGTACAAGCCCTAACGGGCTTGCGGCCAATTCCCCTCGCCCCCTGAACGGGGCGAGGGGAATTGGCCGAACTTCTAGGGAGGTTACAAGAAAGAGGCGTTGATTAAGGGGCTATGTATGGCGATGGCGAACTGGGGAGGGACGGAGAACGGCCACGGCCTCACAGAAGAATAGCGTTCTCCTCATACAACGACGCGATCACGCCCGCCAAGTAGAACGATCCGGTGATGCAGAGGAGATCTTCCGTCCTGGTCATAGACGAGGCGTTGATGAACGCTTTCTCGATATCCGATTCCACCTGAATATTTGAGAAACCAAGCTCCCGAGCGATGTCTGCCATCCCGTCAGGATCTGCGCTGCGCGGGTTTCCCGTCGTCGTGAACAGGGCCACATCCGCGACCGGCAGAATGATCTCCAAACATCCCTTGATATCCTTTTCCCGTGACATACCATAGAGGAGAACGACCCTTTCCTTCCCTCTGGAAAGATCCTGCAATACGGCCCTCAGCGCGGCCATCGACGCCGGGTTATGGGCAACGTCGAGGATGATCATGGGCGTCTTTAAGATGACCTCGATCCGGCCGGGGGCGTTGACGTTCGCCAGACCGTCTGCGATCTGATCCTCGGAGATCCGGGCCGATTGGGTCATGCTCAGGACTTCGATAATGGCCACGGCGACGGCGGCGTTGTTGTGCTGGTGTACCCCCAGGAGGGACGTCGAGAGGTTACGATAGTCCATTTGCCAGGTTTCGACGGTGAAATTTGAATCATCCCCATGGGAGATCACCCGAAAAACCTCACCGATCTGAAATAATGGGGCCTCTTTCGACTCGGCAACCGCCCGAATCACGGCGGTTGTCTCCGGATCTTCCGTGCCGACGATCATTGGGACACCCGTTTTGATGATGCCCGCTTTCTCGGTTGCGATCTCCGACAACGTATCTCCTAACAACTCCGTATGGTCGTAGCTGATGCTGGTGATCGCGGTCACGACGGGGGAGACGACGTTAGTCGAGTCCAACCTTCCGCCCAGACCGACCTCGAGCACCGTGAAGTCCACCTTCGATCGCGCGAAGGTGGTGAGGGCAAGTACGGTGATGATGTCGAAGAAGGTGAGGGGATTTCCCCCGAGCCGAAGCCGCTCCATATGAGGATAGAGGTCGTTCATCATCTCGGTGAACACACCGTCTGAGATATCGTTTCCATCGATCGAGATCCGCTCATTCAAGCGGATCAGATGGGGTTTGGTAAACAGTCCGACCCGATAGCCGGCCTCCCGCAGGATTGAGGCGGTCATATGGGCGACCGATCCCTTGCCTTTCGTACCGGCGATGTGGATGATCTTGAGCTGTTCTTCGGGATTTCCCAGTGCTGACAGGATTTCCCGGACCCGTTCGAGGTCGAAGGCATCCCGGGTGTAGTGAAGGTCGGTCATCCGCTCATAGTTGGTGAATTGGACAATGTAGCGATAAGCGTCGGCGAACGAGTGAAATGGCCTCATTATAGTATGGCGGCTCAAGTATAGAGCGGAAGGCTCCTATCGGTCAACCGGGATGATTTCCAAATGGGTGAGAAAATCAAAAAGCGGACCTTAACTGAAAAATGACTGAAAAATGAAGTGGCCCGGGAGCTGCCTTCAGCCGCACCCGGGCCAACTTACTCCCCTCACCAAGATCAGCAGGGCCAAGGGTCAGATATGGCTTTGCATCTACCCCGTTATTCTTGTAGTTCCGGGATGATTAATAACTCGCCTACGCGCAGGGATCTGGGGTTTCCCACATCGATCCCATTCGCCTCCGCAATCACCTTCCACTTGAATCCATCCCCGTAGACCTTCTCTGCAACCTTCCACAGAGAATCCCCCGATTGGACCTGGTACATCTCGGGCTCGGATTCGGTCTCGGTCTCGCCTACAGGCTCAATCCCAACCCCGATCCTCTCAAGTGCAGCGGCGGCTGACAGGCGTACATCCACACTCTCATCCTGCAGTGCCTCGGTCAAAGCAGGGACCGCATTCCGGGCGCCAGGACCGATCTCCCCCAGCGCCAAGGCGGCTTGCCAGCGTACGAACTCGTCCGCATCCTGCAACGCTTCGATCAAGACGGGAACCGCGTCCCGAAAGACTGCTTCCCGGGCGTCAGGACCGATCGCTTCCAACGCCCCGACGACGGCGAGGCGCACATCCACGTCCGCATCCTGCAGCGCTTCGACCAGCACAGGGACTGCCCTCCTAGCGTCAGGGCCGATCCCAGCAAGCGCATAAGCGGCTGCTGCGCGCATGTCTGCGTCCTCATCCCCCAGCATTTCGATCAGGACAGGCACCGCGTTAGGGCCGATCTCCCTGAGCACCTCGCTGACCAAAATGTAAGCCATCGGGTCTGCATCCTGCAGCGCTTGGATCAGGCCAGGCACCGCGCCAGGGCCGATCTCCACAAGCGTCAAGGCGGCGGCTTCTCTCTCGCCCTCGTCCCCATACTGCAGTACCCTGATGAATTCGTCGGCTTCGGAAGCAGGGGCTACAGAAACTACCGGCTCCTCAGTGGGTTCCTCACGTGCAGGGGCTAAGGGAATCACCAGCAGCGTGTTAGCGGGTTCAGTTGCAGGGGCTATCGGCTCCTCGCTTTCGGGAGCAGCGGCGGCAGAGACCACCGGCTCCTCAGCAAGCTCCTCACTTT
>JBHIAT010000267.1:0-2660 GCA_046758705.1 Bipolaricaulia bacterium
CTTACAAGCAGGGGGTCAGAGGTTCGAAACCTCTTTCGCCCACCACCGACAAGCACACCGTTCCCGCCCTCTTGACCCCCCATTTTTTTGAATCCCGAGCCGAGGTCCGCCACTGAGAACTGTTCAAGATTCAACCCCCCCCTCATCTGTCCCGAAGAAAAGCAAGCCAGTTCAAAAAAGAAAGACCGGCCGATTGGCTGGCTCCCGTAACAGGCCGTCACTATTGGCATGAGTCGTGCACTTCTAACCAGTTCAGTCATTAGGAGGGTCTCTCATGCATGCAGTTGTCAGTCCTCCCTTTGAATTCGTCGGATGTACAGAACTCCGAGAGATCCTGGGGGTGAAGGCAGAGGACGAGGTCCAACTTTTAGATCTCTTGGAGGAAGTTCCCATCGAGTCAATCTACTACCACACACACGAATACTTCCTCAGACACCAGTTCCTGTTGGGGCCCTATCCCAACGATTTTGCCACCTGGGTGGCCACCCAGGTCCGAGATCGTGTACTCGGGGAGCGGCTGGGGGTTGTCGATCCCTACGAGTTCGAGACCCTCGAGGATCTCCGTGAGACCCTCATTAGCGTCATGGAAGATCACCTCTCGAAAATGCATGCTGTCCCCCGGGTCGATGATGGAGAGCCCTTTTACTTCATGTTGTCCCGCATGGTCGAGATCCCCACGGAGACGGTCGCGCGGACTCTGCAAGAATTGAGGGATGGGATCGCCAGGTTGGATACCAGTGCCATCTACTTCCACTTCTACGCGGCTCGGATCCGACGGAACCGCCGGGACAGCGATTTTACCATCTGGGCCGAAGAGGGATTGCATATGCCAGAAATGGCCCAACACCTCCGAGCCATTAATCCGTACATCTTCAGTCTGGAGCAACTTCGGAAACGTCTCGTGGAGATCTGCGACACTTTCTTGAACGGGGGAGGGGAGAGCGGTGACAATTCGCCTTGAGGATTATCGAAAGGTGACTCCTCCCGGCTCGGTGGATCTTCTCTATCACATGAGTGAGAAGGTAAAGGGAAAGAGCCTCCTAAACATCAACTCGACCCGGTCCGGGGGTGGCGTGGCGGAGATATTGAACCGGCTCGTCCCCATGCTCAACGAGCTTGAGGTACAGGTCGCGTGGGAGATCATCCAGGGAAGTGAGGATTTCTTCAGGGTGACCAAGGCCTTTCACAACGCGCTGCAGGGCCGGGATCCGGGGGTCAGCGAACGCATGTATCAGCTCTATGTTGAGGAGAATCGTGAAAACGCCAAGCGTCTCCATTTTGACGCTGACATGATCGTGGTTCACGATCCCCAGCCAGCCGCCCTTATCGATTACGGCGACCGGGCGGGCAAATGGGTCTGGCGGTGTCATATCGATATCTCTCACCCCGCGCGCCGGGTGTGGCGGTTCCTCAAAAACTATGTGCTGAAATATGATGCAGCCATCTTCTCGTTGCCTACCTTCGCTCAGAAGCTCCCGATCCCGAAGTTTCTCATCTATCCTTCGATCGACCCATTGAGCGACAAGAACCGGGAGCTGAGCCGAAGAGAGGTGAACAAGATCCTAGACGGGCTGGGCATTCCTCGTGACAAACCGATCCTGTTGCAGGTCTCTCGCTTTGACCGGTTCAAAGACCCCGTGGGTGTGATCCAGGCCTACCGGATCGTGAAGAAGCACAATGATTGTCGTCTCATATTGGCAGGGGGTGGGGCAGCCGATGATCCTGAGGGGGACGTGGTCCTCCAAGAGGTGAGGGAGGCTGCCGGCCAGGACCCGGACATTCACATCCTCGTGCTTCCGCCGGATTCAAATATTGAGATTAATGCCCTGCAGCGGGCGGCGACAATTGTGATTCAGAAATCACTCAGGGAGGGCTTCGGTCTGACGGTGGCCGAAGCCATGTGGAAGGGAAAACCGGTGGTCGGCGGTTTCGCCGGCGGGATCACGGTACAGATCATGTACTATCACACGGGCTACACCGTGAGTTCGGTCGAGGGGGCGGCCTTTCGGACCCGATATCTGCTCAATAACCCGGAGATCGCTCGGAAGATGGGGAACGATGCCAAAGAGTATATCCGACGCAGTTTTCTCATCACACGCCAACTGGCGGACTACCTGACACTGATGGCCGCCCTGACCGACGGGCGGTAGTACTAGAGCAGTCCTTCCCCTAGGTTGACTTCCCTTATTAACTCAGTTATACAATAAGCTTTGTTCTCGTCTCAGGGGGCCGAAGTGTAGCCCGGTGAGCACGTCCCGTTTGGAAATCGGGAAGATCGCGGGTTTGCCGATGGAGGTTTATTGCCTCTATGTCCTGCAGAATCAATCCACCGGCCGGTACTACGTGGGTCATACGAAGGACTTAGAAGAGCGTCTACAGCGGCATCATGAGGGACGAAGCCAGTTTACCAAGTCACGGGGCCCTTTCAAGATTGTTTATGTCGAACAATATAGATCGCGCTCAGAAGCTGCTAGACGTGAATCGGAGATTAAGGGGAAGAAAAGTCGCCCCTACATCCAGCAATTGATCTCTAAGGGTTCAACGGATTTATCCACATAGTTTGCGGGGCCGTGGTGTAAACTAGGCAAGCACGTCCCGATTGGGTTCGGGAAGATCGCGGGTTCGGAATTATCCATATAAGCAAATAAGCTGCGGGGCCG
>JBHIAT010000268.1:0-2626 GCA_046758705.1 Bipolaricaulia bacterium
GGGAGAGCGAGGTCTCCTCCAACACGACCTCGCGGATCGGACGGTCCTCATCGAGCGCCTGCTTGGCCAGTCGGGCCGCCTCGAGGTAGCCGATGTGGGGGCTGAGCGCGGTGACGATCGACAGACTGCGCTCTGCATAGGCCTCGCAAACGCTCTCATTGGCCGTGATTCCCTTGATACATCGCTCGGTAAACGTCTGTACCCCATTCGTCAGGATCTTGATGGCATGTAAGATGTTGTAGCCGATCACCGGCATCATCACGTTCAACTCAAGCTGCCCTGCCTGACCGGCACGCACCACCGTCATGTCGTTGCCCATCACCTGATAGCAGATCATGTTCATCATCTCGGCGACGACCGGGTTGACCTTGCCGGGCATGATCGACGAGCCCGGTTGGACCGCCGGCAGGTTGATCTCGTTTAGGCCGGTCCGGGGGCCGGAGCTGAGCAATCTCAGGTCATCGGCGATCTTGATGAGGCTGGTCGCTACGGTCCTCAGCGCCCCGCTGAGCTCGACGATGGCGTCGGTGTTCTGCATCCCTTCGAACGCGTTCTCCACAGGCCTGAAATCCAGTCCGGTGATCTCATTGATGTAGTTGATCATCCGCCTGGCGTACTCTGGATCGGCATTAATTCCCGTTCCGACCGCGGTACCTCCGATATTCAGCTCTTTGATGGCATCGGTAGCCACCTGGACTCGTGTGATGCCGTGGTCGATCATGCTAGCATAACCGCTGAACTCTTGACCCAGTCGGATCGGGGTGGCATCCTGAAGGTGCGTCCGTCCCGATTTGATGATGGGGTCGAACGCTTCCGCCTTGTCTGATAGGGCATCTGCCAAGCCTTTCAGGGAGTCCAATAAATCGGGTTCGATGGCCGCCAGTGCAGCGATGTGGATTGCGGTGTGGATGGTATCGTTGGTGGATTGAGCCATGTTGACATGATCGTTCGGGTGGATAAGCTGGTAGTCCCCCCGCGCGCCGCCGAGGATCTCGATGGCGCGGTTGGCAATCACCTCGTTGGCGTTCATGTTCTGGGAGGTGCCGGCGCCGGCCTGATAGACGTCGACGACGAACTGATCGTTGAACTTTCCGGAGATCACCTCCTCAGCGGCGGTCACGATCGCCTCACCGATCTTCCGATCGAGCCTGGTCGCGTCCATGTTAGCTAGAGCGGCGGCTTTCTTGATCACACCTTGAGCCCAGATAAATTTGGGTTGCAGACGCAGGTCACTGACAGGAAAGTTCTCGACGGCCCGTTGGGTCTGGGGGCCGTAGTACGCATCTTGGGGAACCTTGACCTGGCCGAGCGAATCGGTCTCTATGCGATAGGCCATCGGTGTACCCTCCTTCTCAAGCGATCTCAGCTTCACTACATGTTAGATTATCAGCTGAGTCGATACTTGTTCAAGTGATTACCTCAGTTAGACGACTATCATTGGTCATCTTGTCAACTGACCGCCGTCATCGACGCCAAATCAGGAGGGCAGTTACAATTAAAGTAGGAGGTTACAGTTGAGTTCCATAACTGCCTTAAAAGCAGGCCGGGCGGTGTGCTGAAGGTCATCCTGGAGACGGCGTTGCTGAGTGACGAGCAGATCGTGACCGGATGCATCCTGGCGGTCGGCGCCAAGGCCGATTATGTCAAGACCTCGACCGGCTTCGGTCCGGGTGGGGCGACGGTCGAAACGGTGCGGTTGATGCGAAAGGCCATCGGAGCGAAGTTCGGCGTGAAGGCGGCCGGGGGAATCCGAGACTACGAGACCGCCGTCCAGATGATCGAGGCGGGGGCAACCCGGATCGGGACGTCCTCAGGTGTTGAGATCATCAAGGGTGCGCCCGAATAGTTCGGACTTCGGACGGTCGAGCTTATTAGGGCAAATATAAGCTTCAGATCAGGCGATTCGCTTATCCGCGACACTCCCGGAGAATTCGCCTGAGCATACTCAGTTCTTCCTCTCTGCCCATGACCTGCTCGAGCTCCACCAGGCTGTTGAGCTGTTCCAACATAACCCCAATATTCTCTTCGATGTTGCTCAGGATCTCCTCCAACTGGATCTGCTGGGTGACGTCTTCTTGAGCCTGTACAGAACGAGGTGGCAAGGCAGGTTTTAAAAGCAACCCCACCAGAGCCAGAGCAATGACCGTCAAAACCACCTTGGTATAGGTATCTATCTTCATGATTTGATCCTCCTCCTTTATTTGTATCTGAGTTGATTGTAACATGTTGCGCTGTAGCACCTCAGGTCAACTATGACAACCGCTGCCACCAGGAGGTCACACGCTCGGGCGATCGGATTTGAGATGCTTCATAAGGTCGTTGAACGTAAAACGCTGAGCGATCGCCTGATAGTATTTCTCCATAATCCCACGCTTCTCACGCTTCTCGATCAGCCTCACCAAGCCCAAGTTCATCAGTTTCCGGACGTGGTAGTTGATCTTAGCGTGGTCCTCGCCGAACTCCCGGGCGAGCTGGGCGACGTTTGTAGGTTTGTCAATGAGCGTTATGAGAATCTTTCTCCGTAACGGATGGGCGAGGGCAGCCACCTGCTCCAGATCCTTTAGTTTGTAGGTCTTTTCCATCTTCATCCCGATTATGCCCCGGTTGCCCTTGGTTCTAGCCTCCA
>JBHIAT010000269.1:0-2615 GCA_046758705.1 Bipolaricaulia bacterium
GGTTCGCCGAAAGGAGGCCCGGAGGGCCGACCGAAGTCGAATCCGTTCTTGCAGCCGCATTCGGGTAGTCGCGGCGGCTAAATCGTCCACAAGGACGAGCTCGCCAAACCCCCTGATGCAAGTACACGCGTACCAGTCGCTGACCGCCTAAACGAGAAATCAGAAACCATGTCCAAGTTCCCCTTCCTCTGATGAAGAATCTTTTGAACGCCGCTCCGGCTTCGCCTCGGAAGATGACGGATCATGCCCCAGCCGTTGTCCCGCAACAGCCTTTCGACTCGCTTATGATTGATCCGATAGCCCAGTCGTTCCCGCCACTCGTGAGGGCCTACCTATGTCGATCAACAAAAGTGACTACAGCAGAAGTGACTTCCATATGACACAAACCCTCCGTCGATGCGCGCGGAAACGATGTTCCCCTTATTCAACGCTTTTTACGAACTCAGAATTCGAGCAGATGACCATCGGGGTCTTCAAAGTCTGTGTGTGTCTCGTCGTTCTCGAGTTGGCGCTTATGGCTCACCTACAAGTGGTGGAAAGTCAGGTGGTGGAATCCTGTGTTGGGTGGCGGCTTCATACGCCGAAGCTACCCTGATAAGCGTGGGTTCGTCTCCTGGACCAGCCCAAAACATGATGCTAATAGGCAATGGCTTGGGAAGCAACGACTTTTCGGTGCCGGAAATAGAGATATATGGACGCAACGCTCAGAGATTGACCCAGCCAACGCTTAGAAAATGACCCACCCCCGGCCCCTAAAATCCGGTTGATTTGTTTGTGCTTTAAGAACAAGCGACCGGAGGAAAGGAATGCTGAGGATGGATCAGGTACATGTTATCCGCTACAAGGTTTTGCAGGAAGGGAAAAGCATCCGGAGCGTGGCCCGGGAGATGGGCTTTTCCCGCAACACGATCCGCAAGTATTTGCGCGTCTCGGCACCGGTGCGCCGAGAAAGCGGCCCGCGGCGGCGCCCGGTGATGGAGGAAGTCGCTCCTCGCATTGACCAGTTGCTGGAAGAGTGGAAGAGCCAGACGACAGCCAAGCAGAGGATCACGGGGACCCGGATTCACCGTCAACTGGTGGAAGAAGGTCACCAGGTGGGGATCACGACGGTCAGGACTTATCTGTGGGAGAAGCGCCGAGAGGAATCGGAGGTTTTTATTCCCCTGGTGTGGAGGCCCGGGGATGGGGCTCAGGTGGACTTTTTCGAGGTGACAGTGGATCGGGCCGGGGTGTTGTCGAAGGTGTGGAAGTTCGTGATGCGGCTCATGTACTCGGGCCAGGACTTCGTGTGGCTGTACGAAGACGCGGATCAGCTCTCGTTTTTAGACGCTCACGTGCGGGCCTTTGAACATTTTCAGGCCGTGCCCGCCCGAGTCATTTACGACAATCTGTCGGTGGCGGTCCGCCGGATGGTGGGTGGGGAGCGAAAGCTGACGGATCGATTCCGGGCACTGGCCAGCCACTATCTGTTTGAGCCCTGCTTTGCGCGGCCCGGCGAAGGCCATGACAAGGGGGGTGTGGAAGCCCGGGGCAAGGGCTTGCGGCTGGCCCATCTGACGCCGATTCCTCGAGGCGAGACTCTGGAGCAGATCAGCCGACAGCTGCTCGATAGGGTGAAGCAGAGTGCTACCGAGAGAGTGGATCGATCGGGCCGCAGCGTGGCCCAGCGCTTTGCCGCAGAAAAAAAACAACTGCGACCGCTTCCGCCCACCCCCTTTGAAGCCCGTCGTCTGGAGCTACTGTCAGCGGGCCGCAAATGCCTGCTGCGGATCGAGGGAGCCGACTACTCGGTGCCCAGTCATTGGAAACAGCTGGAAGTGGAGGCCCGGGTGGGAGTCGAGGACATCCGACTGTGCTGCCGAGGTGAGAGGCGAGTGGTGAAACGAAAGCCGAAAGGGACTCGCCACGTCCGCTATCGGCATTATCTACCGGAACTGGCCAAAAAGCCGCAGGCGGTGCGCCAGGTGGCGCCCGAACTGGTGGCTGAGCTGGGGCCCCCTTACGGGCAGCTCTGGCAGATGCTTTCCGACACTCATGGAGCCCGCAAAGGGGCCCGGGTGCTGGCCGGGGTGATCTCAGCCATCGTGCGACTGGGTGAGGAGCCGGTTCGGGAAGCGGTCCAGGCCGCCCTCGAAGCCGGCCACTGCGATCGGCTGCGGCTTATCAAACGTCTGTATCCGCGGCGGCTGACCCGGGTGGCCATACCGGAAAAACTGCGTGGCTACCCGATCCAGACGGCTGCGGCTGGCGACTACGACTGGATGCTGAAAGGAGGTGGGCGATGAGCGAGGCTGTACGAGAGGCCGTTTTGGCCCAATACACCAAGACGCTCAAGATGCCGGCCGTAGCCCGCGAGTATGCTGCCCTGGCCCGCCAGGCCCGCGAGGAAGGCTGGGATTACGAGGACTTTTTGCGGGACCTGCTGGAAGCCGAGATCCAATCGCGGCAGAAGCGAACCTCCGAACGTCGGCTCAAGGAAGCTCGTTTTCCCGACTTGAAGACGCTCGAGCAGATTGACTGGCAGGCACTGAAAGGGATCTCCCGGCCCAAGATGCTGGAGTTGGCCAGCTGCGAGTATTTAGAGCGGGCCGACGACATTGTCTTGGCGGGGCCGA
>JBHIAT010000270.1:0-2587 GCA_046758705.1 Bipolaricaulia bacterium
TGCCAGAAGACGATCTCCATTCGCTGTCCGAACGCACTGTACCTCAGGCTTGCGAGTGCCAAACTACTCCCTACAACTCCCTTGAGGAACGTCCTGCGACTCATCCCTCGGTTTTCCATTTGTGTCCCCCCTTGTTGATTTGGGTAGAGCCGATTCAATGAGCGCTTGCGCTACTATACACCACCTCCCCTCTCTGCAAGACAAGATTCGAATGGGCTCTATCTGGGTGTGCTGTACTTCAGGTAGGATTCCGAGCAACCGGTTAAAGTACTGCTTCGCCAATGGCTTGACGAGCATTTAGACCCCAGACTATTTATACACTGAATGTTGCCACGAGGTCAAGACCGCTATTACAGTGGCAGATCGACGATTGCCCCTGTCCCACAGGATTCCCTCTCCTTCAGAACAATCACCAGGAAGTCTATCGCTTCAGAGGGACGGACGACTTCGGGATCTTTGTCCTTTTGTCCTGCTGAATGCAATCGAGGAAGTAACCGATCTCATGGAGATAACCGTCGCCGGCCTCCACCTTCGGGTGGCTGACCTCTCCACGCTCCGGGTAGATCGTCAGCGTCGGGTCTTGAGCGCTGCTGAACTCGATCGTCGCCCGTTCACTGAGGACGCTTCGGAGCAGATCTGGGTGGCAAAAAAGCCGAGATCGTAGCGCCAGTTCAGCTCACACAACCCGCATCAAGTCCCGACCCGACCGGTCTACCAGACCAATCGGAAATCGGAGAAATCACAGGGCCATCAGGCTGCCTACGTACGCTTCGCCCGCTTGCCCAGCGCGATCAAAAACATCACACTTTTGCCCCGAGCGTGAGGGGAAAAGAAATCGGTCACCGCATCATCGAAAAAGGTGAGTCCCGTGGCACCGAACCTCTGTGCATAGGTGGCCAGATAGATCCGGCCTGCAGGGATGCTGGCGTTCAGTTGCGCCACACGGTACCCTCGGTTGCCAAAGCGTTCCAGGATAGGCTGCAAGTCCGTCAGGAAGAAGACATCCACGCTGGCATCGGCTGCCAAGTCCTGATTCAGTCCGAGGTGGCCTGCGATCGTGCGGAAGTCGCCCGCCTTGAGCCGTTCGAGGGCTTGGTCATCGCGGCGAAACACGTATGCGCCCGGCGCCAAGCCATCAACCGCATTGGCGATCAGGTAGACATTATTGAGCGTTGTGCCGGGTGGTTCCAGAAAGTCGGCGGGGATGCCCTGCAGTGCTCGATGCAGGGTGGTCGAAAGTTGACGGAAGGTAATGGCCTCGCGCGCAAACCGCCGTGTCGACCCCCGACGCACAATCACCGACTCCAGCGGATCAGAGGGCAATTCTGCGTTGGTGAGAGGGCGTAAGGGAACGAGTTGACCCGCCGGTGGATCGGGCTGCACCGTGTGGGGAGCAGCACTGCGCCAGGCGACCACTGCGTTCGCGTCCGCCAGGGACGATGCTTCGTGCATCGCGCGAATCGCTGGATAGTCGATCTCGTGGTCAGAGATTGAGAGCGTCTCCAGGTCGAGCGGACCAATGGGAGGTGTGGGTGAGATCGGCGCATTTGGCGCGGAGCCGATGGGGACCAGCGCGAGGGCAAGCTCGCGCATCGGGTCTAAGTCCAGCAGGCGGCTTACTGTTTCGTCCATAAATCCCACCACCACCTTCGCGAAGAGCCTATGGGCCGCGGTGATCGCCAGCGTATTCGCCAGGATGGTCCCACTATCCCAGAAGGCGTGCCGGTATTCGCGGGCCTGATACTTAAACGCATTGCGCCAGAAGACGTCGGTGAGGACAAGGATTGCAGGCGCCTGCGCAATATCCGACTCACGTCCACTCGCCTCAATCAGGATATAACGATGATCGCCCTGGCGGAGACGGCGCAGAGCCATCGCCCGCGGGTCAAAGTGGTAGACACCCGCGTCCAGACCAGGAAGATCGCCGCAGACCAGATACAGCTCGATATGATATAGGGCACCGGTGCAGGCGGCCGCGCGAAACGGTAGCTTGCCCCAGGGTGGAGGAAATTGGATGTGTTTAGTGATGCCAGCCGAGAAGTAGAGGATGCGGGCCAGGGTGCTCAGGCCCGGTCGCCGCTCCTCACGTGCTGGTGGGACGTTGTTGGAAATAGCGGCCAGCGCCGGTACGCCCAGAGGCGACTTGTCGAGCGGCAGCGGAATGGGCTCCAGGTCAGAGTAGACTTTGAACAGTAGTGGTCGCTGCGTAGGGTCGTAAAAGTGCCTCGGATCCAACAGATGCCCGTTCGGGTGCTTGGTTCCGTCGTGATAGTGCCAGGTGGCCTGAATATCCTGATTGTTCATGACCAGACTCCTAATTCCTTTTCCTTGACCTCGACCATCAGCCCCATCACGTCAGATGCTGCCAAGAGATTCGGACAGGTCGACGACCGCCCCTGTCTGACACGATTCTCTCTCCTTCAAAATATTTTTCCAGCAAGCTAGGGGTATCCAGCGAAGGATCTTTATAAACGGGATATGGCAGCTCTCCATTCGGAAGACCTGTTTAATCGGTCTCTGATTGCACCTCATCTATATACTCACCGAGAATGAATTCAACACTTGACAGGCTCAACGACCCCCATGA
>JBHIAT010000271.1:0-2564 GCA_046758705.1 Bipolaricaulia bacterium
GACGCGATGATCGATGGGAGTTCCGGAAGCAACCGGGTACCCCCGTTGATGGTGACACTGCCGGTTGTTTGGATCCCCCCATCCTCATCGGCGACGACGGCGACCGGGAAGTACCGATCGGCAGCCGAGAAGGCGGTGAACAGGGTCTGCCGCAGTATCCGCCGTGCTCCCTGGAACTCACCTCGGGAGAGGATTTGATAGGTATCGGGCTCCGACTTGATGATGAACACCTCAGCGCTGAGCAGCTGATCGGCGAGGTCCGGGATGCCTTCGTTCGTCAACAGGTAGCCAGGGAGCTGGTAAGGGGAAGGAACCCAGCTTGGGGCGTTAGCCTCCACCGAAGCGAAGTCACCCTGTTGGGCGGTGATGTACTGTGTAGCGCGGTTGATACCGGCTTTGGCGATATACAGGGATCGTTCGCTGTCCTGGATCAGGGCGCTGTACCGCTGGGTGTTGATGGAGATGATCAAGTAGCAGATACCCAGCAGTGTGGTCAACATCATGGCGAAGCAAGTAAGGATCAACACCGCCCCCCGGTCTTCTTCTCCTTCTCCCGCCTCGCCCGGTTGCCCGCTAAGGTGTTTTTCTCTTAGCCAGCCGTCCTTCATTTTTTCACTCCAGACTTTGTGGTTGGGCAAGGTCAATGTCCCTGGTGCCTCAGCACCTCTTCCAAGGAGGTAAGCCCGTCAATGACTTTGAGCAGGCCATCCTCGAAAAGGGTGATCATTCCCTTCTCCCGAGCCAGCATGAACAGCTCGCCTTCGGTCGCCCTCCGGGTGATCAAGTCCCACATCTCCTCGGCCACCACAAACAGCTCGAAGATGCCGAGCCTCCCTTTGTAACCGGTGTCTCTGCACCGTGCGCACCCCACCGGCGCGTAGATCTCCGTCTCCTTCTCCTTTTCCTCCACCTCATCCGTCCCCAGGTGTTTCCGGAACAGTCTTCGCTCTCTGTCGGTGGGCTTGAAGGCTCGCTTGCAGTAGGTACAGAGCTTGCGGACGAGTCGCTGGGCGACGACCCCCCGGAGGGCGGCGGCCAGCAGGTAGGGCTCCGCGCCCATGTCGAGCATCCGTGACACCGCGCCGACGGCCGAGTTCGTGTGGAGCGTTGAGAAGACCACGTGACCGGTGAGCGCGGCGCGCATCGCCATCTGGGTCGTCTCCTCGTCGCGGATCTCCCCAACCATGATGATATCCGGGTCCTGCTCCTGAGCGCGGTAGCGAACGTCAGATCCTTCTTGCGGTTCACCTGGACCTGGGTGGTCCCCTCGATCTTGTACTCGACGGGGTCCTCGATCGTGGAGATGTTGACCTCGGGTGTGTTGAGCCGGCTGAGGCTGGCGGTGAGCGTGGTGCTCTTGCCGCTCCCGGTCGGCCCGGTGATCAGGATGATTCCGGACGGACTTTTGATCAATTTTTTGTACTTCTCCAGGTCCGGCCCCCGCAGGCCGAGGCTCTCCACACTGATGGCGGACGAGGGATCCAGGAGGCGGATCACGACCTTCTCCCCCTCTGCGCTCGGCACCGTGGAGACGCGGAACTCGATCTCCTGGTCCTCGATCTTAGTCATGAAGCTCCCGTCTTGAGGGGCGCGGCGCTCGGCGATGTCCAGGTTGGCGAGCAGTTTGATCCGGGACGCGACCGCCATCCGGACCTCCCGTGGCACTTGGAACACCTCCTCCAGGACGCCGTCGATGCGATAGCGCACCCGGAGCCGCTCGGCGAGCGGTTCGATGTGGATATCGCTGGCATCCTGCTTGTAGGCGTTGACGAGGATGGCGTTGACCAGCTTGACGAGCGGCGCCTCCTCGAGCGAGATGGTGTCGAGGTTCTCAACCTCCTTCTCCGCGAACTCGAGCTGAAGTTCGTCTTCTACGTCCTCGGTGATCTCCTGGAACCGGACATAATAGGAAACCCCGTAGTTCTCACGGAGCGCCTGCTGAATTTCAGTGTCGGTCGAGATCTTGGTTTCGATCTCCAGGCCCGTCCGAAGCTCAAGGTCATCGGTGGTGACCACATCGTTCGGGTTGGCGATCGCGATGGTCAACCGGTGGTCCTCCCGAGCGAGGGGGATGAGCCGATTCTTTTTAGCGAACTCCTGATCGACCAGCCCGAGCACCCAGGATTCGATCATCCGCCCCTCCAGGTTGACATACTCGTAGCCGGTCTGTATGGAAAGCGCCTTCCCGAGTGTCTGAGTGTCGATGAGCTGCTCATTGACCAAGATCTCTCCGAGCTTGCGACTCCGCTCACTGTTCGCCTGGAGTTCGATCGCGTGGAGCAACTCCTCCTCGGTCAGTGCCCCCATCTCCATCAGGATCTCACCGAGTCTGCGCTTCCGCTGGGGCATCTTCTCCCTTTCCCTTTTTAATGGCTTCCGCTTCAGAGCTCTTCCCACCCGGTAATCTGCAGCTTCAACTCGAACTCGATCCCCGCGACCCCGATCTCCTCCAACCTGTCCACCAGATCAGAATCGTAGTTCACCGTCACATTCCCCTGCAGATCGACAGTGAACCCCACCAACGCCCCGTAGAACGCCGGCGTTCCACTCGAGGCGATGATCGT
>JBHIAT010000272.1:0-2542 GCA_046758705.1 Bipolaricaulia bacterium
TCCACTGGCCTGTTGCTCTTGTGGACTCGACCACGCAGGCAACCACGCGCTCCTGCTGCTCCGGAGAGAGTCCGGGGAACATCGGCAGCGAAAGCACCTGGGAGGCGGCCTGCTCAGCGACCGGGAAGTCACCCGGACAGAAGCCCAGAGCCTCATAGGCCTTCGCGAGGTGAAGCGGGACCGGGTAGTGGATGCCAGTTCCGATGCCTGCGGCGGCCAAGTCCTTCTGGAGGCGCTCCCGGTCCGCGACTCGCACCACGTAGAGATGATAGATCGGTCGCGACCAGAACGGCACGTGTGGAAGGGTGACCGTCCCCTCTGCGTCGGCGAAGAGCTCGTCGTAGCCCCGCGCCCGCTCTCGGCGCTGCTCGTTCCACTTCGCCAGATGACGAAGCTTTACCCCCAAGAGACCGGCCTGGATGGCGTCGAGCCGGCCGTTGTACCCCTCGATGTCGTGGAAGTACTTCCTCGACTGGCCGTGGTCGCGTAGCATCTGGCAGCGCCGCGCCAGTCGCTCATCGTCGGTGGTGATGGCTCCCGCTTCGCCGCAGGCGCCCAAATTCTTGCCGGGATAGAAGCTGAACGCCGCCACGCGGCCCATCGACCCGGCCTTGTGCCAGCGATCCTGTTTCTTCGAAAGGTACTCCGCGCCGTGTGCCTGGCAGGCGTCTTCAATCACAATCAAGTTGTAGCGCTCAGCCAGGGCCAGGATAGCGTCCATATCAGCCATCTGACCGTAGAGATGCACAGGGATGAGCGCGGTGACGGGCCTTTTGGTTTTGCGATGGAGGAGTTTTCCCGTGCGATCATCAATTTCGCAGCAGATTTCGAGGTACTCCTGGAGCTTCTCGGGATCCATGTTGTAGGTGCGTTCATCGATGTCGACGAAGTCGGGAACAGCACCAGCTTGGGAGATAGCTTCTGTGGTGGCGATAAAAGTGTTCGGAACAGTGACGACGGTATCCCCTTGATGAACTCCAGCTGCGATCAAAGCAAACCGCAAGGCGTCTGTGCCGCTGCCCACTCCGATGCAATACTGCGTATCGCAGTATGCAGAAAATTCCCGTTCAAACCCTTCCAGCATCGGACCGCCAATGAACCCGGCTGTCCGCAGAGCGGATTGGAAGACCGAAACCAATTCCTCTTCCAGCTCTCGGTGAAGGGAAACGAGGTCCAGGAAAGGAATCTTCTCATTGCCCGTCATTTTGTGATTCCCACTTCGGCGGCAATGAACCGTAGAACCTTCGCTGGGTTTCCCGCCACGATGGCATTGGCGGGCACATCACGGGTGACAACGCTGCCGGCTCCGACCATAGCGTTCTGGCCGATAACGACGTTTGAGAGGATCGTGACGCCAGAGCCGATCGAGGCCCCTCGGCGAATAACCGTGGGCTCGACTCTCCAATCCTTTTCGGTTTGCAGTTCACCGTCGGTCGTCGTGGCTCGCGGGTAGGAGTCATTGATGAAGGTCACCCCGTGACCGACGAAAACGTTGTCCTCGATGGTCACTCCCTCGCAGATAAATGTATGGCTGGAAATCTTGCAGTTGCTGCCGATCTTGGCGTTCTTTTGAATCTCGACAAAGGGGCCGATCTTGGCTTTGTCACCAATCTCACATCCATAGAGATTGATGAATTGGGACAGCTTGACATCCCTGCCCAGTTTGACATCCGGAGAGATACACAGATAGTCGCTCATAGGTAAACCATCCTCCCTCTCTCCTTCAGGGATTTGTCTGCCGCCTCGAGCATTTTGACAACCCGCAAGCCCGCCCACCCGTCGTTGAGCGGCGTCTTGTCGTTCAAGACACAATCAACAAAGTATGCCAGCTCGATCCTCAACGCCTCGGTTTGCTCGATCTTTGGAGCCCACATATCGCCCGATCGGTAACTGACCAGCAATTCATAGAGGCCTTGCCCGTTGGTCATCTGCACACCCTTGTCATACACTTTGATTTTCTCGTCCGCTTCCAAGTCGTTCCAGACCAACATCTTCTTCTCGCCGCCGATCAGCGTGGTCCGGACTTTGACCGGCGACAGCCAGTTCACATTCACGTGGGCAATGACATTGTGCGGGAAATAGACGGTGATGAATGCCACGTCCGCGATGCCGTTCAAATGGGTTTCGCCCGTCGCGACCACACCTTGGGGCTTATCTTTGATGAGATGGTCCATTATGGAGAGATCGTGCGGTGCCAGGTCCCAGATCACATTCACATCGTGCTGGAAAAGGCCTAGGTTGACCCGCATGGAATCGTAGTAATACAGCTCGCCCAAGGTATCATCGTCGATGAGCTGGCGGATTTTCCGGACGGCCCCGGTGAAAAGGAAGGTATGATCGACCATAATCTTAAGATCTTTCCGATCGGCCAACTCAATCAACTCTTCCGCCTGAGCCACAGTGCAGGTAAACGGTTTTTCCACAAAGACGTGCTTTCCGTTTTGAAGGGCCTTCTTAGCCAGCTCGAAATGCGTCCAGACCGGAGTCACCACCGCCACGGCATCAATGTCCGGTGAAGAAACGAGCTCAGAGGGGTCCTGGA
>JBHIAT010000273.1:0-2541 GCA_046758705.1 Bipolaricaulia bacterium
TGCAAGTTCCGTCTGTGAAGCGAGAAGCCACGTACTTTAGTGCGTGGAGCGTCACTATTGGATTGTTGCCCTTTTTGGAATTTCACCACCCTTCAATGATTCTATCATGCTCCTGAGCCTGCTTCAAAGGTGTGTATCAGGAACGGATGTATTGAACCTTCTTTTGCCAGAAGTCCCCTTCCAAACCTCCAGTCTGGTGGGGGATGGGATGAATGGGGGCTTGTCTGCCTCCTTTCGCCTGGGGTAGAATGATATAACCATGCGTTCCCGAGGCTATATCCCAAGTCTAAGAGGTTAGGCACTTGGGCGGTATGCGAAGGGTCGGCTCGGAATGAATATCCTGGTTGGCTTGAGGGGTCATCCATGAAAATCGGACGGAACGATCCGTGTCCCTGCGGCAGCGGCAAGAAGTATAAAAAGTGCTGCCTGCCCAAAGATCAGCAGGCCCGGCACCGGCGTGCCTCTCGATCAGAGGCAGAGGCGGAGCCTCAACCGCCCCCAGACCCTCGCATCGAGGCGGTGAACGCTCGCTGGAACGAGTTTGAAGCCCAGGACTATGAAGGCCAGACCGCCCTGTTTCGGAAGACGCTGGACGAGCCGGAGTTGATGGACGGGGAAATGGCCATTGAGATGCTCAGCATCCTTTACCCCCAAAGCATCGAGCGCGGCGAGCGTGACCACTTTGACGCGTTGGTGGAGGAGCTCCGAGAGCGTTTGCCCGACGTCTATGCCCAAAGCACTCCCTATCTCCTGGAGTGGCGCATCACCAACGCCCTGGTGACCGACCAATCGGATGCCGTTGTGACCCAGGCCCGTGAACTGGCGAGGACGGCCGACCAAGACATCGACATCTTTAACAACGTCTTGGACATGTTGGCATACCACGACCAGTTGTCCGTGCTGGTGGAAGCGGTGCGTCTCGCCTGGCCCTCGGTCGAAGCTTCAGCGGATATCGTTCCTTGGGGCATCGAGGAGTTCGCCGAGCGGGCGGCCGATTACCTGGTCTTCGACCAGTTGGAGCGCCACGCGTCCCTCGATCCCCGGGACCCCAAATTCTTAGAACGGGTTCGGGTCTATGTGGAGGTGGACCCCGAACGGCTCGCTCAATATCTCGCCCACCTGACCGGTGGGGGGGAGCGCCGCTGGACGATGAGCGATTTCGCGTTCCAACCCCGACGCGACCCATCTTGGGATGAGCTCGACGAGTTTGACGAATGGGATGAATTGGCCGATGAGGAAGCCGACGAGGCGGATCACACTCACACCTTCTCCCACTCCCACTCCCAAGCTTCGGACCCAGGTCGGCAAAACCTCTACCTTTTGACCGTCGAGTTCTTGGGCTATCTGCGCCGTGAGGAGGGCGTACCGTACACCAAGGGAGAACTGGCGCGGCAGCAGATCTCTCGGTATATCCTGGACCGCTACGACGGGGAACTGGAACCCCGAGAGAGCCCCTTCGAGGCGCTGATGCATCCCCGAAGGAGAAAGTGGAAACCCAAACCCAAATCTCGTCGTCCAGATCATCCGCTCTGTCCGGATCACAGCACCTTGGACCGCTACTTAGGCCGGCTGCTCCATTTTCTCAATCCGCAACGGTACAAGGCAACTGCCACCTTCGAACTGGTCCCGGCCTGGCTCCGCTTCCTGGAATCGAGGTGGCTCATCGACACCCAGCGACGAGAAAAGACGTTACAGGGACTGCAGGGACTCGATAGCGATCTTCGCAAGGTCTGGGAGCACTACCCCGATGATCCGGCACCGCTGCAAGAGCTGGAGCGTTGGCCGGGCAAGAGGGCCTGAGAATCCGCGCTTACGCTTCAGGGGCACGGCATAGGGTCATCCCCGATATGGATCTGCACTGACAGGCATGTTATTATACTATTGGTAAATATTTAGCGTCCATCTGTCGAAAGGCATCGATATGATCGAATCAGTAGAGTTTCGGAACTACAAAGTTTTGAAAGACACAACTCTTTCTCTGGATCGCTTTACCCTGATCGCGGGTCCGAATAATAGCGGGAAGAGCACTGCCTTGGAGGCTCTCGAAGCATTACATGATCCGAGGAGGTTTGCCTTTGACAAGATCGTAACCGTTGGACTGCAACCAACAGATGAAACACCTGTAAAAGTAGAAGTTGTTCTACACTGGGGAGGGCGCTACAAGGGAACGAAAACGGAGTTTCGTTAGCTCCCCAATAAGGGCAGATATTCAGAACACCACAGAACTACAGGATCGTCTCTATCAGCTAGAGATAAGGAAGCCTTGACCAGAAAGTTGAGGGAGATCAGAGTTTACTCACTTAACGCAAGCACTATTGATGATCCTGTAGAACTCGAACCAAACATGGAGTTAGAGCCGAACGGCTATAAACTTGCGGGAGTTCTCGATCAACTTCGGGATCAAGAGCCAGAACGATTCGAAGCGCTAAATGAGGAGTTGGGGCGATGGTTGCCAGAATTTGACCGCATCTTGTTTAGGACACCGACTAGTGGACTGTAGCCTAAATTATGCAAGAAATGGATTCCTGTGGTAGAATGCCT
>JBHIAT010000274.1:0-2488 GCA_046758705.1 Bipolaricaulia bacterium
AGATTGGAACGTACCCTTGACCTGTGCCGCAACCTCTACAATTGTGCGCTTGAAGAACGAAGGACCGCCTATCGGCATAACGGCATCTCCGTCACCTACGTCTCTCAAGCCAATCAGCTGCCTGCTATTAAACGCGATCTCCCCGAATACCAAGAGGTCGGATCTCAGGTGCTTCAAGATGTGCTCCGTCGATTGGATAACGCATTCAAAGCGTTCTTTAGGCGCCTGCGCAACGGTGAGAAACCGGGCTACCCGCGCTTCAAGGGACGCAACCGTTATGATAGCTTCACCTATCCACAAGCCGGTATGGGGTGGCGGTTGAGCGGGAAGAAACTCCACCTGACCAAGATCGGAACGCTCAAGCTGAGATTGCATCGCCCTCTCCAAGGTGAGATCAAGACGGTTACGATCCGGCGCAGCGCGGGCAGGTGGTATGTCTGTTTTTCGGTGGAACTGCCCAAACCTGAACCGCTGCCTAAAACAGGCAAACGAGTGGGTATCGACGTGGGCATTGAATCGTTTGCCACCACAAGCGACGGAACTCAAGTTGAGAACCCGCGTTGGTATCGTAAAGCGGAATGGGAACTGAAACAGGCTCAACGTAAGGTTTCCAAAAGGAAGAAGGGCAGCAAGCGAAGGGCGAAGGCGGTGCGCCAACTGCAACGTGTCCATGCCAAGATCGGCAATCAACGCCGAGACTTTCATCACAAACTGGCGAACAAGTTGGTAGAAAAGAACGATGTGATCGCCTTTGAGCAGTTGAACATCAAAGGCATGGTCCGCAACAAGTATCTGGCCAAGAGCATCTCCGATGCAGGTTGGGGGCAATTCCTGCGGCTGTTGTGCACCAAAGCGGCAGAGGCTGGGCGTGCGGCGATCGCGGTGAAACCCAACCTGTCGAGTCAGCTCTGTTCTCGATGCGGTAAGCGAGTGGACAAAGGACTGTCCCAGCGTTGGCACGCTTGTCCGCATTGTGGCTTGTCTCTGCATCGAGATCACAATTCGGCCCTCATAATTCTCCAGTGGGGCACCACGGGTCGTGGAGACGCGAACCTCTGCATTGCAAGTTCCGTCGTTGAAGCGAGAAGCCCCTGCCTTTAGGCATGGGGAGTGTCACTCTCCGTTTTTGATAAGTGGCTATCTTACCACGCAAAGGATGGTCTGGCTTTACCCGAAGATGGGTTAAGGAAACAACGAAGATTTGGTCGAGATCCTCTGCGTCTTCAAAGAGCTTTTCCACGAGATCAGAAAGCTCACCTATGATCTCATCAGGATCTGCTAGCTCTGAGGCAAGGATGAGAGACTGTGCCGACGACCCTTTCACCGGCCTTTCGCCGAACTTCTCCTCGGCAACAACCGATGCGAACTCCAGCATTCCGGCGACGATCTGAGACAGACGATGCGTGCGACCATCCGGGACGAGGCGTCGCAACATATCCACCCAAACGGCGTACGTTGGGTCACCCACGAGCGGTCTCAAACTCCGCTTTTCACTCCTTCGAGTGCTCATCAGAGATGGTATCACTTGTATTCTTCCATCCACTCTGCAAGACCTGCCTCTAGAGCCTGCATTGCTTCATCGAGGGTCTTGTAGTCACCCCTACCTTCCCAGACCATCCCACCTTCGTCCAATGCTCTGACGAACGAGCTACTATAGTGATCTTGTCCAACTTCGATCCAACCAAAACCCGTAACCCAACGGGCGATGTGAGGATAGGTATCTTCCAATGAATTCGCCACTGGATTCATCTCCATACACTCAACGTGTAATCCGTCAATATGGTAGAGCGGCGGGGACTCGAATGCAAAAGAACGATTGTAATTGGAGACCTCCGAGCGCATCGGCCTTCTGTCCTGAGTTCCTACAAGGAGCATTGTAGGAAGTCAGCAGCTTTTGGAGAAACGGCCTGGGCTCGCAAGACCTACAGCATCCACCACACCAGCCCTTGACCCTACACGGATCGGGGCTGCCGGTTGAGGGAGAAAGGGATCCGGCGGTTTCGGCGATGAGGAGATGGGGCGAGACAGCATCTATCGAGTGATCGTGTTTGCGGGGAAGTGGTATGCGGTGATGGGGATGTGGAGAAGTTGAGGGTGATCCTGGGGAAGCCGCCCCAGACGTTCTTCCATGTGGATCCTGAGAAAGTAGGGAAGGAACATCCTATGAAGTTTGTCAAGGGTGACTAAGATGAAAATCGGCTCAAGTCAGCATAGCTACCTCCTTTCGGGTTTTCACAATCGCCCGAGCCCGCTCGGCATCGTACGGTTGCCCATCGCGCAACATCGCCCACAACGTGCGCGCTATCTGCCGCGCCAGATACTTCACTGCCTCCCAGTAGCCCCGCCCTTCGCCCAGCTTCTTGGCCAAGTACGCCTGGGAATTGGGATCGTAGCGCGCACTCTTTTGCGCCATCTGCATCAACGTATCCTTCGCTCTCGGTTCGCTAACTTTCCTGAGCAAAAACGAAATTTGTTCAGGCGCTTTCCT
>JBHIAT010000275.1:0-2469 GCA_046758705.1 Bipolaricaulia bacterium
TGGTGTGCCAGGTGAATTGCATATTGGCGGAGTTGGCTTAGCTAGGGGCTATCTCAACCGGCCCGAGCTGACCGAGAAGAAGTTTATCCCGCATCCTTTCAGTGAGGAGCCAGGAGCGCGCCTGTACAAAACGGGGGACTGTGTGCGCTATTTACCCGACGGCAACATCGAATTCTTGCGGCGGATAGATCATCAAGTAAAGATCCGAGGGTTCCGTATCGAGCTGGGGGAGATCGAAGCGGTGCTGGTGAATCACCCGGCTGTGCAAGAGACGGTAGTGATGGCTAGGGAAGACACACCTGGAGACAAGCGCTTAGTGGCCTATGTCGTCCCCAAACAAGCGCAAGCACCTACGATCAATGAACTGCGAAGCTTTCTTAAGGAGAAGCTGCCCGACTACATGGTGCCCTCTGCATTCGTGCCGCTGGAAGCCCTACCGTTTACCCCTAACGGCAAAGTGGACCGCCGAGCTCTTCCAGCGCCTGACCAGATCAGGCCCCAGATGGAGGAAACCTTTGTATCTCCTCGTACACCTGTGGAGGAGTCACTGGCCGCGATATGGCGGGATCTACTTGAATTAAAACAGGTCGGCATCCACGACAATTTCTTTGAACTCGGGGGACATTCCCTACTCGCAACTCAGGTAATATCCCGCCTGCACGAACTATTTAAGGTCGAGATTCCCCTGCGTGTACTTTTTGAGAGTCCGACAATCTCCGCGCTAGCCGACCGGGTTCAAGGTGATTTGAGCAATGGCCGCAGGGCCATGGAGATTCCTCCCATCACCGCGATCAGCCGGGAAAGGGAGCTACCACTGTCGTTCTCGCAGGGACGCATGTGGTTCCTGCACCAGCTTGCGCCCGAGAGCACGGCTTACAACATGGCCGCTCCCCTCCGGGTCACCGGTATGCTCAACAAGGCCGCCTTGGAGCATAGCTTGAAGGAACTGATCCGACGTCATGAGTCACTCCGAACGACTTTCCCAAATGTCGGTGGCAGACCCGTTCAGGTCATTGCTCCCGAGCAACCTGTAACGATCAAGGAAGTTGATCTTCGGATGGTGCCCGAAGATCAACGTTTAGAGGAGGTGAGGCGGCTGACGACTGAAGAGGCCCGCCGTCCGTTTGACCTCGAACTGGGTCCGCTTATGCGCCTTCTGTTGGTTCAGCTCGGTGAGGAAGATCGCGTGTTATTGCTGACCATGCACCATATCATTTCGGACCACTGGTCTTTCGGCGTTATTGGGCGCGAGCTGGCCTTGGCTTATAACGCTTTCTGTAATGTACTGCCTGTTCCGACCAGGCCATTGCCCATCCAGTATGCGGACTTCGCAGCCTGGCAGAGTCAATGGCTACGCGGCGAGGTCTTAGAATCTCAACTATCGTACTGGAAAAAGCAGCTTGCGGGGCTCCAAGTGTTGGAGATGCCAACTGATCACCCGCGCCCTTCCGTTCAGACCTTCCACGGTGCCCACCTCACTTTGGATCTCCCAAGGTCTCTGACCGAGGGACTCAAGAAACTGAGCCTGCAGGAAGGCGTAACCTTATACATGACCCTTCTGGCAGCCTTCAAAACGCTCCTGCACCGGTACTCGGGCCAGCAAGACATCGCTATCGGCTCACCGATCGCAAATCGCAACCGGTTTGCGATTGAGGGGATCATCGGGACTTTCGTTAACGTTCTCGTGTTACGCACCGATCTTTCGGGCAATCCGACTTTCCGCGACCTTCTGGCGCGTGTACGCGAGGTAGCACTCGGAGCCTACGCACACCAGGAGATGCCCTTTGAGAAATTGGTCGAGGAACTTCAACCCGAGCGTGACATGAGTCGCTCGCCAATCGTTCAGGTACTCTTCAACCTTTTCAACGCCCCTATGCGCGAGGTCAATCTATTCGGGCTCTCGTGGAATCCTTTCGAGATCGATATAGGAGCTTCCCAGTTCGATATAAGCCTCTCGATCGACACGGAGATCATGCAAAAGATTATGCTGGCCTATAATACCGACCTCTACGACGCCACTACGATCGAACGGATGCTGCGGCATTATCTAAGGCTACTTGAGGTGATCGTGGCCAGCCCGGAGACTCAAATCTCACGGCTGGAGTTATTGACGGAGGCTGAGCGGCAGCAGGTTTTGTTGGGGTGGAACGACACGGCTTCGGATTACCCGCGGGAGGCTTGCCTGCAGGAGCTGATCGAAACCCAGGTCGAGCGAACCCCAGAGGCGATTGCGGTAAGCATGGAGGGCGAATCGCTGAGCTATCACGAACTCAACAGCCGGGCGAACCAACTAGCGCATTATCTCAGAAATCGTGGAGTCAGGCCAGAGGTGCGGGTGGCAATCTACATGGAGCGGTCACTGGAAATGCTGGTCGGGCTGCTAGGGATACTGAAGGCCGGAGGCGCCTATGTGCCGCTGGATCCGGATTACCCCAGGGAGCGCTTGGCCTTTATGTTAGAGGATGCCCA
>JBHIAT010000276.1:0-2453 GCA_046758705.1 Bipolaricaulia bacterium
CGAAATGTAATAGCGGCAGGTATTGGCAGAGCAGTTTCGGCGTTTTCATGCTCCTTTGGCACTACGTAAAACGCATCCATCGCCAGCGTCATAGGAGCCGCCACAGACAACTGTGGCTTGATGTTCTGCAAAACCAGCCTTCCCTTTTCCGCAGGAAATTCACGATACGGCGCCATTTTGGTATGCTCCGCCAGCCATTCTGCAAACAGAGTCGCCGTTGTATCTAGGAAGAGCCTCACTTCGCACGCTCCAAGCAGTTGGCTTTCCCATATCGACTGACGTGTTTGCCGACGTTCGATGGCGCGCTCTATCCACAGCAGAATCTCCTCTTTGTCAGACGCTTTAGACAGGTACGCATCCGCTCCCTCGCGCAAAGCAGTTAGTGCATCCTCTTCATGCTCCCTGATTCCCCATCCCGTGTACAGGATAGTCCCAGTATTCGGGTAGCGCCTAACGTCACCATTTCTGTATCTGGGTCAAGGCGAAAGATGGCAGCACCTACGGAATGAGTTTCTTGGCAAATTGCCTCCAAGCCCTCAGTCACTCTTTCCACCAATGGCCCACGCTTGTATGTAGTTTGAAGAACCTTGCCCAATGGCCAATCGGAGACGTCTGGGCAGGCGGCTACACCAAGTGGCTCAGCGAAGTCCATCGTGGCCTCAAATTGCTCTCGCTCAGATAGGGATATAGCAGAACCAACTTCACCAGACCGTTGCAATACTAGTTGCTTTATGCTCAACCCCATACGCTTTTTAGAGGGATCAGCACTACTTACGATAGCCTCAACGATGTCACCTGGCCAAAGTACATCTTGAGGATTGTTTACGGCAAGGGGACCAATTTCTTCGAGCGGTACAAACCCCGCCACGCCAGGAACGATCTGAACGACAGCGCCACGAGAGGCGACTCGTTCTATAGTTCCACGAACTACGATGCCTGGCCCATGCGCAGCAACAAACCTGGTCCAAACACCATCTTTCTCATCAGCGCGAAGACTCTGAGAGTTGTTCATCAGACTTCTCTTAGATACTATGGTACCAACGGTGCACCCTGCCTCAGCGACACCGGGCAATACGTTCAAGAGTCACACACGGCGCAAGCAAGGTATCCAACCTAGCTGCCACTCATATTGTACCACATTACCCTCTGCTTGGCAATAGCCAGAAAACCAAAGGAGCCGCCCAGCTTCCACCAGGCGGCTCCTTGGCCACACCCTCACCACACTCGCATAATCAGGCGACAAGCGCCGGCAGACGATGGCCGCGCCTTTTGAGAAGAACTGCCGCGTAGCCCCGGCGAAACATTAGCACATCGGCCTCACGACGGAGAGTATCAAGGCGCGTTTCTTCCTCAGGTGTCAATGGCCTCATCTTTTTCCTGTCGAGCAATGCTTCATACTCGGCCCAATGTTGCGAAGAGAAAGTGCGGTTTGCTTCTCGTTGCAGGTCGGCATCGCTCATTTGCAAGAGCGGGTAGACGTCCAGTTGGTACCGGGTGGGAATCTCCTCCAACAAGGCAGGCAGAGTGTGGGTCAGACTTTGTATGATAATGGTCTCGGTCGGCTGGCGAGACAACTGGGCTGCCCGCTTCAATTGCTTGTACAACGTGTCAGATAGATTGATGGTGATGGTCTGAGGCATGGCACAACTCCACTTTACATTTCGGTTCTACCAACAAAAACCTGGATTCTCAGGTTCCATGGGAAACAGAAACGCTCGGAGGCGCTATGCACCTCCGAGCGTTTTTCCTTAATTGATCGCCGAAGGTCTCCCGACCGAGGCGAAATGGGCTCGGTCAGAGACCTCGCCCAACACAACCCACTAGTACAGGAACATCGGCTTGCCGTGGGCGTGCCAGACCTTGGGCCGGTACTCTTCGACGTCGTACAGGGCACGCACGTCCACAGTCTTGACCCCCAAGACCGGTGACTCCGCCGTCACGTCGGTGTAACGCCCATCACGCAGCGCCACCATGCGCCCGAACTTTTTCGTCGTGATGAGGTCCATGGCGATGTTGGCGTAGTTGACGGCGACCATGACGTCCAAAGCATCCGGCTGCCCGGAGCGCATCAGGTAGGCGACTTCCTGGATCATCGTCTTTTCGCCGGTTATCTTTTCCAGCCTGTCAGCGGTCACAGTACCGATCCCGCCAAGCTTTTTGCGTCCATAGGGGTCAACTTTGTTCCTGTAGACAATTTCTTCACCTTTGATCTGAGCCCCTTCGGAGATGGTCATCATGGCGTAGTGGCTGGGGTTGGCGCGCTTGTCCTGCATCAGCAAATCGGCCAGTCTCTCGATGTCGAAGGGCCCCTCGGAAATGATGGCCCGATCTACGCCGGCCAGATAGGCAGAGATGAGTGAGGTCTCCCCACAGTGGCGGCCAAATAGTTCGATGACCATGATGCGTTCGTGAGAGCCAGCAGTGCTGCGCAGTTGATGAATGAAACGGACACT
>JBHIAT010000277.1:0-2446 GCA_046758705.1 Bipolaricaulia bacterium
ATCGAGCCCGATACCCGAATCGATCTGATTTCCAACCGGTTGGTCGTGGTCGCCCACCGGGACCGTCCGCTGATCCTCGATCGCCTGGAGGAGATCGCCGTCCCCAGGATCCGGCGGATTGCTATCGGGGACCCCGATGGTGTCCCCGCCGGCATCTACGCCCGGTTGATCCTGACCGAACTCGGCCTGTGGGAAGCGGTTCGCGATCGGCTGATTCCGGCCCTCAATGTACGGGCGGCGCTCGCGTTCGTGGAAACGGAACAGGTGGATCTGGGCCTCGTTTACCGCACCGATGCGGCGGTCAGTTCCAAGGTCCGGATCGTTTACGAGTTCCCGGATGGGATCGGTCCCAAGATCATCTATCCGGCGGCGGTCGTCCGTGGTTCAAGCGAACCGCAGATCGCCCGCGCGTTTCTCACCTTCCTGACGACGCCGGAGGCCACTGCGATCTTCCGCCGGTTCGGTTTCATCACGCTGCACGACGAGGAGCCCGAAGAAGGCAGGTGAAAGATCATGCTCTCTACAGTCGAATGGCAGGCGTTCTGGCTGTCGTTCAAAGTTGCGTCGGTGAGCGTGGCCGGGTTGCTGGTGCCGGGGATCGCCCTCAGCTGGATCTTGGCCAAGACACGGATCCGGGGCAAAACGGCTTTGGACACTCTGGCGACGCTGCCGCTGGTGTTGCCGCCGGTCGTCACCGGTTACGTATTGCTGGTGTTGTTCAGTCGCCGGGGGCCATTCGGAAGTTTGCTCTATCGGCTGTTTGGCTGGGAGATCGCCTTCACCTGGCCGGCGGCGGCGCTGGCAAGCGCGGTCATCGCGTTTCCGCTGTTTGTGCGCGCTGTTCAGGTGGCGATGGAGGGAATCGATCCCAAGCTCGAGCAGGCGGCCCGTACCCTGGGCAACGGTCCGTGGTACGTCTTCTTCACCGTGACGCTGCCGCTGTCGGCGCGCGGGGTGATCGCTGGGGCGATCCTGGCGTTCAGCCGCAGCTTGGGCGAGTTCGGCGCCACGATCATGGTTGCCGGGAACATCCCCGGCAGGACCCAGACGATCCCGCTCGCCATCTTTAACGCTGTGCAGATCGGCCAGGAGGGGAGTGCGGTTCGCCTGATCCTGGTGGTCACGATCCTGGCGTTCCTGACACTCTATCTGACCCAATGGCTGCTGGCCCGAGGGGAGGCCCGAGTTCGATGAACGCCGCCGGGTTGTCGCTCAAACTTCGGGTCCGTAAGCGACTGGGGGTATTTTTGCTGGATGTTAACGCCGAGATCGATGACCAGGCCACTGGGATCTTCGGCCCGTCGGGAAGCGGGAAGACCACACTGCTCAATTGCATCAGCGGTCTGTTGACGCCGGACCAGGGCGAGATCTGGCTCGGGGAGCGACCGCTCTACTCCGACCGCGAGCGGGTCAACCTGCGGCCGGAGGACCGGCGGGTCGGCTATGTGTTTCAGGAAGGATTGCTCTTCCCGCATCTGTCCGTGCGTCGCAATCTCTTCTACGGGTACAGGTCCCGCCGTCGCAGGGATGGGCAAGCATCCTCACCCTCCATCGCGCCCGACGGGGTGATTGAGGTCCTGGAGATCGGGGATCTGCTCGATCGCAAACCCGATCAGCTTTCTGGAGGACAGCGCCAGCGGGTGGCGCTGGGGCGGGCGCTGATCATGTCTCCCCAACTGTTGCTGCTCGACGAGCCGCTGACCGGGCTGGACGTCGGGCTGCGCGGTCGCATCCTTCCCTACCTGTTGCGGGTCCGCGACGAGTTCTCCATCCCGTTTCTCTACGTCAGCCACCTGATCGCCGACCTCATCGCCATAGCCGATGAGGTATTGGTCCTGGAGGACGGACAGGCTATCGCTCAAGGAGACCCATATCTGGCGCTTTGCCAGCCCGCAGTCCTGTCGATCGCCAAATCCTCCGGGATCGAGAACATCCTCACATTACCGATCTCCGACCACGACCGGGAGATGGGCCTGACCCAGCTCACGCTCGGCGATCAGACGCTGGCCGTGCTCTGTGATTTAGAGGTCTCGGAGGGGACTGTGACGGTCTCGATCCGTGCTGAAGATATCATACTCGCTCAGTCCCAATTGAGCGGGATCAGCGCCCGCAACGTCATCGCCGGGGTGGTAGGGGTGGTGGAGACGGTCGGGGAGCTGGTGATCGTGTTTGTGGATGTCGCCGGGGCCCGACTGATCGCTGAGATCACCCCCGATGCACTGGAGGAACTGGAGCTCCGTGAGGGCAGACCGATCTTTCTGGTGATCAAGACCCACGCGATCCGGGTGTTGAGTTAGCAACAGGAGATCTATCCACTGTCCGTTCAACTTGATCTGTTGACACATTGACCCTATAATGTGGTCACATAGGACCAGAGGAGGTATGGGATGACTAAGGTAGGGATTCGTGAGTTGCGAAACCATTTGAGTCGCTATCTCAAGCAGGT
>JBHIAT010000278.1:0-2394 GCA_046758705.1 Bipolaricaulia bacterium
GCGGCGGCAGAGACCACCGGCTCCTCAGCAAGCTCCTCACTTTCGGGAGCAGCGGCGGCAGAGACCACCGGCTCCTCAGCAAGCTCCTCACTTTCGGGAGCAGCGGGTGTAGAAGCTACTCGGCTGCCAACAGGAGTGCAACCTGCTAAACCTATTAACGCCACCAACACCAGCACCAAAGAAAACGTTGTTCCCTTCATCAGCATCCCCCTCCCTTCTCAGGATCATGGTTTGCCGTCATAATAAACCCTTCAGTACCTAAAAAGGCTCTAGAGCTATCGATTGGCAACCGTGGAATTTCAATAAGACTAGGGCAGTGAATCTGATGAGACACCCATTGCATCAACCGCGTATTCTATTATGCCCACTAGATCGAATTAATAGTCATGATTGAACGCGAGAGTAGTGGTGGAACCCGATCCGGCTCGATCCGGGCAGTCGAGAGTGGCTCGACCAGGACAGGATTGGATAGGGAGGGGAAGGGACGCAAGCGGATTGTCCCGAAATTTCCTCCTCGCTGCCTGCAAACGTGTCAAATGTCTTGTTTGTATTCTCTATAAAGTGAATGGGGCTCTTCTCAGGGTTTCTTGCTCATACGAGTCGCTCCGAGGTAGACGTTATCAACATAGGGGTGGCTCCCCTTCGTGGACTCATATCGAACCGAATTGGCCGTGCCGTCAGAGGAGATGCAGACTGCCCTTGCGGCAGTGGCTCTATGTCGGGGCGGAGGAGTATGTGCTAGAGCGGCTGTCTGAGGGGCGGATGACCCTGTCTCGGGCGGCGGAACTATTGGAATTGAGTATCTATGATATACAGCAGCTGGCACAAGAGCATGGGATTGAGATCGGAGCAACGGCAGAGCAGTATGCGAGAGCGAAGGAGGCTGGACGCGAACTGGGGAAGAAGCTGAACATGACTAAGCAATGACGCGGATTGGAGCCACTCTTTCTCTAATTTTCTGATTTGAATTTTGATATCCTTTAGGCCTATACTAATATATTACAAACCAAAAGCTTAACAATTGAAAGATCTTCTATGAAAAAACCCGATAAATGGGCCGAATGGCTCATTAAAACCCGCTTTCAACACAAGACTGAGGAGCAAAGAAGAAAAGCCTTCCAGTATCTCAGTGATATCCGAGGCAGGGTTTTAGATCGGTCGGAGGTCAAGGAAGGGGACGTTGTCCTCGATGTCGGTACGGGAATAGGTCTGCTGGCTTTCGGAGCGGTGGAGAGAGTGAGGCCAACCGGTCAAGTGATCGCTTCTGATATCTCCGTCAACTGTCTGGAGGAGTGTCGGAGGCTGGCTCGGCAGACGAAAGTCGATCGATGGATGGAGTTTTTGCAGGCTGATGCGACTGCCCTTAACCTGCCCGACGAATCTGTAGATGTGATCATGACTCGCTCCGTCCTGATCTATGTGCAAGATAAAAGAAAGGTAGCCGAAGAATTCTTCCGAGTCCTTCGCCCCGGCGGGAGATTCTCCATCTTCGAACCGATCAACAGTCGCCGGAGAGTTGAAAGTGACATCGACTGGGCTCCGGTTCAAGAGATCAAGGATCGGTTAGACCAACGGCGAAGGGAATTGTCCAAGGAGAGTCCGACGATTCAAGCGATGATCAGCTTTGATGAACAGGATCTTTTGGGATTCTTTGAGCAGGTTGGATTTATCGATCTGAACCTGGACTTACGACAGGATACTGCACTGGAGGCGAAGACGCGGGAGGAAGCCATCAGTTTATTAAAAGGTGTCGGTAGCCCAGATCAAAAGTCCATCCATGATTTGCTGATAGAAGAGTTCCCACATGAAAAGGTTGAAGCGTATGTGGAATACTTTGCTTCTCAGGTGGAAAGGCATCCCTACCGCGTCATCTTACCGGTGGCTTATCTTTCAGGACGGAAGCCCTTTAGAGAAAAATGATAGAGAAAGAGGTAACGGTCAACTCAGGCGACGTGAGATTGGCCGGGACATTATCTCTGCCATCCGAAGAAGGCAGTTTCCCATGTGTATTGATGATACATGGTTCAGGGCCGGTAGACAGAGATGAGAACGTTCGACAGCTGAAGCTGTTTAAGGTGAAGCTCAATGTTTTCAATACGATAGCCCATTATCTGGCAGCCAAAGGCATAGCCAGTCTGAGATATGACAAAAGAGGCAGTGGTCAAAGATCTGCAGGTTGACCCGCAAGAGGCAGTTCAGATAGCTGAACTTGCTCAAGGTGAGGTTGAATACCACATTAGATCTAATACTCATTCGCTCTGAGCATGTCTGGATAGGCGTCCGTAGAGAGACCCCGCCAACCAGATCGCAAAACAGCCTAAGCCCTCAGCGATCAGCTCTCAGGTATGAAAGTCGAAGTCAAGACAAACACTCCTCCTATGGCCTTCGAGCCCA
>JBHIAT010000279.1:0-2383 GCA_046758705.1 Bipolaricaulia bacterium
AAGGGTATGGAGAGACGTACCTAAATTAAGGTAACGCGCTCTGTGCCTATTCTACAGTAAGGCGCCCTTTTGGGGAAATTGTGGGAGGCAAAAACACCCTTGAAGCCGGTTCCCATCTACAAAACTCTGAGCTCAGCGGGAGAGCGTCTGCTTGCCATGCGGATGCTCTTCATCTCGGACAGTGATTCCCTCCTCTTACTTCAACTGAAAAGCCTATCCACCGGACTGGCCCTTGCATGAGCTTCTCTAAGCATGGTACCAGCCATATGCACATAGATCATAGTCGTCTGGATATCGCTGTGGCCCAGCAAGCGTTGTAGGGAGAAAGGATCTCCTCCGTTGCGAATGAAGTTGGTGGCGAAGGTATGTCGCAACGTATGACAACTCACCCCTTGTCCGATCTTAGCCTCCCTTGCCAGTCGAGAGATGATTCGAGAGATGACACTCAGGTTGATCGGATAGCCCTGACGGATACAGAAGAGTGCATCTCCAGGGAGCCGAAGCGTACGATAGGTGAGCCACTCCTGGAGTGCTCGGGTCACCCGACCCTCAAGGTCGGCCCAACTTTTCTTTTGATTCTATGGTGTTTCCTATCTTAGATGCAATTGAGTTCTGGACAAACTATCGAACCTCTTAAAGGTCCTTATTTCATAACCCAATTTGCTTGACACTGGTGAACAGCTTGCCATAAGAATAGCCTCAATTGCATCATTATTGCAATTATTATCGGTCAATACACCGGACTTCAGTCCGCGTGGACTTTCTCCTCTTTCCATGGTATAATGATCACAGATCTTTGACAACGTATGGGGTTGTTGCCGCAACCCTGAGCAACGTAAAACGTTGTGGGTATAGCCAGGTGCATTTTGCCAGCGTTTTGCTGTTCAGCGAAACAGAAGCTAACAGCCGCGAAGCCTGGCCTAAAGAAACTAAAACGTTGTGTGTGAACTGGCCGGGCGCGGCCAGCGTGGAGGCGTGAACCGCTGCGAGAGCAAGTTCCGCCTGTGAAACGAGAAGCCCCGTACTTTAGTGCGGGGAGCGTCACTGCATCAAAATTGACTCATCTTCCTCCAATGGCCAACTCATAAAAGCTGCCACGCCCTCGCCCTTGTTGTCTTAACACCCCTTTCTGAACCAGATCGGTCAGATCCCGCGTTGCAGTGGCCCGTGAAACCCCTGTGAGTCTGATATATTCTTGATTGGTAATTTGTCCTTTTTCTTTCACGTACTCGACAGCGTGTATCTGTCGTTCTGTTAGATTCAACTCTTGTAAATACTCCGGCGTGAGTTTCGACTTGTGGAAGGTGACGACAAAACTTCCAGAGGTCTCGGTGAACACCGGCTCGGGGAAGTCGGCTGCTCGACAGGCGTCTATCATACGCAACGTGCCGGTCCCCCATTGCTCGATGTACTTGTTCAAGAAGAAGGCATGGGCAATCAGCTTGTTGCGCGGGCGGGAGTCATGGGGCCGGCTGAGGTCCTCAATCGAGAGTCCCTCGGGCAGTGTGCCGGGGTTCCACACTTCAAGGCGATCGTCGAAGATACGTACCTGTACGTTACCGGAGCTCGTGTAGTCCCGATGGCAGATCGCATTCACGACAGCCTCTCGTAGCGCCTCGATGGGATACTCCCAGTGCTCCTCCCGTTGGAGTTCTTTGATTTCAGCGCTCAATTGAATGTTCCGACGGATGAAGTGCATCACCTCCTGAACCTGATCGATGAGCGTACCCTCGATCACTTGCATGTCGACAAACTTCGAGGTACCTGTCCCGCGGAAACGAGCACAGCGGACCTGCGCCTGTATCAGCTGATTCTGAGGATTCACACCGAAGAGTAAGAGAGCGGCCCGTGTGAGCTGGCCGTCACGAAGCAGACGCAATTTCTCCAGAGCTTCCTCAACGGGGATCTTGGGATCGATCTCGAAGTTGCGCTCTTGGCGGGCCGCCTGCAGGAACCGCTTCACGGCCTGATCGGAGATCTCTGAGAGTGAAATTGCTAGGGGTTCCGCATCCCACGAGAGGCCATACCCCTCCATGGCTAAGTGGGCGACCTCGGTGCCGGTCATCACGGGGTTCGAGCGGCCGACACGCTTTATGGGTTTATGATAGACGAAGACGGGGGTAGTCTCCCTTTCAAGTGTTGCTGACAGCAGGGATCGGTAGAGTCGTCAACAGCTCCTTCACCGTCCAAATATGATCGGTCAGACCGGCAGCCATACCAGGCGTTCGGGGGAACCAGCGACGCGTCGGATCACCGAAGACTTCACGACGTAACGTTTTGACCGGGCGCACCCAGTTGTAGACACTGTCCTCCCAGACAGCCGCCGCTCGGTGCATCTCAACGATCTTGGAGTAACCCAACGTCTTGCGGACCAGACGACTGT
>JBHIAT010000280.1:0-2314 GCA_046758705.1 Bipolaricaulia bacterium
ATGTATAATGAGATTGGATAAGCTCTCTGCAGAAACGAACGGGAAGTGAGGATCTCTATGAAGGAGAAGGATTTCAACGATCTTCTGAAGCGGATCACCTTAGATCCAGAGGTGCTAACGGGCAAGCCCACGATCCGCGGCCTACGCATCAGTGTAGAGCAAATCTTGCGCGCATTGGCCGCTGGCGTTCCTTCCGAGGATTTGCTCCAGGACTATCCTGAACTAGAGCCTGAGGATATCCGGGCTGTGCTGGCTTATGCCGTCGAGCGTATCACCGAAGAGGACGTCTATCCCCTTGAAGCCGGGTGAACCTGAACCGGTGAAGCTCTTGATTGACGTTGGGGTTGGCAAAGCTGTAGAAGATTGGCTCCGATCCCAGGGCCATGATGTCGTGGCTGTGCGGGACCTCGATCCCCGGATGGCCGATGTGGATATCCTAAAGCAAGCTGTCCAAGAGCGGCGATTGATTCTCACCATGGACAAGGATTTTGGGAAGCTCGTGTACCATTCTAGGCAACACCATGCCGGCGTGCTCCTATTACGTTTGGAAGAGGCTCGTAGTGAGGAGAAAGTCGCTGTCATCCGGGAGATCTTCGAACGCTACGAGCAAGAGCTGCCCGATCGTGGGGATGTGGCCGTGGTGGTGGAACATCTGTCCGGAACGTCGGCGACCCACGGAGAGGATGGCTACGCCCTTGAGATCTTCACCGCCGTAGGGGAAACCATCGACGTCGTCATGGTCCCGGCCTCAGCCGTTAAACCCCTTACAGAAGATGAGATCCTGCAAGTACGCCCTTTAAGCCCGATACATTGAGCCCAAGAAACTATTGAAGTAATGCCATGATGATGGTGCGGTTTGTAAGTTCTGTTGGACAGCCGGTCATGGGCCGTGCTACATGAACTAGGTTCACACTCACTTTCCTCCCAGCAGCCTATCTACAGGAGACGCCCGTGAAAACGCCTCCTGCAAAGCCCGACCGCTCATGTGTATGTAGCGCATCGCTGTCTCTACCTTTTCCCAGCCGAAGAGCCTTTGTAGGGAAAAGACATCCAGACCGTTTCTCACAGCCAGCGTAGCAGAGGTATGCCTAAGCGTGTGGGGTGAGATCCTCACGCCTTTAATACGGGCTTTATCACCCAGCTGAGAGACAATGTGCTGCACGCGGCGAGGTTGGAGTCGATCTCCTATGTGAGTGATGAATACCTCCTCTGAGTAGGGCTGATAGCCCCGTAAATCGATCCAGCGCTTCATAGCCTTGGTCAACCTACCCCCCATGAAACAGACCCGATCCTTGGCCCCTTTCCCGTGAATTTTCAGGCTCCGCTGAGTTAAGTTTAAGTCACCGATCTCCAAGTTGATCAGTTCGTTAAGTCGCAACCCCACGTCAAGAAAGGTCAAGAGTATAGTGTAGTTACGAAACCCCGTCCAAGTGGTTCTGTCAGGTACTTTTAATAAAGCAGCAACTTGAGCGTCGCTCAAAATGAAGGGATAGCGTTTGGATGTTCTTGGGGATTTGATCTCCCCGGCAGGGTTTTGAACCTTGGTCATGAAGCCCTCTCTGACCAGCCAGTTGAAGAGTGCTTTGAGCACTCTCAAGTGAATGGCAATCGTCGTAGTCTTTAAGCCTCTATCCTGTAGGTGAGCCAGGTAAGAACGGATGGTGAACACCTTGATGTCGGTTGGCGATGTGGTTTTAGTCTCAAGGAATTGGGTGAAGCTATCGAAGACGTAGTGATAGAGCTCGATGGTCTTGAGGCTGCGACCATCGACACGGGCCATTAGGAGGAAATGTTGAATCGCTTCCTTTAACTCCTATAGTTTTGCAGAATTCAGAGGAGGTACGATGAGGTTCCAACTCTCTCAACCGCCATCAGGCCACCATCCGCATCAGCGGATCGGCTACCTCCTCGACTTTTTCCATTTCCGCGTCCCATCCGAACTTCAACAAAAGCATCTCGCGCAACGCGACCCCTCTCAGCCAGCGGCGCAACGGGTGGAAACTGAACCATCCTTCCCGCTTCATCCGCGAAGGAGACACTCGGGCTTGGGTTCTCTGCCGCTCCACCATCAGCAATCGCCCCACACAAAACGCCACGCAACACAACCGCACAAATCGCTCGATGGCCACTGGCGTCGTGCACTGATAATCTCCAATCCCCAGCTGTTTCAGATCCCTGATGGTAATCTCGAGGGTGAACCGCGCGGCGTACAGCTCGATGATCTGGGCGGCGTCCAGGGTCCGGTCGGTACTCACCAACAGCACCGGCTTCTCTCCTCGGTGACCGACGACGGCCACGACCCGCACCTTGTGGG
>JBHIAT010000281.1:0-2308 GCA_046758705.1 Bipolaricaulia bacterium
GGGCCTTCTCACCCGCATAGATCTCCATCCAGACGATCCCTCGCTGGCCGGCATAGCTCCGCTCGACTGCGGCGTTGAGCACCCGGCGCATCGCCGGTGTGATATCTACACCGATGCCATCACCCTCGATGAACGGGATGATCGGCCGGTCGGGCACCCGCAACTGTCCATCAACCGTCTCGATCGGCTCCCCCCCCGTAGGAACGGTCAATCGTTCGAAGTCGACCATCTCAGTTGATTCTCTGCTCCTTCCTTATCTTAGGTTAGAGGCTGAGCATCGCCCCGATGCTCACCTGGAATTCGCCGACCGTTAGAGATCCAAGGTTCTCCAACGGGAACAGGTACTTCAACTCTCCGTAGAGGTCAAGGAACCCGAGTCCCACTCGCCCGCCGGCGAGCGCGTGCGCCGTGGTCATCTCAATCGTGTTGCTGTCCAGACCGGCACCCGCAAGGATCGTGTTGACCGCAGCGCCAACCCCTGGAGTCGTTGATGTGACCGCCAGGCTCATCGCCCCGCTGATCATATCGGCCCCGACTCCGAAGTAGATCTTAAATAGCAGCAGGCCGATCTGCTTCAGGGCGGTCGCACTGATCACTTGACTGTTGAAACCCATGTTCACACCGACATTCACGGGGAAGCCCGGAACGATTTCTACCGGCAGGGTTGCCACTTCAGTCGGTGGCAACTCGATCCAGTTGTAATCGACCCGGAGAAAGTTGAAAAACGGGATGAACGGGAGGCGCACCTGCCCCCGCACCTGAAGATGGGGGATTGGGACATCTGGGATTATCGCGACATCGGCAGCGGTTAAACCTAAACCCAGACCGGTCAAACCATCTCTAATCGGCTGCAAACCGAGTATATAGCCCGAGCCTCCACCGCCTACCCCAAAGAGAAACTGCGCCTGGGCTCCGCCCGCCAGCGCCCCAACGATCATCACGGTCAAAACCAACACCATCAATCTTCGTTTCACGTTGCACCCTCCTTGGTTGAAAGAGTTAAAAGGTCACTATCCCCTATATTTAGTACAGGAGACGAGATTTTGCAAGTTTTTGGCTAGTTTACACCCCGAATCACGTCCACCCCCACATCCTTCTGGAGCACCTTGGGGACGATCACCGAGCCGTCCTCCTGTTGATTGTTCTCGAGGATCGCTGCGAGCAGCCTGGAAGTGGCCAACCCGGAGCCGTTCAGCATGTGGACGTAGCGGGGCTTGGCCTTGGGCTCGGGGCGGTAGCGGATATTCCCCCGCCGCGCCTGGAAATCCTCACAGTTGCTGCACGAAGAGACCTCGTAGTACCTCCCCTGGCTGGGGAGCCAGACCTCTAGATCGATCGTCTTGGCCGATTGCATCGCCATATCGCTGGTGGTGAGCAACGCCACCCGATAATGGAGATCCAACGCCTTCAGGATATCTTCGGCATCCTCGATCAGGTGTTCGAGCTCGTCGTAGGAGCACTCCGGTTCGGTGAATTTGAACAACTCCACCTTGTTAAACTGGTGGATGCGGATCAAGCCGCGCTCTTCCTCACCGTAGCTGCCGGCCTCGCGACGGAAGCAGGTGGTGAACCCGGCGTAATTGAGCGGCAGCTGTTCTGCGCTCAGGATCTCGTCGCGATGCAGGTTCGCCAGGATCGCCTCGGCAGTCGGATTGAGGTAGAGATCGTCCTTCTCGATGTAGTAGACGTCATCCTGAAACTTGGGAAGTAGAGACGCCGCAAAAAAACTCTCTTGATTGCCCAGGAACGGAGGAAAGATCGGCTCGTAGCCGTTCTCTTCCACCTGGTAGTGGAACATAAAGTAGATCAGAGCCATCTCCAGCTTCGCTCCCAATCCTCGGTACATCGGGAAGCGGGCACCGGCGATCTTGGCCGCCCGAGGGAAGTCCAACAGCCCTAATGACTCGCCTAACTCAATGTGGTTTTTGAACGGAAAATCGAAGGTCGGTGACTCCTGATAGGTTTTCAGAACCTGTTTGTCTTCGATCTGCTCGCTGACCGGGACGCTGGGGTGGGGCAGGTTAGGGAGTCGGGCGAGGAGATCGTGGATCTCCCCCTCGATCTGTTTCAGCCGTTCATCAAGATTGTCAATCTGGCGGGCCAGCTCGCCCATCTCCTTGATGCGAGCTTGAGCCTCCGCCTCGTCGCCGGCACTTTTGAGTCGACCGATCTCCTCTGAGCCCACGTTTCTGCGGTATTTGAGCGCTTCCACCTCCTGGATCAACCGACGCCGTTCCTGATCGAGTTCAAGCAGACTGTCGAGCCGAATGGTGTGATCCCGGGTCCGCAATCGCCGTTCAATCTCGTA
>JBHIAT010000282.1:0-2288 GCA_046758705.1 Bipolaricaulia bacterium
TCGATCTTTCGAACCAGCTCCTCATCTATACGCACCGTTATTACCATAAAAGCCAGCTCCTATTGTATTACTTTACTTGAATTATTATAATACAAACGTGAGGGGAGGTCAACAAATAATCAGCGTTGTGGTGGTTCTTTGCGGGCGATGGAACCGTCGGCAGCTGCGGTTCCCGTTACCCGGTTACGATCTCCCTGGCCTTGTCCCGATGCCGAGCGGTTAGCTTGTCGACGTCGACGGTCTGGAGTTCCCCGCCCTTGACGATGGCCTTCCCGCCGACGAGCAATGTGTCGACGGTCGTGGGCGCGCACATCACCAGCGCACCTAGCGGGTTGTGGGCCCCGGAATAGTGGAGGTGCTCCAGGTCGAACAGCGCGATGTCGGCGACCCAGCCCTCGCGGAGCGCTCCGATCTCCTCCCAACCGAGACAACGAGCGCTCTCTCGGGTCGCCATCTCCAGCACATCGGTCACCCGGAGGGCGGCGGGACCGTCAACGGTCCGGTGCAGGTACAGCGCCATGCGTAGCTCTAGCAGGTAGTTGGAACTATCGTTGGAGGCACTGCCGTCGACAGCCAGCCCGACCGGGACACCGGCAGCGCGCAGCTTCAGCACCGGCGCGATCCCCGAGCCGAGGCGCATGTTGGAACTCGGGCAGTGGGCCACCCCGATCCCTACTTGGCCGAGCCGGGCGATCTCGTCACCCTGGAAGTGGATCCCGTGGGCGATCCAAACGTCATCTTCCAACCAGTCGACCGACTCCAGATACTCCAGCGGCCGCAGATTGAACTGTGCCTCGCAGAACCGCTCTTCATCGAGCGTCTCCGCCAGATGGGTGTGGAGCCGAACCCCGTGCCGGCGAGCCAGTGCCGCCGTGTCACGCATCAACGTCGGCGTCACCGAGAACGGTGAACAGGGGGCAAGAGAGATCCGGACTCGGGCATTGGGAGCGGGATCGTGGTAGCGGACAATGACCCGCTCCGAATCTTTAAGAATCACATCCCCATCCTGAACCACCGAATCCGGGGGCAGGCCACCGTCCTTCTGACTCAGGCACATGCTACCACGACACGGCTGGAACCGCATGCCGATCTCGGTCGCCGCCTCGATCTGGGCATCGATCACATCCAGATCTCGGGGGAAGACGTAATGATGATCGGTCGTCGTCGTGCACCCAGAGAGCAACAGCTCGGCCATCCCCATCATCGTACTGAGATAGACGGCCTCCTCGTCGAGGTTCGCCCACAGTGGGTAGAGGGTTTCAAGCCAGTCAAACAGCCCGACGTCCATCGCTGCCGGATAGGCGCGAGTGAGCGTCTGGTACAGGTGATGGTGGGTGTTGATGAATCCCGGTGTAACCAGCTTCCCGCGCGCATCGATGACCGTATCGTAGCTATCGGAAGGCGGCTCTCCGGTCCCGATCTCCCGGATCGTTTCACCCTCAATCACCAGGTAGCCATCCTCCAAATAGCCGGACCCCGTCTCCAGCGTCGCCAGCGCCGTCGCGCCCGCAATCACGGTCTTCCCGTTGCTCTTGTTCTTGTTCTCGGATTCGGACGCAGCCATCAGGGTCGCCCTCCCATCGTCAACGCCATCAACGCCTTGGCGGTGTGAAGCCGATTCTCCGCTTCGTCGAAGACGACCGAGTGTGGACCGTCGATCACCGCGGCGGTCACCTCATGGCCCCGGTCGGCGGGCAGCGCGTGCATGTAGATCACATCAGGAGCGGCGAGCGCGAGGCGCTGCTCATCACAGATCCAGTCGGTGTGCGCCTCAGCCAGCGCCATCGACTCCTCCGGGTCGGTCGTTCTGAGCTGTGCCCCCCAGCTCTTCGGGATCACCACATGGGCCCCGTCAAACGCCTCGTCCATATCGTTGACGATCTCGAACTTCGTCCCGGCCTGCTCGGCGTTCTCCTTGGCCTGAGCCACGATCTCGGGCATCAGTTCGAACTCCGGCGGGTGGGCGAGCACGACGTCGAGTCCGAACCGAGGGAAGAGCAGAATCTGGGATTGAGGCACCGAAAGCGGCTTCATGTAGCTTGGCGCGTGCGCCCAGGAGATCGCAACCTTCCGGCCCCGCAGTTCCCCGTGAAATTTCTCCTGGATCGTCATCAGATCAGCGATTGCCTGACACGGGTGGTAAACGTCGCACTGCATGCTGAGAACAGGAATGTTCGCGTATTTCGCCACCTCGCGCAGGTACGGGTTCCCCTCTCTGAAGAAGCAGTTGCGGATCGCGATCCCGTGGCCGAAGCGACTCAACACCTGGGCGGTGTCTCGGGGTGCCT
>JBHIAT010000283.1:0-2269 GCA_046758705.1 Bipolaricaulia bacterium
AGTCCAGGTCGGAGAAACGAGTGAGGATGTCCTCCGTGCACTTGATCCCCTTCTCCCGGTTCCAGTCGGCGGCGCAGGGCGCGCCCACGATCTCGATCCCCGGGAACTGGCTCATCACGTTGTTGAATCCGTTCAATCGAGCCGTGGAGAAGAAGCCGCCGGCGACGCCCTCGACGATGGCACCCCGAGCGACGATATCGGCTTTCTCTGCTGCGGAGAGGCCGGCGTAGAGGTCACTCCAGAAATCGAAGTCCAGGAACTGGTCCGGAGCCACATCCACCGTTTCCCCTGTCCCCAGAACCCCTGGGCCGCCGAAGTAGTCGAGGACGGAGTATGCTGTGACTTCCGCGGCGATGGTGTTATCGAAGCCGATGTAAGAGGTGATATCGAGCCCCTCGATCGGCTCCAACAGGTTCACGATGATGACCGGGATGCCCGCATCTATGGCTTTTTGCACCACCGGCTTGATAACATCCACCTCAATGGGGGAGATAGCGATCACATCCACTTCTCGCTGAATGTAGTCCTCGATGATCGCCACCTGGTCCGCAAAGGCCACATGGGTGGCCGGGGACTGGGAGATCACCTGCACGTCAAACCCATGGGCATTGGCATCCGCAGCGCTGGCCTCGAAGAAGTCAGTGGCCGTCTTGAACACGCCCGTGATGTCGGGCGGCGTCCAGCCAATGACGATGGGCTGCTGCCAGCGAGCTACCGCTCCCGGCGGTGTTGGCGTTGCCGCAGGCGGTGCCTCCTCCTCCTCATCGTCCCCACAGGCCGCCAGGGCAATCACGGCCGCCAACACTACTGCCCCCAGGAGCCACCACCGTTTCTTCACAAGGCCACCTATAGTGCCCATGGACAACCTCCTTCCTTGTCTTGGTGTTTCAGCCGTTTTGCTTGCAGACGGGTATTCTCAGGACTGGCCTCACCCCCTCTCCTTAGGCATCAGCTGGCAAAGGCAGAAACGGGGATGGTCCCATGAGAAACTGACCGCTGCGCTTCCATCCCCGGCTCTCCAGCCATGACCCCGATTGTTGCCGGTCATCGCTATCTCACCAGCTCATTGCTTTGGGGTAGCTCCGTCGCCTCTCCCCCCAGCACCTCTCTCGCCTTGCCTTGCTCGCGAATGCGGACGAGCTCGACCTCAAACCGCGATCGATCCCCGCGGTGAAGCGCGTGGTAGTACTCAATCGGCGTACCGTCGCTCAAGTAGCTCACGCTATCCAACATGATAAGGGGGGCTCCCTTCTTAACCTGAAGATGTCGAGCCTCATACTCATTGGCCGGGACGGCCTCCAGGGTTCGGCGCCCACGCGCAATCACCAGGCCACATTGCTTCTCAAGAAACGCGTAGAGAGATTGATGGGACAAATCTGCGCGGACGACTTCGGGACACAGCGTATACGGCAAATAAGTCGTCACCAAAACGATGGGCTCATCCTGAATAAAGCGTAGGCGCTCGATTTTGATCACCGGCGTTCCGGGCTTGACGCCGAGATGAGCAGCCACCTTGGGGTTGGCGTGGCTGAAACTCTGCTTGAGAACCTGGGTGACGGGGTTGTGCCCCCGCTCCACCATGTCTTGGTAAAAGCCAGTAAGCTTTTGAGCCAGGCTCTCAATAACCTTGGGTTCAGCGATGAAACTTCCTTTGCCCTTCGCCCGAACGACTGAGCCTTCATACGTCATTTCCTTGAGTGCCTGCCGAACTACCGTCCTGCTAACGTCAAACATCCGGCAGAGTTCTGCTTCCCCCGGAAGCTGGTCTCCCGCCTGCCAATCACCGCGGTCGATACCCTCTCGCAAAGCTTCCTTCACCTGGACGTAGTAAGGGATGTAGCTGTTGCGCTCAACAGTGGTGCTCGGAGATCCCAACGGGTCTATAGAAGCGGGCAACTTGTTATCCTGTCATCTTGTCACTACAAACTCCTCACCGCTTATACCGCTACGGGATTGCTATGTCAACCCTCTATGCAAGGTCAGGACATGCCGGACATTAGGTTCGGCCGACCTATTCATGCCAGATCGCCTGATTTACTCCGAAATGCTCCCCGATGCGGCCCCTCTCGCCTTGGCTTTAGCAGAACAGAGTGATGTGTTATGTGGGCAATGCGATTGGCGCAACCGGACGGACGATCGGCGATGAGCGAGCAGACTACGGTCTGCCGACAAATTGCCGACCAACTCGTCGGCAGAGGGGGTCACGGCAGGGGATCAGACGGGACAAAAGTGATAGATTTTCAATACGAAACTGTCAGCAAAGTGACGT
>JBHIAT010000284.1:0-2244 GCA_046758705.1 Bipolaricaulia bacterium
ACAAGCATTCCACAATATCCACCGAATGACCTGTGAGAGATAAAGCCTAGACTCGCCCTGGGAGGAGTTTTCAATCGCTCGGCTATAGCCAATGGTTCTATAGGCTGCAAATTGAGAGATGCGCTGGCCGCTGCCTCTCCTTCGAGATCCAGCCGCTGCCATATACCATCTTGAACCAGCTTCTGCTTTCCGAATAACTTCCTGCCTACGCCATCTGAGTTAGTTGCTACCCAGTTGAGCTTGGTAACGGCGGCTTTAACCCAACCAAAGCCGCTGGTCTTTTCGCCGCCCAAAGGGATATCCCCTTTTTGGAAATCCTGGAACAGATGGGCCAGAAGCGAAATCGCCTCCGCATCTCGTTCATCAATGTCCTGAAGGTCCACGCGAAGATGAAACGAAAGCTCACCACCGTAAGCAAATAAGTAGTCGGCCTTAGCTTCCTCCACAGGTTGACCTGTTTGCGGATTCATCCTCACTCCATCCATAGAACACCATGAACGTTCCGAATCATGCGGGTCTGTGAGGTAAGCGTCAGAGAAGAAGGCAAGTCCTTTCTGATTCTGGGAACCAAACAGACGGTTCAATACCTTATCGGTCTTGGCGGATTCTCCCCATAGTGTTTTCAGCACTTGCGAGGCGCGTTTTCTGAACGCTCCTTTGATGGTACTGCCGGGTATATAGATCTCCCAAGCGCCTTGATCTTGTGAGGATGGCGCCCAGGACAGCATACGCATGAATACCTTATCATAAGGCTTTCCGTACTTTCGCGATATTTCTCGATTGGACGGCCCTCCTTCTCGAAAATCAGTGTTATAGGGTTGCGCAAGTTCCTGGCGGGTATAGTCACGATAGGCCTCTAGGTATTCAATAAAGTTATCATCATTTGTGATGCTTTTCTGCAGATTCTCACGGCTTAACATATGCCTGAACTGCACTCGACTATGGGAGTCGAGAAATTCCCTCCATGTCGCGGTACTGACACCTTCTGGAGCTTGACCCAGGTTATTCCATTGCTGCTCGTCGATCTCACCCTCAAGCAGCATAGTCTTAATCCGCATATGTTCCTCACGCTCTGCAATTTCCGCATCTACCCAGGAGTCGCTCTGAAGCAATCTGACCTGTCGATCCACCTGTTGGTACAACTGAGGCAGCACTTTCTTACATGCCTGAGCAAGGATCTGTACCATTGCAGGTTCACTTTGAATCTGAGCTGCGAGACGATCTGCCAGGGTAGCATCTTCGATCCCCAAGCTATTGGCGGCCTCTAGCCAGGCCTCATTATCGAATTGCTGACCGGTGGAACTCTCCTGCTCCAGGACACTCAGAACACGTTTAGCCATGTTGGCTTTTTTCCCAAGGGCCTCATTAACGGAAGTTTCGACTGCTTCCCGGCTTGCGAACGGCTGATCAACCATAGGTTGGATTTGCTGGAGTATTTTCTTCGAGAGCGGATACCTTCCCTTGCCTAATTTGGCCACGGCCGATGAGGGAAGTACCCAGGAATCGGTTTGCGCCACAGAGCGCTCTCTCAACCAGATGGCAATGACCCTTGGGAGATACTCGGCCAACTTCTCTTTCCAGTCTTCAGGGCTGAGGATTGGTCCGCCTATCACCATCTCCAGCCGATCACGTATCGGTTCTGTAAGACCTCGCATTGCTTCTATGAGCGAGCTTCCTTCAATAGCCGCGAAGGCAGGTATATCAGGGTCCACCTTTCCCCAATTCCATCCTACCAAAATGGGGTTTATGGCTTTGAACACTAGAGATACCATTAGGTGATTAGCCTTGGGATTTGTGCTTGGTGACGTCTCAGGGGCTGAGAACGGAAGATCCATTTCCAGACGGCATCGCCCTAGACCTTTGCTCTTCCCAGCGCCGAACCAAAAGCGTCCTTCTTTTAGTTCTTGAAGGACATAGTACAGCCGGGCAGCGTTTTCATCTTTCTGGAGAGCCGAGTCTCTCACAGTCAGTTCCAGATCGAAAACAGAGTTGCGAAACAATGTTTCCATCTTGTAGTTAGCATTAGCTTCCGCAGCCCAACGGTCCTCGTCCAACTTGATCCCCATGCGCAGGTCAAAAAGCCGGTCTCGAGGGTAACTCTTTTCCTGCAGTCTGCACTGCACTTTAGTAATTAGTTCCTTTGGCATTGGGGAGCCATACAATCGCAGCCACATTCGGTTAAGCAGTCCCATGTTCTCGCCACTGCTGCCTATAAAGGCATCCATCAAGGACTGAGCTGTACCA
>JBHIAT010000285.1:0-2221 GCA_046758705.1 Bipolaricaulia bacterium
CACCACGACGTGCAGCACGCCCTCCTCGCGTTTGACCACCTCGTAGCCAGCCTGCTGCGTGGCCGCCGCGAGGTGGGCGGTGAAGGCTTCCAGATCAAGTAATTTGCTCATGATGTCACCTGGACGATTTCGATTCTCAGCTTTTCTGTTTTCCCGCTTACTTGATCAACCCAGCTTCCCCAGCAAGGTGTTTACCACCTCAAAAGCATCTCGCATGACGAGTTCCCGCTCCTCCGGGTCAGTGATTTCCATGAAATCTGCAACGGCAATGGGACCTGCACCGTCTACGCGACCGAAACGCTTTCGGATCCCGGCCAGGGCTTCCAGCACCAAGCGGTTCCGGCCTAGGACAGCCACCTCCTCAGCCAGGCTGCTCGGACCACCCTTGTAGTGCTTACTCAACAAATACAGATCGTAAGCGTCCTTCTCCTGCAGTCGCTGTGCCAGAGCGATACCTTTCATCACCAAGCAAGCAGCCGCGTCTGCGATTTTCAGGGTTACGTCAACCACCGCTCGATTGGGAAGACGAGCTTCCAAAGCCTCTAACTCGAAGTGATCGAAGACCAGATCAGCTCCTCTCACCTTTCGCGCCAGGAGGTCTTGCACAACCTGGTGGCGGCGATGCTTCCCCGTCCCACCATATTCGGGGGCCAGGAAGTCCACCTGAACCTCGACCGTCGCCTCCTCAGTCGTCTCCACGGTACGCAGGTAGCTGAAGGGGATCGGACGCCCCAGACGATTGCGGCGCTGCCGGTAGCCTCTCTTCTCCAGAATGTCCAGAATCGTCTGGTAAGCCACCTCGGGAATGCGGCTGGCATCCAAGGCCAGGTCAACATCCAGTGACCCAACGTGGCCCGGATCGGTGCGGCTGTGGCGTTCGAGCAAGAAATAGGGTACCCAGCCGCCGATCAGTACCATGTATTCATCGTAGGCTGCCAAAGCTGTCCACAGCTCAGCCATCACTGCTCGACAGGCTTCCACGGGACCGATGGGATAGTCGCTTTTCGTAGGCATGGATTCTCCTAATCATTACAAACCGATGGCCTGATCACGTAGGAACTCGGCCTGTTCTCGACCACGTCCCTTGTAGCTGTAGAGGTCCAGGTAAAGCTGGATGTTACCGACTACACGCTTGTTGCGCACTTGTTGTGCTCCGTAGAACACCCCCATGTCGTAAGGTCTGAGGATGAGCACGTTAGCACCCGACGGGACTGGCTTGACACCCAGCCTCTCCTGCAAGGCTGCCAAGTCGCCGGTAAAATAGAAGGCGATCTGAAGATAGCGGGTGAAGGGAGCAATGAGGTTGGCGCCGGAGAATAGGGTGAAGGCGTAGTTGATTCCCTGTCCCCGGCAGTAATCGGCCACAGCCCGTTCCAGGTCTGCCACCTCGCCCAGGCCGTACAACTCGGCGATAGGGCTGCGCCGGTAGGTGTATTCGTCCCGCCAGCGGTCAAGCAGGTCGGTCGGGGCAGTCAGGCACAGGCCACCCGTCTGACCGCGTTCAGCCCATTCCTGCTCGTCCAAGCGGCGGGCGATCTCGCTGGCGTATCCCAGGCTGATGCCAACCTCAGATGCCAACTCGCGCAGTGTCCACGTCCGATTGGGATCGGTCAGCAGAGCCCGCAGTATCCGCTCGGAGCGGCCCTGGAAGAGGCTCCTCAGTGGGCGGGGCTCTTTGTAGCGGTTAGGCTTACCCTCGACCTCAAAATAGACATCGCCCAGGTCCAGACAGGCGTTGCCTGACAGGTCCAAAAAGCCGACGCCCATCTCTTTGCAGACCTGTCGTCCCCGGTCCGACACATATGGAGCAACGACCACTGGATGGCCCGTTGCGCCTGCAGCGATATATTGTTGGAGTTGATAGGCAGCCTCGCGCAGGATGCGTGGTTCGCCCCGGGCCTTCACTTCGCACAGCAGGCGTTTCTCGGCCCCGCGTTGCCCGACCGCTACCCGCAGTTGCAAATCGGCGGGCGGGCCCGTCTGCCAGTCCAGAAGCGTGAGAGACGGAAATAGTGAACTGAACTGTTGCTTGAGAAGGTCAACGACGTCTTGTTCTCTCATGGGTGTTCACCAAAATGCCTATGTTCACGATTCGGTGAACATAGTATACTCCATGAACAGGGATTTGTCAACTTGGTTCAGTCTTTGCGGCGGTACTCTCTTATTCGCCCGTTCTGCCAGAGAAGCAAGCCGTCGCAGAGGGGATGATCGCGCTCCGCTG
>JBHIAT010000286.1:0-2219 GCA_046758705.1 Bipolaricaulia bacterium
TCAGGCTTTTGAAGTATGTCTGAGGGGAAGCTACGGGGTCCCGGGTAGAGGCAGTCAACACGCCCAGGCACGGTGGATGGTAGGTTTACCCCGTACCACAGAACGCCCCGTGCATGAGTACGGGAATGAATGTTCTGAACTCCCCGCGAGGGTAGTGCCCCAAAGCCACGGGCGTGAGTCCGTGGTACGGGGTTTACTCCAAGATCAACTCAGCACCGCCGAGAGGCTACTCGACCTAGTCAACGGCTTGCTGGATCTCGCCAAGATCGAGGCCGGCCGAATGGAGCTTCGTATGGAGCCCGTCAGGATCGACGAGTTGATCCAGGGGACTCTCTCGAGCGTCGAACCTATATTGAAGCCGGGCCGTGTCAGACTCCTCCGCGAGATCACCCCGGGCATCCCAACCTTGAACACGGATCGAGATAAGCTGAGGCAGATCATTCTCAACCTTGTGGGCAATGCCGCCAAGTTTACGGAGGAAGGTGAGATTAAGGTTTCAGCCTTGCGGCAAGATGGTTCGCTGAGGCTCGTGGTGTCGGACACCGGCATCGGTATAGGAAAAGGAGAGCTGAATCATATCTTTGAGGAGTTTCGCCAGGGGGAAATCTCGAACGGCAGGGTATATGGCGGCACCGGTCTGGGGCTAGCCATTGCAAAAAAGTTAGTGGATCTTCTGGACGGAGATATCAGTGTTGATAGTGAGGTAGGTAAAGGTTCAACCTTCACCGTCTCACTCCCGTTGGGACATAGGACTAGCGGGCCTAGCCTAACTAGAGAAGAATACCCAGCATGAGCGACAAGATATTGATCGTAGACGACGAGCCGTTCAATATGAACATTCTAGGGCAGGAGTTGACCGACAGGGGTTTCGCCATCGAGACCGCTAGCAATGGCCGGGGGGGCCTCAAGAAAGTTGAGACCTCCCGACCGGATCTCATCCTTCTTGATTACATGATGCCCGATCTGAGTGGGCTCGATGTTCTAAAAGAGCTTCGTAAAGGGGGGATTGACACTCCTGTGATTATGATAACGGCACACGGCACGATCGACCGGGCAGTCGAGGCGATGAGGGAAGGAGCTTACGACTTCATCACCAGGCCTTTCGAGCCGGACCATATAGCCCTCCTGGTGCAGAAAGCGCTGGAGCGGGAGAGGCTCAAGAGGGGAGTCGAAATCCTCTCAGAGGAGGTGGGGCAGCGCTATCGTCTCATCGTAGGTGAAAGCTCCAATATGAAACACGCTGTTGAATTGGCCAGGAAAGCAGCCAGCGCCAGCGCCACGGTTCTGCTCCTTGGTGAGAGCGGGACCGGCAAAGAGATCTTCGCCCGTGCCATTCACAACTGGAGCGAGAGGAAGGACAAGCCCTTTGTCACCATTAACTGCGTGGGTCTATCAAAGGAACTTTTGGAAAGCGAGCTATTCGGCCATGAACAAGGGGCTTTTACCGGGGCCCATCAGCTCAAAAGGGGAAAGATGGAGCTGGCCCATGGCGGAACGGTATTCCTCGACGAGGTGGGCGATATCTCCACGGAGCTTCAAACCAAGCTGTTGAGATTTCTTCAGGAGCGGGAGTTCGAGCGTGTAGGGGGAACCAAACCCATCTCAGTTGATATCAGGATCATCGCTGCCACGAATCGAGATTTGGAAGTCGCCATTAAGGAAGGTCTATTTCGTGAAGATCTTTATCACCGTCTCAATGTTGTCCCTATCACCCTTCCGCCTTTGAGAGATCGAAAGGAAGATATTCCTATCCTGTCCCGATACTTCCTGCGGAAGTACTCTATGGAGACCAGGAAGAACTTCAGCGAGATCACCAGCGTGGCACAGGAGAAACTTCTATCTTATGATTGGCCGGGAAATGTGCGTGAGCTGGCAAACGTCATCGAACGGGCCATCGTCCTTAGTTCAGGCCCCAACATCGCACTCGAGGACTTGCCTGGGATATTCGCCATTTTCAAAACCGAGACTGCGCTTGACAACGTCTCATATCATGGGGCAGTGAATGCCGCCAGAAGGGATGTGGTCTTAAAGGCCCTGACCCGGACCCAGGGAAATCGTGCTGCTGCGGCCAAGACGCTCGGCCTGAACCCCAAGTATTTTTTTAAACTGCTAAAGTCCCTCCGAATTGAGTGAGACCTGTCGAATCGCCATTTTGTCTCTTCAATAAAGGTGTCTGTTGTCGATCTGATTATCGGGAGGTAACGTCACGAGACCTTGGC
>JBHIAT010000287.1:0-2210 GCA_046758705.1 Bipolaricaulia bacterium
AGATGGGGAAGATCGACCCTCATTGCACCTCCTTCAAATTCTGCGAAACTATAGACCTTTGTTAGGATAAGAAGAAGTACCTTTGACGACAAGTTAGGGAGGTGAGGTAGATCAGCCTAGCCTACCCTACCCACACAGTACCGAACCGCCGTTGACGTTGAGCACCTCACCGGTGATGTGACGGGCAAGGTCTGAGGCGAGGAAGACGACCGACCCGGCGATATCCTCGGCGATCGCCACCCGCCTGAGCGGGATTTTCTCCAGGATACTCGCCAGTTCCCGTTCGTCCTGAAGGGCAGACGCGCTCATCTCGGTGTCGACCCAGCCGGGGGCGACCGCGTTAACCCGAACGTTGAGCGGAGCGAGCTCGACCGCCAGTGATTTGGTCAGCCCGATGATCCCGCTCTTGGTCGCCGCGTAGGGGGAGTAGTAGGACTCCCCCCGCTGACCGGCCGTCGAAGACAGATTGACGATGCACCCCTCGTCGTGGAGCTTGAAGTGTTCGATCGCCCGATGACAACAGTAGAAGACCGAGCTGAGATTGACCGCCAGCGTCCGATCGAGATCCCGTTCAGAAAACTCCTGGATCGGGTTGTGCCACCAGATACCGGCATTGTTCACCAGGATGTGGATCGGTCCCAACCGCTCCTTCACCTGATCGAACAGCGCCTTGATCGCCTTGGAATCGGCGACGTCGGCCTGAAACGTATCGGCTCGCCGCCCCATCTTCCGCAGGTCGTTGACCACCGTCTCTGCTGCCTCCTGCTGCTCGAAATAGTTGACGGCGACATCGGCCCCGGCCCGTCCCAAGTAGCGGCAGACGGCGGCCCCGATCCCCCGCGACCCGCCGGTCACCAGCGCCACGCTCCCCGACAGCTCAATCATCGTCTCCTCCTTTATCGCTGTGCTTCCTCATAGCAACCTGCTCCCGTAAGAACGCCGCTGCTTGTTCCAGCATCTCCGGATCGCTGGTGCGGAATCGGATCTCGACCGCCCATCGTTTCCCTTTCCCCTTCTGCGATCGTTGCCTCGGATAGGAGCCGATCTTCACGTTCGGGAATTGCTCCAGGGTCCGCTCGATCGGTCGACGCAGCAGAGATTCCGGCAATTCGAACGTCATCCGTTCGGTGTGATACGGCGCTTCAGGCAGATCCAACCGTTCGACTGCCGCTTGAAACGTCGGTCGAAACTCAGCGGGGATGCCGGGTAGGACAACGATCAGTAGGGGATCGCGGACGATGAAGCCGGGCGCGACTCCGACCGGGTTCCTCACCGGCTCGGCGCCGTGGGGCAACGTCGCCATCCGCTGTCGTGAAACCTCGAACTCGGCCGAGTGTCCCGGCGGAAGCGGCGGCATGAGCGCTCGGGCCGCTTCGCTCACCTCAAGCGCCAGACCAGTCCGCCGCGCGATCCCCTGGCGGGTGAGGTCGTCATGGGTTCCCCCCAATCCGCCGCCCACCAGGTTCAACCCTCCCTCATCGAGAGCCGAAGCGATCGCCTCCTCGTCGTCCGGGACGATGACGATCCGTTGGACTTGGATCCCTCGCGCGGTGAGATATCGGGCGGCGTAAGGCCCGTTCGTGTCCTGGACCTCCCCGCTAATGAGCTCGTCCCCCACGGAGAGGATGGTGGTATTCATCATAATGGGACTATTATAGTGGGGGTTCAGGAGGCATGCAAGACTTGATTCTCATCACTTATATGTTATAATGTATACTAATCATCGTTATCACAGGCACGTCGGTGCGAAGGAGGCAGGTGAGGTATGATCCAGATCAGCAATGAGGCGGCCAAGTGGATGAAGATCCACCTCGCCAGCGAAGACAAGAGCCCGGAGGAGTACGGTCTGCGACTGGCCGTCCGCTCCGGTGGCTGCTCGGGTCTTGAGCTGGATATGCGATTCGATGCCCCAACAGACAAGGACCAGATCTTCTCGCGCAATGGCGTCATGGTCCTGGTCGATCCCAAGAGCTTCGAGTACTTAGATGACTCCGCGCTTCACTATGTCCACAAGCTCCAGGGGGCCGGGTTCATGCTGATGAACCCCAATATCACCCGGGCCTGTGGTTGTGGATCGTCCTTCTCGGTTTCGAATTAGCCCCCCAACCCCGACGATGCCGGCCCGTACCCCTCTGCACGATATCCACAGGGCGCTTAGGGCGACGTTCGCGACCTATTTTGACTATGACCTTCCCGAGAGTTTTACAGAG
>JBHIAT010000288.1:0-2203 GCA_046758705.1 Bipolaricaulia bacterium
AGGCCTCGGGATAGTAGTGAGCGTGGATATCGATGCAGAAACGGTTGTCCATTCTTCCGCGCTCACGCCGCGTGCAGATAGAACATTTATCCTGCGCGACGTGGACCTCTCTTGCCAGGCTGATACACCACGTGACGATGTCCCACCAGTATCCCAAATATTAGGCGGCATTCACCCCGCTGTATAGCCAAAACACTGGGTGGCATTGTTGTGAAAGGTCGAGAATCGACCCGCTCGGTCATACTCGTATTGATCTTGTGCTGGCTCGAGACTATAGTTTCCCTCAACGAATCGGGAACCGGATCTTCACCTGAGCATAGAGGGACACGATCCGTGCACGGCCCACCATCGTGAAGGCGGGGGAATGTCTGGCGTGAGACGACAGCCGCGAAAGCTGCTCAAGAGCTTTCTCATCGATATGGACGGGGTGCTGGTTCGGGGCCACGATCTCATTCCAGGGGCTGACGTCTTTATCGAACGACTGAAGTCCACCGGTCGCAAGTTCCTGATTCTGACCAACAACTCGGAACGCACCCCCCAGGATCTCGAGCACCGACTCAGGGGGCTTGGTCTAAAGGTGACCTCGGATCACCTCTATACCTCAGCTCTGGCTACCGCCCGATTCCTCGCAACTCAGCACCCCAAGGGAACGGCCTTCGTGATCGGGGAGTCCGGCCTGATGGAGGCCCTTCACGACGTGGGCTACGTGATCACCGAATATCACCCTGACTATGTCGTGGTGGGTGACACCCCGCACTACGATTACGGCCGGATCACCCAGGCCATCCGGTTGATTCGTGACGGAGCCCGGCTCATCGCCACCAACCCCGATGTGACCGGCCCCAGCGAGATGGGGATTGTTCCAGCTACCGGGGCCCTGGTCGCCCTGATCGAGAAGTCCACCGGGCGCCAGGCCTACTTTGTGGGAAAGCCGAACCCCCTGATGATGCGGACGGCCTTGCGGCAGCTCGGGGAGCACTCGGAGAATACAGTGATGGTAGGAGATCGGATGGACACCGATGTCGTGGTCGGCATCGAGAGCGGGCTAGAGACCATCCTGGTCCTGACCGGCGTCACCCGCCGAGAGGACGTGGACCGGTTCCCCTACCGGCCCACCCGGATCGTCGACTCCGTCGCCTCCATCGAACTGTAAAGAGTTAACCTCGACTGGGAATTGGTAAAGGGATGGGTTCGGGTCGTGCATCTTGACTCACGAATCACGACTTGACAGCAAATGCGGTATACTATCCCCGGAAATCCCCTGCTGAAAATATGTACTATGTCCCCGGAATTACTGCGGAATTGCTGAATTATGAGAGAGGCAAGGCTTGATGGCGGCCACATTCTCAGTTGACTCGCGGACATTAAGTGACCTCAATGCCGAAGCTGCGACGAAGTTTTTCCGCGACCTTCTCTGGTGTGAAGCGCGACGGGTAGGTTTATCTCCCCACAAGGTAGTCATCTCATTAAAGACAGACGTTGCTGATGGGGGTATTGATGCCCGTGTTGATGGAAGCGCTACCACCGATTCCGTTCTCACAAAAGGTCTGACGTATTTTCAGATCAAGGCGGGGCACGCGTTTAAGCCCTGGATAACTGGAGCCCTAAAGAAAGAGCTATTTGGCAGCTCCACTGCCAGACCTAAAAGGGACAGGCTCGCTCCGGAAATTCGGGAATGCTTTAGAAACAGAGGGCGCTACGTGCTTGTCAGCTTTGGCCATGACCTCACGCCACATCAGCAGTCGACAGCAAAGAAAACCCTCACCAAGCTACTGCAGGCTTCTGGGTACCGGAAACCCGCTGTCGAAGTCTTAGCACAAGGCCAGCTTCTTGGGTTGTTTTCGTTGTTTCCTTCCCTGGCTTTAGGGCTTCTCGGCAAGGAAAATCTATCTTTCCTCACAGTGGATGAATGGAAAGCAAGAGCTGACATGATTCAACCTCTGCAACTGTCAGATGAACAAAAGTCTGTCATAGAGCAAATTCGAGATGGCTTGCGGGGAACTGCGCACAAACACATTCGGGTAATTGGTGAGCCAGGACTAGGCAAGACTCGGCTAGTCCTTGAGGCAGTGTCGGCGGAAGACCTAGCTCATATGGTTTTATATGTGCCTCATGCGGAAGACTTTCAGCGTGGGCAGCTGTTTAATGTGAACTTAGTTAGAGATCTCCGGACAGTCGGACCCCCAGAACGAGAGATGGGTGT
>JBHIAT010000289.1:0-2201 GCA_046758705.1 Bipolaricaulia bacterium
TTTCTTAACAAGAACTGTTCTAAATTATAGTAAAAAGACAAACATCTGTCAACCAAGACCTGGTGTCTGGTAATTGACCGTTGGAGGGGTAGCGCCAGGGTGAAGAAGGCACTTATGAGGATCAAACCAGTTATTTGTTCCCTATATAGGTGATCCGCTTGCGGAGGATATAAACCACTTCTGCCCCTCCGGCATAAATTGATTCAGGGATCTTGCGGCGATCCATCAATTCCTCAATCACCACCGGCCGGCCCGAGGCATAAACCAGCACTGCCCCAGTCCGTTCTAAGAGGATGGATGGAAACGCCAGGTCCCACAGATTGACAGCCGGATCGAAAAACAATGCCGTTGCTGCTCCCTTCGCAACCAGGCACAACTGATAAATGGGCGCACCCAGACAGTAGACGCGGCCGGGAAAGTCAATCTTGAACGTTCGATGGTGATTCGTGGGCCCTAGAATAAACGTATTGGGCTTAAGCTCGGCCGAGAACGTCGGCTCGAGCGGTTCATCATTGCAAAAAGCCGGCCCTTCTTCGTCGGCCCAGAACAGTTCGTTGGTGACAGGATTGATGGCGGCACCGGCAATCGGTCGATTGCCTTTCAACAAACAAACGGCCGGCATCCAAAGCGGCATTCGGGCTGAAAAAGCCCGGCTGCCATCAAGCGCGTCCACGACCCATGAGTGCTCTTCCCCCGGCTCCGGTTCTCGCGTTTCCTCGGTTTCCTCGCCAATATAACCATACTGCGGAGCGAGGGCAGTGAGCGACAATCTGAGAAAGTTTTCAAGCGCCGCATCCGCTTCAGTTACAACGCTCAAATCGGCCTTGATCGATTTGGATACTTTTCCATAATAGAGCAGAGCCAGCCGTCCAGCTTCTGCGACGATTTGCTTCACGTCGGCTATCTTGACAGACACAACGCCTCCTGAATCACACCCGTTATTTAATGTGCTCTATGCAAGACCTCAACCACCCCGTTGTTCCCATTCACTCTAATGATGTCTCCATTTTGGATCGAATGGGTAGCATTCCAGGTTCCCACCACTGCTGGGATGCCGTACTCTCGAGCTGCGATAGCGGCATGGGTCAACATCCCTCCGGTGTCGGTGACAACGCCGGCTATCTTCAGGAAGAGAGGCGTCCAGGCTGTGCTGGTGTAGGGACAAATCAGGATCTCTCCCGATTGCAAGGCCGGGAACTCGTCGAAATGCATAATCACGCGCGCCGGCCCCTCGACGACCCCCGGCGCTCCCGGGAAGCCCTCTAAACGTTCCACGACCTCCCATTCACCCTTTGGATGAAGCACCTCGTCAATAATCCCAAAGACCTTGATGGCAATGGGGTCGGTCATCGTCTGGGGCACATTGCCCACAGTCAGCGGCGCGTCTGCCACTTCGGCCGCTTCCCAATTCTCTTTCCTTTCCTTGACCAAAGGAGGTACGAGGGCCTGATGGTGGTAGGTCCCAATCTGCTCGTCTCTGGCCAGATCGTCCAGGACTTCAACCAACTCGCCGTAGGTCAGGAAGAACACATCTTCGGCCTGCTCGAGCAATCCAACGCGTTCCAACCTTCGCCCACACGCCATCAGCGTATAATGGAGCGCAGCCGTAGAGCCCTGATCGATGTAGAACCCGTGATCTTCCTGGTAAGCGTAAACCTGCTGGGCGACCTTCAGGAGCCTTTGAAAAGTCGGTTTGTCCTCCTCCTTCAGTTGTTTCTCAAACGCCTCGATAGCCGGCGCACGCTGCTGAATGACCGCATCCCGCGCCTGGTAAAAGTCCCAGCCGTCTTCCATGCGCGGGAAATAACTCTTGATCGTATCCAGAACGGGAGTCGGGTCTTCTTTCCAGGTTGGGAATATCACATCCAGATGGGCCGCGCTGATCCGATTCCCATGGACCTTCAGAAAGTCGTTCAGACTTTTGAGCCACTCGTGGGCTTCCGGCTGGCCCTTCAAGGTCTCAAGCAACGACTCGGTCGGCGTGTTCAAGAGCATATCGCGAAGTCCCGCCTCCTCGGCCATCTTGGCCAGGTTCCACTTGAGGGTGGCAACTGCGTCTGCTCTGAAGCGACGTGATAACCCCAGGCGTGGTGTTTTTGGATGGTCGTCATCCCCATCGGAGATATCGGATAGGGCTGGTGCAAGTCATCCCTGAACCAGAAGATATCCCTATCGTACTCCGGTCTGAGTGTTCTGAGTGC
>JBHIAT010000290.1:0-2191 GCA_046758705.1 Bipolaricaulia bacterium
GTCCTTGCTCAATCCTAGCAATCGGTACTATGCTCTGCTCGGAAAGGTTCCTGTCTCTGCGGGTGATGGTTCCGGACTGGGAGATGGTGGGAGCCAGGCGGCAGTAGCTAGTTCCTGTTGAATTTAGCTGATTTTGGAGCGCCGACGCGGTCGAGATCGCGATCAAGCGTCGTGTGATGAACCATGACTGCCGCTCGGAGGCCTGGACCAGCGTGGTTTTCCTGGTTTCTCCTCTTTCATGACCGCGTTGGTGTGCTCCAAGACGGTCGTCGCCCTGCTCTCTTTGAGGAGGACCATTTTTCCCCTTGGCCGGTGCTGTAGCAACCTTCACAATCGTGCCAACACCCTCAGGTTGTGTGCGAAGATATGGCTGCCCACACTGCTGCAGTACGTTTTGAACGAGCGGTACAGGCAGCGGGCCATCTTCAAGCATCGCTTCAAGAATGAAATCGTGCCCTCGATTCCCGCACGGAAGCGCTGGAGCTGTCGAAACACGGGGTCATGCTCCCTCTGGGTTTCCGCCACAGTTCGTGATCCTTTCTTGGCAATGGAGACGTTGTCGATCCGGTCCTCCAACTCCATGATCTTTTCCATGCTCTTGTAGAAGCCCTTGTCGGCAGCGAAGTTCTCCGGCAACTGACCGAACTGATGCTCGTGGCGCGACAGAATGTCATCAACGAGGGATTCGTCGCTCGGTCGCTTCTTGAAAACCTCGTAGTCGCTGATGAACTTGTTCTCCACCTGGTGGAGCAGGATCATGTGGCCGAACTCCACGGGCCGTCCCGCCTTGCCTCGTAGAAGAAGCTCGGTATGAGGCTCGAATAAACTGAGAACCTTTTCTGCTGCCGGCACCGCCTCGCCTTCAAACACCCGTCTCCGTGTCTGGTCGATCACCCGTGACGTCAAGTTCACAAAGTGCTCCAGATCGGGCAGGAGGTCTTCCAGAACTCTCACCGTGTCGAGGTCGTACTGGCCTCGGGCGATCTGCGCTCTGCAGGTCGCTTGGATCTCTTCCGACCATCTCACGATCCCGGAAACCTGCTCCAGGAGCAGCTTGTAGGGCTCTTGCAACATCTCCCGCCGCCGGGATTTGTGGTTCGCCCGACGGGCAATCATCTGCGCTGTCCGCTTCACCAGTCGAGTTTGTAGCCGACGTGCACCGACGGCGTCAGGAGCATACTCTCGAATGGCTCCGATCAGCCGACCGATCACCCGGTAGCCGTCCCACAACAAGCTGGAATCCGTGGGATAGTGAATGTTGGTCTCGAAGGCCGTCGTATCGACTCGCAACGACGTTCCGCGAATCCACTGCTGCTCGACAGCGTAGTGGCTGAGGAGACCGTTGATCTTCTTCCACGTTTCAGGACGGATGCCCTTGAACACTTTGCTCAACGTGGTGAAATCCATGATGGAACCAAACGGGATACCAATGAACTGGCGCAGGAAAACACTGTCGTCGATCCGGATCACGGTGTCCCGATACGAGAGCTGCTCAACCTCCATCACCAGGATTGCCCGCAGGAGTTGGTCGCTCGTGAATTGGGACCGGCGGCGGCGCTGGGACCCCTCCAGCTTCTTCGCAGCGTCCCGGTGAAAGGCATCCAGGATTCGAGGGTTATCCCGGAGGATCTTGTCGATCTTCTCGTATTTCTGGTAGTATGCCTGGGTGACCCGAAGGGACGAGGGGCCCAACGCCAACGATTCTTGAGGGTCTGATTTGGTTCGCATGCTTGCCCTTTCATTTGTGTTTGTCGCAACCCACATAATGAAGGGGCAAGCGTTTTTTTGCAAGACCCAAATCGCATTAAAACCACCGATTCCGCCCAGAGATCGAGCGATCCGGGCTAGTGGCAACAGGAACTAGCTAGGTACTACTCAAAGAACCAGGGAAGGTTTCTATCAAGAGACCCAGGATTTGATACCACCCTTAAGGAATCAAATTCGTGGAATAAGTTCATTTATGCAAAACTTAATCCGATTCGTTATATTGATCCGAATGGAAAATCAGCTTCTTCATTCTGGGAAGAGTTATTCCTCGGAATTCAAAAATATGGATATTTTGGAGGATTGAAAAACTCCGGCGGACAGCGATTTGGAGATGTCGATTTCACCACAGATCCTCTGAACCCACAGGACGCCGCCTACAAAGGTCATGATATTGGATATGGTCCTTGTGAAGTCCGAACAGAAT
>JBHIAT010000291.1:0-2189 GCA_046758705.1 Bipolaricaulia bacterium
TGAGAGCCTGTCGGCGGATGTTGATGAGACGGAAACCGGCAGGCCCTTGCTTTATACGGATCTGTTTCAGCTTCCCACCCTAGTGTTTCTCCCATTCATCTAATTTGTCATCGTCATGTGCACCTCTGTAAACTGTCTGTAAAAGTCGGGAGGACCATCGTGACTCAGGCAGAGCAGTTGGCCGCTTTTGTCGTCCGGTCGAACTATGATGATCTGTCGGATGAAGCGCGGGAGCAACTCAAAATCCGTATCCTCGATTCTTTGGGATGCGCCATCGGTGCGCTTAATGGCGAACCGATCCACTATATTCGGGAGCACCAACAGGAGTTCGGGGGTAACGAGCGCTGCACACTGATCGGTGGCGGACGCACCGCCCCTGACCGGGCTGCCTTCTATAACAGCGCACTTGTCCGTTACCTGGATTTCAACGACAGCTACCTGGCGAGGGGCGAAACCTGCCATCCCAGTGACAACCTGGGAGCTGTGCTGGCAGCTGCCGAGTACGCGGGGCGAAGTGGAGATGAGTTTATGACCGCACTGGCGGTGGCCTATCAGGTGCAGTGCCGCCTGAGCGATGTTGCCCCGGTGCGGGCCAAAGGGTTCGATCACACCACCCAGGGGTGCTACGCTGTGGCTGCCGGTGTCTCGAAGGCGTTGGGGCTTGATCAGGGAGAGACGGCCAACGCCATTGCCATTTCCGGCACGGCGTTCAATGCACTGCGCGTCACGCGCACCGGTGCCCTGTCCCACTGGAAAGGGCTCGCCTATCCTAACACCGCCTTTTGCGGCACACACGCCACGTTTCTGGCCATGCGAGGCATCACCGGTCCACCCGAGGTCTTCGAAGGCAACAAGGGCTTTATGGACACGATCGCGGGTCGGTTTGAAATCGACTGGTCGGCGGAAGATCTCGAGCGCGTCAGGAAAACCATCATCAAGAAATACAATGCAGAAATTCACTCCCAATCGGCTATCGAAGGGGTGCTCGAGCTCAAGCACGAGCACGGCTTCTCGGCCGACGAGATCGAGCGCATCGAGATCGATATCTTCGACGTTGCTTACCACATCATCGGCGGCGGTGAGGAAGGGGATAAGACGATTGTTCGCACCAAAGAAGAGGCCGACCACAGTCTGCTCTACATGGTGGCGGTCGCGTTGATCGACGATCAGGTGTTGCCAGCCCAGTATGAGACTGAACGCATCCTGCGCGACGATGTGCAGACGCTGCTCAGAAAAGTCATGGTGCGGCCTGACGAAGCGTACAGCCAGTGCTTCCCCGACGAGCATGCCTGCAAACTCACCGTCTCCCTGAAAGATGGGCGAGTGTTCGAGAAGGAAAAGAGAGACTACGAAGGCTTTCACACCCATCCTATGGAATGGGAAACGGTCGTGCGTAAGTTTAAGCGGCTGAGCCGGGCTTACGCAGGCAGCACGTTGCGCCAAAGCATCGTGGATGCGGTCGCCCACCTGGAGGAGATCACCGTCGCAGACTTGGTGGAGTTGCTCACCAAAGTGCGGATGCCAAAGGAAGATTTATAAGTCATAAGGAAAGGGAGAAGCGATATGACAAAACAACAGGGAGGAAATCCCTCGCAGCCCGATAGCGAGCGAGCGTTCTCCTTCATCAAGCTCAACGAGCGCGAAGGCAAGCCCCGTTCGCGTGGCCTGACGGAAATCCGAGGTCCCTACTACACGCCTATGGGCAGACGTTATCTCAGCGATGTTCTGGAGACGATGGGAAACTATGTGGACGTTCTCAAGTTTGCCGGCGGGTCGTTCAGCTTGATGCCGCGTCAGATTGTCAGAGAACTGCTCGATCTTTGTCACAGCTACGATGTGATGATCTCCACCGGCGGCTTTATCGAGCACGTGCTCGCTCAGGGCAAGGAAACGGTAGACCAGTATATCCAAGAGTGCAAGGATCTCGGTTTTGACATCATTGAGATCTCCACGGGCTTCATCACCGTGCCGACGGATGACTTTGTGCGTCTGACAGAGAGGGTTCAGCAGGCCGGGCTGAAGGCCAAACCGGAGATCGGCATACAGTTTGGGGCCGGCGGTGCCACCGCCGTTGAGGAACTGGAAGCCGAGGGCACAAGTGACCCTGACTGGGCGATCCTCCAGGCCAAACGGCATCTCGATGCCGGAGCGTATCTGATCATGGTGGAGTCCGAAGGGATCACCGAGAA
>JBHIAT010000292.1:0-2168 GCA_046758705.1 Bipolaricaulia bacterium
ACAGATGGCTGGTCCAATGGTGTGCTCTTTCGGGAGATGGCGATTCTCTATGAAGCCTTTTCCACCGGACAAGTCTCACCTCTTCCTGAGCTACCTATCCAATACGCGGACTTTGCCGTCTGGCAGCGGCAGTGGTTGCAGGGGGAGGTGCTGAAATCCCAGCTTACCTACTGGAAGCAGCAACTTAGCGGTAGCCCCCCTGTTTTAGAGCTGCCTATAGACCGGCCGCGACCACCGGTGCAGATCTTCCGGGGGGCACGGCAATCCCTGCAGTTGTCTCCAACGCTAACCGAGGAACTTAAAGCGCTGAGCCGTCGAGGAGGAGTCACCCTGTTCATGACACTGCTGGCAGCGTTTCAGACCCTGCTGCATCGGTACACGGGACAGGACGACATCGTGGTGGGCTCTCCTATTGCCAATCGCACCCGAGCGGAGATTGAGGAATTGATCGGCTTCTTTGCCAACACGTTGGTCCTCCGTACAGACCTCTCGGGCAACCCCAGTTTTCTGGAGCTACTGGGTCGGGTCCGCGGGGTAGCCCTGGAAGCCTATGCGCATCAGGACATGCCCTTTGAGAAATTAGTAGAAGAATTGCGACCCGAGCGGCATCTCAGCCACGCGCCACTTTTTCAGGTGATGTTTGTCTTCCAGAATGCCCCGAGCTTTGCCTTGGAAGTCCCAGGTTTGACACTGAAGCCGCTGGAAGTAGATCGGAACACAGCGAAGCTTGATTTGACCCTCTCCATGGTGGAGAGACCAGAGGGATTGCAGGGGGTGGTGGAATATAACACCGACCTGTTCGACGCCTCCACTATCACACGGATGTTGGACCATTTTCAGACTCTGCTGGAGAGCATCGTCGTCGACCCGGTTCAGCGAGTCCTCGAATTACCTCTGTTGAACGAAGCAGAACGCCATCAACTACTAATCGGGTGGAACAATCCACAGGTCAATTACCCTAAGGAGAAGTGCATCCATCAACTGTTCGAGGAGCAAGCCGCACGCTTGCCGGAGCGCGTTGCCTTGGTGTGTGAGGACCAGCAGTTGACCTATGGAGAACTCAATGCACGGGCCAATCAACTGGCCCATCATCTCCGTACTCTGGGAGTAGAGCGGGAGACACTGGTGGCGATATGTGTCAGCCGTTCTCTTGACATGGTGGTTGGCATCCTCGGCATTCTCAAGGCTGGGGGTGCCTATGTGCCGCTGGATCCGGCATATCCGATGGAAAGGTTGTCCTTCATGTTGAAGGATACCCAGGCGACCGTGTTGTTGACTCAAAAGCTGCTGCTAAATGGCCTTCACCTCTCAGCCCTCAGCACGCGGGATTCACACTCACCCGCTCCCAAAGTAGTCTGCCTAGACACAGACTGGAGAATGATTGCTCGGGAGAGTGAGGAAAATCCAGTCAGCAAGGCAACAGCCGAGGACCTGGCCTACGTGATCTATACCTCCGGTTCCACAGGTCAACCGAACGGGGTGATGATAGAACATGGCAGTTTATGTCATTACGTGCATGCGATAAGCGAACCAATCGGGATCACGAAGGACGAGGTCTATCTTCATACCGCGACCATTTCATTTTCATCATCCGTACGACAATTGATGGTGCCGCTCACGCATGGCGCAAGAGTTGTGATTGCAACTCCCGACAAGATTCGCCAGCCGCTGGCGTTGTTCGAAATGATTAAGAACGAGAGGGTGACGGTCATCGATATTGTTCCTTCCTACTGGCGCAATTGTATCCAGGCCCTGGCCAGCCTGGAAATCGCCACAAGGAAGGCTTTGCTAGAAAACCGTCTCCGCTTGATTCTAACAGCCAGCGAACCGCTATGGTCCGATCTTCCCGAAAAATGGAAGTTCGAGTTAAAACATGGCGCGAAGTTGATCAACATGTTTGGTCAAACGGAGACCACCGGTATCGTCGCTGTCTATCCGATTCCACCGCCCGATCATAAGGAGATAAAAATCGTCCAGATTGGTCGGCCCATCCCCAATACGCAAGTCTACCTGCTGGATACGCAACGGCGGCCGGTTCCCGTCGGCATGGTGGGTGAAATCTACATAGGGGGCGCTGGCTTGGCGCGGGGTTATCTGCACCAGCCCGAGCTTACGGCAGAGAGATTTGTACCGCATCCCTTCAGCAACGACGAGAGTGTGCGCCTGTA
>JBHIAT010000293.1:0-2085 GCA_046758705.1 Bipolaricaulia bacterium
GTAGTAGGGAAGAATGGTCTTGAAGCCGGCGAGCCGCATGGTGTTGGAATGGATCACCCAGCTGCCGCCATGCCCCGATTGGATACGGCCCTCTCCGTCGGCTTGCGAGCTGAAATAGAGGTCCGGAGCGTCGAGCGCCGCGAACCCGTCATCGGCAAGGCGGTCCTTGACGAAATGGTAGAACTCACGGCTGTAGAGCTTCGAAAGGTTGTAGTCCATGACAGCCGGGAAGTCCAGGTAAATGGCATCATACGTCTCATCGGGATGATGCCGAAGGTACTGAAACGCATCGCCAAAGACGGTGCGCACGCGGGGATCGTCGAGGGCATGTTCGTTGAGGGCCGTAAGGATCGGATGAGTCTTCGCGAGCGCCACCAGGCGGTGATCGATGTCGACGTGGACAATGCTTTTAACCCCGTCGTACTTGAGCAGTTCCCGATGAAGCAGGCCGTCACCGGCCCCCATGACCAGAACGCGTTCAGGCACCTTACCGTTGATGATGATGGGGACGTGTGCGAACCACTCGTGATAGAGCTCCTCGGCATTGGAAGTGGTCTGAAAATCTCCGTTGAGGAATAGATAGCGGTCCACCGGTTTCGACCGGTCTTCAGTGAACTTCGTCGAGTAGGCTTCCATGAGAATATCGTAACGGCCGGGATCATGGACGATGTCGATCTTTTGGTAGGGCGAGCTCTCGCGATATACGAACGGCATGTCGTGCAACGGATCGAACAGGGTGGCGAGGCTTACGCCCGACTCTATGTAGAAATAGTACTTTTTCAGGAAATACTGTTCGATGTGCGAACCGGCAAGGTAGGCGATGGTGAGTGCCACGCCGAAGGTGGCGCTGCCGAGTGTTTTCAGTGTCGCTCCCGGCGCCCAGGAGAGGAACCGGCGCAGAATGTAGACCGCAACGAGCAGGTTGAGAGCGGCGATCACGAAACCGATGGTGTGCAGTTCGAGGAACGGAACCAGGAAGAGAGGAAACGTGACGCCTCCTGCCAGGGCCCCGATGTAATCCCAACCGAGCACGCGGTTCGTCACGTTCGTTCCGGCGGCAAGCTCGTTGCCGAGATCGATGAGGAGCGGCAGCTCCATCCCCGTGAGGACCCCGATCAAAAAAGTGACCGTGAACGACAAGCCGAAGAAGACATACGTGCTCAGTGTCCCGGCACCCTGGGTCGTCTGAAAGAGGTGCAGGAAATGGGCGAAATTCAGCAGGATCACCGCGGAAGCACCGATCAGGCTGAGCATGATCTCGACCCGATAGAGGCGGCCCCAGTCCCGGGACCGTGTCGGTGATCCGTAGAGGATGGCGCCCACGCCCATGGCCGCCAGGTACGTGCCGACGGTGAGGCTGTACCAGATCACCATGTTTCCGGCGATCAGGGTCAACGTCTGCGCGATCAGCAGCTCGTACAGGAGGCTGCATGCAGAGAGAATGAGCGACAGAACGTACACGACCGTCACGGACGCGATTGGCGAACCGGCGGTCGATGGGGCTCGTTCAGGCACGATCAAGCTGACCTCTCACGACGACCTTCACGATCGCCTCTTTGGCCCGGAAATCCTTCCGCATGATGTCGATGGCGACTTGGGGTTGCATCTCGCCACAGGTGAAAATGTCCACGGCCACGAAACTATTCTCCGGCCAGGTGTGGACACTGATGTGTGATTCGGCGATCAACACCACCCCGCTAACGCCGAAGGGGTGAAACTGGTGAAAAAAATCATCCAGGAGCGTCGCCCCGCACTCCTTGGAAGCCCGCAAGACGATCTCCCTGGTTGGATCCGTCCACTTGATGATCTCCGGGTCGCAATAGAGTAAATCGATCAGGTAATGCTCGCCAAAGTCGGATCTCGTTGTCATTTCCTCCTCATGATCCGAGATAGTGCCTCAGGAAAAGCTCATTGATGTCACTGGCCGACGAAAGGCAAGCGACCAGGATGACCAACAGAACGGACTGTAAAACGATGAGGACGCGGTACTGTGTCTTTTCCTGCGATTGGACCTTGCTCGCCTGGGTCAACAGGCCGATCCCGACCACCGCGTTCAGGGACGCCACGAAGAACGCCGTGGGGATG
>JBHIAT010000294.1:0-2052 GCA_046758705.1 Bipolaricaulia bacterium
GACGAGTTCATTCTCACCGGACCCAGCCCTGGACGATGGCGTAGCGGGTGAGCTCGGCGAGGGTGCGCAACGCCAGCTTCTCCATCAGGCGGGCGCGATGGTTCTCGACGGTCTTGACGCTGATCCCCAATCGGTCGGCGATCTGCTGGCTGGTATGGCCTTCGGCAACGAGAATCAGGATCTCACGCTCGCGGGGCGTCAGTCGCTCAACCTGTACCGGCTGTCCTTGACCCAGGTCCTCGATCGCTTGCCTCAACCGATCGTTGGCGACCAATCGTCCCAGATACAGATGGCCCCGATGGACCTCCCGAATGGTGGCGATCAACTCGTCGCTTATGGCTCGTTTCAGTATGTAGCCGGAGACACCCTGCTGGATCGCTCGTACCACGTACTCTTCATCGTCGTACATCGACAGGATGATGACCCGGGTCTTGGGACTGCAGTTTCGGATGCGTGGGACCGCCTCCAGGCCGTTCAGACCAGGCATCGCCATATCGAGCACCATGACGTCCGGTTTCAGCACCTCGGCCTGACTCACCGCGGCCATGCCATCTTCAGCCTCGCCGACGACCTCAATCCCAGGGACCCCCTCCAGAAGAGCGACAAGTCCCTGGCGGACGAGTGCGTGATCGTCGGCGAGCAGCACGCGAATCATGGCCTACCGTCCCTGCTCCATGGTGTCGATCGGGATCTCCAGCCGAATCTCTGTGCCATCTCCAGGCTGAGAGTCGATCTGAAACCGCCCGCCGATGAGCGTCACCTGCTCCCGCATCCCTCGCAGGCCAAGCCCCGGGGGGAGCGACTCGATGGGGACGACCTCGAATCCCCGTCCGTCATCCCGAACTCGGAGCCTGATTCTGGGGCCGTTCATCTCCAGCTGGACGAGGGCATGGTCAGCGTTTGCATGCTTACGGATATTGTTGAGCGCTTCCTGAGTCACCCGATAGAGCAACACTTCCACCTGAGGGTCCAGACGTCCGCGACGCTCCAGTCCATCTGTCTGCAACGTGATCTCGATCCCGGCGGTTCGCTCAAACTGATCGACGAGCCAGCGCAACGTGGGCACGAGCCCCAGCTCATCGAGCATCGGCGGCCTCAGCGCATAGGAGAGCTCTCGGATCTTCTCCCAGGTTTCATCGATGAGCCGCCCTGCCTCTCCCAACCTCAAATCTTCAGAATCATGCTGCATGCCGTCCAATTGCATCTTAACCACAGTCAGAGCCTGGCCAACTTCGTCGTGCAACGCCCGGGAGATCCGCCGTCGCTCCTCCTCCCCTGCCGAGATCAACTGAGATGACAGGGCATGCAGCCGCCGTTCCCGGTCTTGCAGACTGCGGTTCTTCTTACGATAGATCTCCGAGAAGATCTGAATTGTGTAGGAGACGGCGGCATAGATCCCCACCGCCCCGGCAAGCACGGTGGGGATGATGTAGGTGAGCGCCTGATAGTCCGGGACCCGATGGTTGAACAGCGTCCGATGCCCCACCACGCCGAAGTACTCCAGCACCACCAGTCCGCTGTAGAGGAGGACGGCAAATCCGGTGACGAAGTACCCCTGAGGCCGAGGCAGGAAGAAGTTGGCGTAGATCACGGTGAACAGGTAGAAGACCACGCCGATCCACTCGATCCCCTCCATCAGATGGATCAGATAGGTGATCAATATGAGCTCGAACAGGAAGAAACCGAGATGGACATGGTGGAGCGCGGTTTGCTCCTGTTGTTCTTCTACCAGGAACTTGAACGGAAACGTCATCAGGAACCAGACGAGCGGTGCCAGAAGCAGCGCCACCGGGAACGGAATCTCCAAACCCAGCTTCACTGCCAGGGCGATGAGAAAGAAGATCGCCAGGGTGACCCGTCGCACCCGGATCGTCTTACGGATGATCCCTTTCAGCTCGTCGAGCTCCGCCATCTCTCCGAGGCCGTCCCCAATCATGACCTGGCTCATTCTGGCCCCACTACGCCTCATCGATCGCCCCAAACCCTCATCGGAAGCGTCAAATCGTTATATTATACCGTGCCACAGAGAGCCGTGCAACCGGACTCCAGGAA
>JBHIAT010000295.1:0-2019 GCA_046758705.1 Bipolaricaulia bacterium
GTAGCTGCCGGATATGGCTGATATCATTTTCGTTTCCCTGGGGTGGCTGCTCAATCTGACAGCGAATTGGATGGATTTACCGAATCGAGATGCTCACTGATCGTCCCCTCAACGTTTATCGACTGAAGCGAATCAGTGGGTTTGATAGTCCTGTAGCTTGTGAATCACCTTCAGCGCTGCCTGACGTTTGCTTTCGTCCAGCATCAACCCCAGCCGGTCCCACCAGATGGCATCCACCTCACCACCTGTCAGCATCTCGTTCACCTCAACAAGGCGATTCACCAACGCCGATTCGAGCCCCGCGGCAGATGCCCGATCCCAGAAGCGTGCAACATCGACTTGATCGGTGTGCTGGGAAAGGAGCTCCACGATGTCCACGACGTCGTTGTCCCGCAGGGCTATGAGCTTGGTGATAAGCAGTCCCTCCAGTGTGAACACGGGGAGCGTAAGGTACAGGTCAGGTATGGACCGCTGCGTGCCCGGTTCAACTCGCACTGGATAGCTCAGAGCTGACTGTATGTCTGTCACGTTACCCAATGCGATGTGGATCTCCACAGCCTCTTCGCCTTCGCCCTTCGTCGCCGTGACCCAGATGCCGGCCGGCGCCACGCTATACCCTTGTGCCTCGAGGACCTCTGCCAAAGCCGGCCAGGTTTCCTGCTCGACTGCCAGGTCCAGATCTAAAGTACGACGTAACAGGCTACCATAGGCGCGAACACCAAAGGCTCCAATGACAAACACGGAGACGCCTCGGCGATAGCACGCCTCCACGATGGCCTGAAGCTCATGGACCAGGTGTTCTTCCACAGTGTCAGCTCTGCTGTGGTTGAGGGTGAAGATCGAAGATCACCTTGCGGATGACGTAACGCGGTAGTACCAGGCGAACTCCCCAGCGTTCCGCGATCGGTTGGTATCGAGGTGGGACCGAATGGTGCCGGCCCGGTGGATAGACAGCTCCCTCCAGCAATGAACGCCTTGTGTCGATCCGATGGTACAGCGCTTCGATGATGTCTGGTGGAACGATATCCAGTTCCGTTTCAGCATTGATGGCGTCAAGGATGGTACCCAGTTGACGAGTCAGCCCCCGCTCCTCAGCCTGATCCAACAAAAGCTCCCAGGCCAGGGCATCCCGCTGAGCAACAATGATGGCCGCCGCCTCCGCCAGACTGGTTTCACCCCGAGCGCGCTCTATCAAGTCGAGACAAAGATCCTCAGGTGCGATAAAAGCCAATCCGCCAATCACTCGACGTCGCTGCTGTCGCTCGGGTGTCAGTGTTGGGTCCAGGATGATGACCTCCGGCGCCGCCTGCACCTGAGTCGTGGTCGGTGGAGAGTCAAACACGTGACACTCTCGCCCGCTCAACTGGTGCCAGGCAGAGACATCTTCCGCGTATACCTGGAGGGTCGCCAGGTTCTCCAGCGGGGTCAGCCAGCGATGGTATACGTAGGCTGCCTGAGGACCTGTGATCAGGTAGGGTTTATTGAGGCCGGCCACTTGTCTGGACAGCCAGGCCAGCCGGCCATCCTGTGATTGCGCGTTTGCTGTTATCATCTTGCTTGCCCCTTCAACGGTGGGTTAGCTGGATAAATTATATCAGGTTGAGGTTGAATCGACAATTGCCACGTTGGCGGCCTCGCCGCATGGGCTCTTCAGATCGAAGATGACCAGCGGCAGACCGTTGACGTAGACGACGACGTCAGGCCGGCGGGTGTTCTGGCCCTCGACGGTCAGTTGGTTGACGACGATGCAGTCCACGAACCCCTCTTCGATCAGCGCCTGGCGGGTGGCCCGCTCCTCGGTCACGTTGGTCGTCATGGAGCCGTTGGCCATGACGTAGCCGGCGGTGCCACCGTCGGCCAGGTGGTACAGAAGGAAGACGGAAAATGGAAAAGAGAAAATGGAAGATGGAAAAGGGAGAAGGAATCTCCATCCTCCATTCTCCATTTTCCATTGGTGATCACAAAGTCCGCCCGCAGCTCGGGGTGAAGGTCGTTGAGCAGCGAGTTGCCCAGCCGGAT
>JBHIAT010000296.1:0-1985 GCA_046758705.1 Bipolaricaulia bacterium
CAGCCGGCCTCGATCCAATTGCTCCGTACCAAGACAGCAAGATCGTTGTTCATGTTCAACGCCTCCACCGTCGCTCGCCCGCACACTGTACGCCCGATGACTTCTGTGCCATCCTCACTCCACCGGAAATGGCGTTTCCACTTCTGTTGTCGGGGATTGAAGAGGCGCACCCGTCGGCCCGTCACCGGGTCACGGCCGTGCGTTTTGCTACTTTTGTAGCGGTTGCACAGCGAACAGGATAGCCATAGGTTATCCTCGTCATCGCTACCCCCAAGGACACGCGGTTCGATGTGCTCGATTTGCAGTTTCTCGTAGACGTACTGTTGATGAGCCAGGCAATATCCACAGCGATGGCGGGCCTGCTCAGCAACGCGCGTTCGTATTGGTGGGGGTATATCGGTCACTGGCTGGTGCCGGGTTCACGTAGCCCACGCCGTACAGCTTCAACCACAGCCTCGGACTTTAAAAGCAGCGCACTATCATTCAGTTGCAGCAGGTGTTCCAACTCAGACTGCTCGTCAGCAGTTAGTTCACTTTCCCGCTGTTTGTCTAGGAGCTCGTGCAACCGCTGGCTCTGCCAGGCTGGCATCTGCAGGTTGGATAGCCGCAGCACTTCGGCATCGGAGAATTCACCTACTGGCCGTGTGGGTGCTCCAGTTTCATCTAACCATTCAAAGGGGGGAACCTGGTGACGGCGCAAGAGCTGAAGGAACTCAATGCGGGATACGCCGGCCAGGTCAGCCGCCTCTTGGGAGGGTATCTGGCCCAGTTCGTACATCTTTAAGGCTGTCATGGCCCTCATCGTGAACGCGAATTCCTCTGGAGCCATGTCAAGATGGTCCAGGGTCTGCTTTGGGATTTCTATCTCTAGTGTTGGCATATCGACACCTCGATTCTCAGCTAAAGCTTGACCGTATTATAGCACGCGAGGGGAGTCCGGACAACGGAACCACAGCTTTATCCACGGCTTTGGCCGGCAGGCTTCGTCCCGAGGTCCCTCCCGAGCGCGTCGAGGGGCCTGTCGAGGGGCGAGGGTAGCGCCACGCTAAGTAGTCTCGCAGCCGGTCGGCCAGCACCACTGATCTGAGGTCGCGGTCGGGGAGCATCGGAGAGGCTGACAGTCATCCGCTACGCCACCATCGGCCAATCTTCGTAGCCGGCCTCCGCCTGCTGCATCACGCGGTTCAAGATGAATGCGAACTGATCACCTCGGATGCGGCGTTTGCGCAGGACGAGCTTGACCGCCGACACCACCTCCAACGACATCAAGAAAGCGATTCTGATCAGCGCCAAGGTTAAGCGGGAGTGCCTGGTCCTCTTACGAGAGAGGGGAAGAACCGGGACAATCATCTACATTGACTTGTTCTCTGCATCGTTGTGGCTACTTCTATGTGATGACCTGGCTGAGCTTAGCCAGATAGCGATTGACACCGAGTTTTGCGGGGAGAGGCAACAAGCGCAGATCAAGGAGCGGCTCCTGCAATACGCGCGAGAGGCGGGAGTCGCCCTCCGCAGAGACCAAATCACCTTTCGGAAGGTTACCAAGAAATCGCCGGCCCACAAGTTGGCCCACGCGGTACACCAACGAAGAATTCCTCCGGATCGAAGGATCAAAACCGAGGAACTGTTGATTCTGGTAGAAAAGAAAAAAGATCGGGGATCTTAGAGAAAATGACGGGTGATGTCGGTTGAAAACTCGGCATAGTGAGCATTTATTGAGGTCGGATCGCCTGAGAAGGCGCAAGATTCGGCCTCCGTTTTGTATTAGATATGGTAGGGCCAGGGCGAATCTACGGCGTCGGATGGGATGTTCGCACACCACGGTGCATGTGTGGGGACTGGCCGGCTGGGTGCGGTTGGAGGAGTGCGGATTCTTCCCAACCGACAGCCGTTAGGGCGGAACCCCGACCCTCATGGTATAATGTGGGCGATCAGGTGACCGGCACTTACTTTCCAACCCCAACGACAGAGACACCTGCATCATC
>JBHIAT010000297.1:0-1980 GCA_046758705.1 Bipolaricaulia bacterium
CTTCCCTTGCAGATTGAATTTCCTCCATTATCTACTTTCTGAGAGGACTCTTTCTTCTTCTGGGCTTCCGCAGGATCCCCGAACGATCAGTTGGGTGGACAGCTTGATTTGGGCCGACGGTTGGTCCGGATCCGCGATGAGCTCAATCAGTCTCCCGGCCGCCACCATCCCCATCCGCTTCCGAAACACCCGCATCGTGGTCAGGAGCGGTTCGGTATGGAGGGCGATCAGACCATCATCGAAGCTGACAACGGCCATCTCATCGGGAACCCTGAAGCCGGCCCCCTTGATCGCTCGGATTGCTCCGGCGGCTGCTTCATCGTTGGCGGCGAAGACGGCCGTTGGAACCCCCTTCTCCAGCAGCCGTCGCATCGCCACATATCCACAGTCCGGGCCCATCACGCCCTCGGCCACCAGATCCTCATCATATCTGAGGTCATGATCTTCAAGGGCCAGCTTGTATCCCTCAAACCGCTCTGAGAAGCTCAGATCGTTGAACCGCTCGGCGATGAACCCGATCCGTTGGTGCCCCAGGCTGATCAACCGTTCGACCGCTTCGTAAGCTCCGTTCACGTTGTCGGTGGCAACGCTGTCCACCTTGTCGAGGTGGTTGTCGACTAAAACGAGGGGAATTCCCTTCCGTTTCAGCGATAAGATCAGATTTTTCTTGATATCGCAACCCGCCAGGATCAGGCCGTCCACCCGCTTTTCCTGGATCACGGTGGGGAGCGTCTCAGAGCCATTGGTGGAAAAGATGAGATGATAGCCTCGATCCCTGGCCACTGCCTCGATCCCCTCCATGATCTCGCCGTAGAAGGTGCCAGGGTCTAGGGACTGCCGGCGGTTGATGAGGAACCCGAGGTTCTCCGTCCTCTTCATCGCCAATCCTCGAGCGGCTACGTTGGGAACATAACCCAACTCCTTGGCGATGTCCAGGATGACCCCTCGGGTCTTCTCGCTGACCCCTCCCTTGTTGTTGAGCGCCCGGGATACAGTAGAAGGTGCTACCCCGACTCGATTGGCGATGTCCTTGATCGTGATCTCCACTGCACCCTCTTAACGCAAACGATTGTGTAATTTTTCCAAATTGTACCACTTGCATCTCTGTTTGTCAAATCAAGGTTTTTGGTTTGTTAAAAGGAACAGGATTAAATCCGTCAGAGACTGGATTTTAAGGAAGCGATTGCGTAAATTGGTCCATTACGCTAAAGATCAAAGGAGACAGACGACCAGCCAGGAGCTTAGCATGACGTTGGCTTTCTAAGCTCCCTGCATTTATGTATGGGGATACAGAAAGCCCAAGGGCATCGCCCGTGACTCCCCTCCCCCGGGGAGTCCCGACGATGGTCGGGGCGATGAACCGAGAAGCCCCTGCGTTTGCGCATGGGGAGTCGTCACCAACGTGTTTAACCCCCATTATCCTCCGCTTATATGAGCTGCATCGGAGCTCCCTCTGCGAACAACACGGCGACCACGGGGATCAGGGTCAGGAATGCCTTCAACAGTCGCGCCTTCATCGATTTGACCTCCTTTCTCTTTTTCATCCTTCTTGGAGACCCGTTCTATCCGAATTTATAGCAGGGAAATCCCCCATTTTTCTCCCGGATAACTCCCATCCCTGTCTCGCAACTCGGGACAACACCTATCTCATTTGAATTTCTGGTTGTGGTTAACCGATTCACAAATACAAATACTTGTACCGGGGTGTTCACAAGGTGTATAAAAAGAAGTAAGGAAGTCAGTCGGTGAATCCCGTCTCATGGGGAGGCTCGCTGATGGGACAGACGCAGGCGAATGACAATGATCCTGGACTCAAAATGAAGCTCTTTGGCCACTTTGAGGCCTGGCGTGATGGCGATGATGAACCTATTCCTCCCCAGGCCTGGTCCCGACGCAAGACCCAAACACTCCTCAAAATCCTGCTCACCGAGCGCGGTCGTGTGTTCACCCAAGACCAACTCATCGATTGGCTGTTCCCCG
>JBHIAT010000298.1:0-1977 GCA_046758705.1 Bipolaricaulia bacterium
CACGATCAGGTAAGTTTCCGAAACGGTTGACGAAGGTTCCCCGGTTAGGGTAGAAGGTTGGGGAATTAAGCATATATAATTTCTCGCATAACCGAGTATTCTTCGGATTATTCAACTTTACCCTTTTCTACATGATTGAACTGCAGAACGTCACCAAGCGTTACGGCGAGACGGTCGCGGTCGATGCCGTTTCTCTGTCCGTTGCGGAGGGAGAGCTGCTGGTGCTCCTGGGCGAGTCCGGGTCGGGGAAAACGACTACGCTCAAGATGATCAACCGGTTGATCGACGCCACTTCCGGGGTGATTCGACTCGACGAACAGGATATCGGTGAGGTGCCCGCGCACATCCTGCGTCGGCGCGTCGGATACGTTTTCCAGAAAGTCGGGCTCTTCCCTCATATGACCGTCGCTGAGAACATCGCCATCACCCCGTTACTCCTGGGCTGGGAGGTAGACACGATACAGAAACGGGTCGACGAACTCCTCAAGATGGTGGAACTGGACCCGTCGGCGATGCGGGGACGCCGCCCGTCGGAGCTCTCCGGCGGGCAGCAACAGCGAGTGGGTGTCGCGCGGGCCCTGGCCGCGGCGCCCAGAGTGATGCTTCTCGACGAGCCGTTTGGCGCCCTCGATCCGTTGACGCGCGACCGCCTGCAGCAATCCTTCTCGAGAATCCGCCGGGAGCACCGCCTCACTGCAATTTTCGTGACGCATGACATGGTGGAGGCGCTGATCCTGGGAGACCGGATTGCCGTCATGCGCGACGGACACATAGTCCAGATCGGGACACCCCATGAGCTCATGGTCGAGCCCGCCGACGACTACGTGAAGCAGCTGATGAATACTCCGAAGCGGCAAGCGCATCTTGTCGACGAACTGATGGCGGAGGGTCCCCGGTGAGCGAGCAGCTGGCGTTGTTACCGGGGTACCTCACGGCCCATCTCCAGCTCACGCTGGTGGCGCTGCTACTCGGAACTGCGGTCAGCGTACCCCTCGGTGTGTTCGTCACCAGGCTGCGCTGGATCGAGCAGCCGGTCATGGGCGGCGCGAGCATCATTCAGACCATCCCGAGCCTGGCGTTACTGGCGATCATGGTGCCGGTGCTGGCTGCCCTCAATTTCCAGAGCATCGGCTATCTTCCCGCCATCATCGGTCTCACGCTCTACAGCGTACTGCCTATTCTGCGCAACACCGTTGCCGGGCTCGAGTCTGTGGATCCCGCGCTCATCGAGGCGGCGCGCGGCGTTGGCATGACCCCCATACAACAGCTGCGCCGCGTCGAGTTGCCGGTCGCCATGCCAGTGATTGTCGCTGGGATCCGCACGTCCACGGTGTGGACCGTCGGCATGGCCACGCTGGCGACACCGGTGGGAGCTACGAGCCTGGGCAACTACATCTTCACCGGACTCCAAACTCGGAATTTTACCGCGGTCATGGTCGGCTGCGTGGCAGCGTCGATCCTAGCCTTGCTCCTCGACGGTCTGGTTCGCGCCCTCGAGGTGGCAGTAAGGAGGCGCAATCGCGCTCTCGCTGCAGCGGTCCTGGGTGTCTTTGCACTGCTTTGCCTGTTTGCCGGTGCGTCGATCGCGCGTAACCTATGGTCGCACAGTCGGGACCGGATCACCATCGGGGCAAAGACATTTACCGAGCAATACATCCTCAGCGAGATCCTGGCGCGAACTATCCATAAGGCGACCGCGCTCGACACGACCGTTGTGCAGTCGCTGGGCTCGACCGTGGCGTTCGATGCACTGCGCTCTGGAGAGCTTGACGTGTACGTGGACTACTCGGGAACCATCTGGGCAACGATCATGAAGCGCGATCGATTACCCGACGACCGTAACGAGGTGTTGCGTGCAGTAGCTCGGTACCTCGCCCGGGAGCACGGCATCGTGCAGGTCGGCGCCTTAGGCTTTGAGAACGCCTACGCCCTCGCCATGCGGGAGCGCCAGGCCAGCAATCTGGGGATTCGCCGCAT
>JBHIAT010000299.1:0-1967 GCA_046758705.1 Bipolaricaulia bacterium
TTCTTCATTTTTCCCATAAAACTCGGTATCTCTGATCTTCGCGAAAGCGGGTTAATAGAGCACCATCGGAGACGGTGATCCTCATTTAAGGATAAGACTCTTTGGCTATATACTCAGGTTGCCTTCCATGTGCCTTGAGCCACTTGAGGAACGAACGTTTCCAGGCCTTCAGGTGGAAAGTCGAGCTGTTGACCTCGTTCGGCCGACATATAGCAGGCCATCAATAGCCTCGTGACTTCGAGACCATCCGCATTTTGCTTCTCCACCAGATCCTCACCCGCCGGTCCGGACACCCGGCGGCTGAAGAATACTTTTGAGTTGGTATCGAGGCTATTGATGACCAGTGAATACTCCGGACCGAGCAGTTCAAAGCTCAGTCGCAATCCCGGTCCGACATAGGCCCAAGAGGTTGTGATCTCGGCGATAACGGTCGTCTTCTCTTCTGTTTCAAAGGTGATAGTCGCCCTGGCGAAGTCTTCGGCTGGAGATTGGGAGTAGTCGACCTCACCGCCCGTCATCTCCCTGAGTTGCTCCGAATACTCCGGCCGTGTCCATTTCAACGATGCGATCTGTGCCGAAACGCGCTTGGGTTTTAGCGACCCTCTGGGACTATTGGGAGGGGTGAGCATAAATCGAGCTGCCTCGACGCTGTGACACATCATATCGTTAAAACGCCCCCGCCTTGCTTCGAACCCTGCCAAAACCACGGCATATGGGGACCACTGTGCTCCTCTGCCGCTCTGGCCAGATACGGACGCCCGGCGATCGGAACGCCTCGTTTCCAAACGAGCTCCTTGCCCCGGCTTAGTGATCGGGTAAAGACTTGGTTTTCCAGGTAGCCGTGAAGGATGCCGGTCTGGTCGATCAAATCGAGCATTTGCTGGGCCTCAGCGACATTTCGGGCTAAAGGCTTTTCACAGGTGACGCCGATCAGCTCAGCCCTGCCGGAATTTATCTCGTTGACGATCGCTTCGACCACGGGCACTCTCGCATAGTTCGGTGCTGTGATCCAAATTGCATCCACATTCGGATCCCTGACCATCTGAGCGATTTCGGTGTAGATCTTGGGAGTGCCGACACCGAGGTCGTGGCTCAGTTTTCCGGCGGCTTCGGCATGTTCTCGAGTGGGGCTGCTTATGGCGGTGATATCGGCATCTCGGACACCTTGCCAGCTCTGTATGTGGAATTGTGCCACGAAACCGCTGCCCACCAGCCCCACGCCCAGTCTTTTCTCTGTCATCGTTGCCCTCCTATTTATTCATTTACTCCACATCAGTCAATCGACCTCACCGTCAGCCCCTCGACCACACGACGCTGGAACAGTAAAATATAACACAAGGATGGGAACGATGGTGGGTACCAATGGCCATCTGCTGTAGGGAAGGATCAGCGCCAGATGGGTGTTCAAAATCCCCATCCTCTATCCTCCCATTCCTGCTAGCGTTTGAGTTCGCGTGTCATACACCGAGGGTCGATCAAACAACTTGCGTCCGACCGTTCCTTGGCTCTGTTCGTTCTCGGCAGTCTTCGGCTGGGGTAGTAGTATCTCAGTCCCTACGGAGGAATCCACTTCTCGTCCGGGACCGGCGAGAAATGTTTCAAAAATTTCTTCCATTCCTGCCGGCGTTTGGAGTCTCGTACGTAGCGCGGAGGGCGTTCGACGACCCCACTTGCGTCCGACCGTTTTGGAGGACGTTTTGCCAATTTCCTCAGTTGTCTTTCTAGGGTGCTGCCCCGTTGCGACGGGCGCCTGAGCTTGCTTCTCCCTCCTGCCAATCCAGTAACACCATTTAGGACAGCCACGATACCGGCCACGCCCAACACCAGGAACCCTCGGCGGGTAACCCGAGCCCGCTCAAACGACATCGGTACTCTTTTAAACATGCTTAATCCCTCCCTTTTTAGGTTCAAATCTATATACTCACCGAGAATGAATTCAACACTTGACTGGCTCAACGACCCCCATG
>JBHIAT010000300.1:0-1956 GCA_046758705.1 Bipolaricaulia bacterium
AGGAGCGCGCCGCCATCGGCATCGGCGAGGGGTTGGTGCGCCTCTCGGTAGGCATCGAAGCCGTCGAGGACATCATCGCCGATTTGGACCAGGCGTTGGAGCAAGTCGGCGTGTAGCATAGTTGCGCGATGGAGATAATTGTGGTAAGCTATTCTCCTGATCGCCGCGAGGAAGATATTTGATATTTGGGATTAGATATTGGTGACTGCAGTCGTCCGATTCGATAATGTTTCCAAGAAATTCACCCTTCGCCACGAACGAACGCGTTCCTTTCAAGAGGCGGCACTGGCTTTCCTTCGGGGCGGCGTCCTGAGCCTGTTGAAGGGTCGGGACAACTCGCGGGAGGAACTGTGGGCCTTGAAAGATGTCAGTTTCGCCGTGGAGCGCGGCCAGACCCTGGGGATCATTGGCCCTAACGGCTCGGGAAAGAGCACGGTCCTCAAACTCATCACTCGTATCCTGGAGCCAACTTCTGGCCAAGTCGTCGTCCAGGGCCGGGTGTCGGCTTTGATCGAGCTGGGAGCTGGCTTCCATCCTGACCTCACGGGCCGTGAGAACGTCTATCTCAACGGCTCCCTCCTTGGTTTCAGCAGGAAGGAGATGAAGGCCAAGTTCGACAGCATCGTCAAGTTTTCGGAGTTGGAGAAGTTCATTGACGTGCCCATTAAGCACTACTCTTCTGGTATGCAGATGCGTTTGGGCTTCGCCGTGGCCATCCACGTTGATCCCGACGTCTTGCTCATTGATGAGATCCTGGCGGTGGGCGATCAGGCATTTCAAAATAAATGCCTGGCCAAGATCGGTGAGCTCAAGAGCCAGGGGGTGACCATCATCTTCGTCTCTCACGACCTGGAGGCGGTGCGGAACCTGTGCACTTCGGCCATTTGGCTGGAGAACGGAGTGATCCAAGAGAGAGGGACGACCGATAGAGTCATTGATTGTTACCTGAATAACGTAACGGCTATTACAGAAGTGCGGTTAAGTCGGGAGCGGCGGATAGAGGACAATGAGAATCGCTGGGGGAGTGGGGAGGTAGAGATCACCGATGTGAGGTTCCTCGACGCTCAGGGGAGGGAGCGCCGTGCTTTCAAGACGGGGGAGAGGATGGTGGTCAGGTTGAGGTATCAGGCTCACACCGAAGTCAAGCAACCCGTCTTCGGCATAGCCATCTACGGCAGTGATGGTGTTCAAGTCAACGGCCCTAACACCAGGTTCTCCGACTACACGGTGGAATCGGTGGAGGGGGCAGGGGAGATTGACTACATCGTGGACATGTTGCCCCTGTTGGAAGGTACCTACGAACTCTCGGCGGTGGTCTATGATCAGGATGGCCTTCACGCTTACGACCACCAGCATCGCATGCACACCTTCATCGTCCAGCGGGGCGCGGTGAAAGAGCGCTATGGTATGATCTACATCCCCTGCCAGTGGAGACATAGGGTCCAGTGAATGGAGATAGAACGCGAGTTGGTACTCACAGAGCTGCCTTTCGATCAATATCAGCGATATAAAGTCGTTGAGGATATCGCGACCACGATAAAGGACCTTACAGGCCGAGAGAGGTTGAAGGTTCTCGATGTTGGGGGGTCTCCGGGGCTGATCGGGGATTTTCTGCCCAGTGATGACACCATTGTACTCGACATCCTGCGCTGTGATAGGCCCAATTCTGTCCAGGGAGATGGAAGGGACGCACCTTTCGGCGACGGAAGCTTTGATCTGGTGACCTGCCTCGACACTTTGGAGCACGTTCCTCGAGAAAGCCGTAAAGCCCTCGTCTTGGAGTTGTTGCGCGTATCCCGCGATTTCATCATAATCATCGCTCCCTTTGCAGATGAGAACGTCGAGTTAGCAGAGCAGATCCTTAACGAGTTCATCCGCCAAACCCTCAAAGCGGAACACGAACAGCTCAAAGAACACCTCGCCTACGGGTTGCCACGGCTGGGGGACATCGTCCAG
>JBHIAT010000301.1:0-1942 GCA_046758705.1 Bipolaricaulia bacterium
CGTTGCTACCACCATCGCAAGCCCACCTCCTTCAGGGGGCGGGTCGTTGACAGAAGGTGTTTAGGTTTAGGTCTCCTCAGTGTGGCTCACGTTTGCGTTGGTGCTCGTCTGCCGGGCCGGTACCGTTGTGGAGATCACCAGAAAGCCGGCAAATGCCACCACCCATCCCAGTGTCATCGCCCACCAGAACCCGCTCTCGCGTCCCAGACGCGCGGCACTTCCGGCAGCACCGAGGACGATCACCCCGATCGCGATCAGGACATTTCCCCACACATAGTTGGCCGCGGCCTGCTTGTGAAACAGCTGCCAGGCGGAGTAGAGCGCGATCCCCGCTACAGCGATCAGGCCAAAGCTGTTCATCACGATGACCACTGGCAGCCACGCGCCTGATCCGATCACATCTCTCCCTGGCCCGCCCTCCAGAGCCGCCAGTTCGGCCCGGTCGATCGGTGCCTGAAACAGCAGGACCGTTCCGATGACGCTCAACGCGATAATCCCCCCAAGACAGACGATGGCGACCCGTTTGGATGCCACCAAGTAGATGCTGCCAAGCCCAAGGTAGGCGGCCATCAACAGCGCGCCGAACAGGTAGTAGAGCTGGAAGGAGAGGACGTGATCAAACGCCATCGCGAGGATGTAGGCGATCGAGGCGATGAACGACATCCACAGGGAAATCGCCCAGATGAGCTGATACGGCCTGTGTCGTGTCCGGTACTGCCCGTAGACCACCAGACCGAAGACCAAGCTGACGAGGGCGACGATGGCGGGATAGATCAGGGTCATCGACATCGAGCGCTTGTTACAACAGATTTTCCTTCAACGTGATCATGAACGGCTCGGCGAGTTTTCCCAGCCCGGCCTTGTCGAGGATGCAGATCTTGTGGCCGTCAAGCTCGACGAAGTTCCGGTTCTTCAGCTTTCCTAACGTACGGATGGCTGTCTCGGTCGACAGGCCGGCCATCTCGGCGAGTTCCGCCCGGGAGAGCTCAACCCCGATGTACAGACCGCTCTCATCCTCGGTCCCGTACGTCTTGCTGATGAGGAGCAATAATCGCGCCAGCCGCTCGGTGGCGCTTTCGTAAGAGGTTTCGACCAGTTTGCTCTGGAACGCTTTCAGTTCTCGGGAGAGTTTTTCGATGATCTTCAATGACACCTCGGGGTGTCGGTTGAGGAACGCGAGGAACTCTTTGCGCTCGATGAACGCCACCCGCGATGGTTCCAGTGTCTTGGCATAAGCAGTGTAGGTTTCCCGATCGAAGAGCGTCTTCTCACCGAGCAGTTCGCCGGCACCGAGCAGCTTCAGCACCTGGCGTTTGCCGCGAACTGAATGCTTGGCCAACTTCACCTTGCCATGGCAGATGAAGTAGATACCGAATGACAGTTCCCCCTCGTGGAAGATCACCTCGCCCTTCTCGTAATCGATGGTCCGAACCATAGAGTCGAGCTCTGCCAAGGCCTCCTGATCGAGATCGGAGAAGATCCAGGATCGCTTCCAGGCATTCTCCCGTTTGACCCGTTGCATCATCTCATCCATCCCCTCCTCTATTGTTCCCTCGGTTCGATCGGTTTGCCTTCGCTTTGACTTCTACAATCTCCTCCAAGGTCTCGTAGATTCCTATCGCCTGGAACTTTTCGTGGCGCATCTGGAGAAGCGTGTCAAGATCGATCCGCTGCAGCTCGCCGAGGTGGCGGGCGAGTGCCTCCTTAAGCCGTGCGGCGGTCTGTTCAGGGGCGGTGTGAGCACCGCCCTTGGGCTCGCTCACCACCTCATCAATCACCCCGAGCTGAAGCAGATGGGAGGGGGTCAGCTTGAGTGCTTCGGCTGCCTGGGGAGCTTTCTGTGGATCCCGCCACAGGATCGAGGCGCAGCCTTCCGGCGAAATAACAGAGTAGATCGCATTCTCAAGCATCAGCACCCGGTCACCGACTCCGATCCCGATCG
>JBHIAT010000302.1:0-1885 GCA_046758705.1 Bipolaricaulia bacterium
CAGGGTCACTGCTCGATCGCCTGATCCGGAACAAGCCCGGTATTTGGGGGCACAAAGCCTTTTACGTTGGGTTGGCGGTTGTCTACGTTGTTCTTCTAGTACTATTTTTCCGATTGCTTCTCCAATTGGCTCGGCAATCAGATTGAGAGTCGACTGGCTTCCTGTGACTCGTCGGTTACTGCTCACCTTCGGTTTTCCGCCAGCCTTAGGTGGCATGCAGAATTACCTCTATGCCCGCTGTCTGGCAGCAGAACCGAGTGAAATCACAGTGCTTGCGCCGGCTGTGCCCGGGGATCGAGCCTTCGACCAGGCGCAGGCGTTTGAGGTGCGCCGGTGGCCCGACTGGCTGGCCCAGGTGCCAGGGTTAGGGCGAGTTTTTCAGCTTGGTCTGCCTTTGTTCTATGCACTGGCGCTTTACCGTGAGAAGCAGTTTGACCTCATCGAGTGCGGGCAAGCACTGCCGTTTGGCCTCATCGCCTGGATGTTCAAACGCGCCTTGGGTGTGCCTTATCTGGTCTGGATTTACGGTCGGGAGATTCTCAAGCCCCAACAATATCCGGTTTTGCGTCGCATACTGCGCGCTGTACTTCAAGAAGCTGCCCTTATCATCTCTATCAGCGAGAGTACGCGGCAGGCGGCCATTCGGATCGGTGTTTCCCCCGACCGGGTTCAAGTGATCTATCCCGCGGTGGACACCCACCGATTTCACCCGGATATCGACGGTGCCCAGGTAATTGCACGATACGAGTTGCAGGGCAAGAAGGTTGTCCTAACAGTGAGCCGGCTGGTGCCGCGCAAGGGTATCGATACGGTGATCCACGCCCTGCCGAATATTCTCGAGGCAGTGCCTGACGTGGCGTACGTGGTCGTGGGCGATGGTCCGGACCGGGGCCGCCTGAAAACTCTTGCACAAGAGCAGGGTGTAGCGGATCACGTGCATTTTGTCGGTTGGGTGAACGATGATGTGTTGCCGACATGCTATGCAGCATGCGACGTGTTTGTCATGGTCAGCCGATCGATTCCCGAAGCCGGCGAGGTAGAAGGCTTCGGCATCGTGTATCTCGAGGCCGGCGCCTGCGGCAAACCTGTCGTTGCTGGACGCGGTGGAGGTGTCGCAGAAGCCGTTCAGGACGGCATCAGCGGGCTGCTGGTGGACCCGCTGGATGTGGCTGCCGTGGGCGATGCCGTGATCCGCATCTTGCAGGACTCGACCCTGGCGGCGCACTTAGGAGCGGGGGGCCAGCGTTGGGCACAACGTGCTCCAGATTGGAGGATTTTGAACCTGGTAAAGCACGAGCGTCCAGTTACCAGCCGCGTGGACCCGGTCCTTGCCGAAGAACCGAGTCATGGATCGACGAATGAGTGAGCCTCATAGCCGGAGACAAGATTCGGCTGAAAACCTGCCACGGGTTTCCATCGTGGTTCCGATGCGAAATGAGGAGAAGTACATCGGGGCGTGCCTGGCAGCCATCGTGGCTCAGGACTACGCCGGCCACATCGAAGTCCTGGTCGTCGATGGGATGTCTGAGGATCGGTCGCGCAGCGTCGTCTCCCGCTTTGCAGAAACCTACCCCTTTATTCGGTTGCTGGAAAACCCTAAGTACTATGCTCCCTCAGGACTGAATATCGCGATCCGCCATGCCCCCGGCGACATCATCGTGCGTGTTGATGGACATACCATTCTCGAACCGGATTACGTTCGCCGGTGTGTCGAGACTTTACAACGCACCGGCGCCGGTAATGTTGGTGGGCTTCAACGTGCCATCAGCCAGAGCTATCTCGGGCGGGCCATTGCGCTTACAACCCACTCTCCCCTTGCTGTTGGCGATTCCAAATACCGTTACGCGCAAGAAGAAGGCGAGGTTGACACCGTCTATCTCGGTGC
>JBHIAT010000303.1:0-1882 GCA_046758705.1 Bipolaricaulia bacterium
TCGTGCTCCCAGGCGTGGGTGTGGAACGGGGAAGCGGCCACCGGCTCCACCTTGAAGACGCGCAGGGCGAAATTCGGCGCGCCGTCCTTCTCGGTGATCATCCAGTGCACGGTGACGCCCGGCGCTTCCGTGGCGGGCTCCGGCGTAACCTGACGGTAGTTTTTCACGATTATCGCAAACTCTCCTTTCAACTCGATATCGGAAACTAAGTCCTTAATCGGTACTCGTAGATTGGCATTTGTCCTACCTCACTTTCTTGTCAGTTTGGCTCGCTGTGAGACCCTAAAGGTTTCCAAAACCTTTAGGGTCTTGTGGGAACCCGCTCTGCTCAGCTGGCGGTCAGAGCGCGAACTCAGCCACCAGGAAGGTGTGATCTGAGGGGCGCTCCGCCAGCCTAGCCTCCACGTCAATCCAGGCCCTGGTGGATTTGCGGGCCAGTGGCTCGGTGGCCCAGATGTGATCCACCCGCCAGCCGATCCCGCGCTCCACGGGATTCCGCGCCCGATAGTCCCAATAGGTGTACTGACCCGGCTCGTCAGGGTGATGCCGCCGGAAGACGTCCACGAAGCCCCACTCCCGCACCCGCTCCAGGGCCGCGCGAGCCTCGGGATGGAAGTCCACGTGGTTCTTCAGCCTCTGGGGATCGTGCACGTCAATCGGCTCGGTGGCGACGTTGAAATCGCCCATCCACAGAAGCGGCTCCTGCGGCGAGTAGTGTCGCTCGAAAAGCACCCGCAGCCGGGCCAGCCACTCCAGCTTGTACTGGAAGTGCTCCGAGTCCGGCGAGCGCCCCTGGGGGACGTAGGTGTTGACCACTGAGATGCCCCCGATCACCACCCGGATCAGGCGCGCCTCGTCACCATTAAGGCCAAAGGCCACCTCCTGGGGCTCCTCCCGGCTGATGATGGCCACGCCGGCGTAAGCCTTCTGCCCCCGGAAGACGACGTGGTAGCCCGCCTCCCGGAACGGCTCCGCCGGGAAGTCCTTGTCCTGCACCTTAGTCTCCTGCAGGCAGAGGATGTCCGGAGCCTCCCGGTCCAGCCAATCTAGCACCAGTTCCAGCCGGGCTCGGATAGAGTTGGTGTTAAAAGTTGCAACCTTCAGTTTCATCACCCGCCTGGTGAACCAATTGTCTGAAGCCATGTTTGTCATCGTTACCTTCCCCAACCTTTACTGGTCAGAAAGAATGCTCAGCCAAAAGAGGTAATCCTTCACCTTCCAGTTTTGCAGTTTCGTTTGTCATATCTTTTCGCAACTTCCATGTCTTCAAAGACTCCACGCTCAAAAGGTTTCCTTTTTACCACGAATATATCCTCCTTCCGCAATAGCGTTGTTCATACATTGGAATTAGTATTCCGGGGGTGATTTAAGAACTCGCAAGTAACCTGCACTTTGAGAACATCTTGTTGAGCGACGGTCTGCCCCAAGACAACTGTCCCCCCTCTGATTAGGGTTGTCTTTGGTTTTGTTACCATATCTTCTCCCCAGGTTTAGAGGCAATACTGTTCGGTTAAGCGCCGCCGGTCGAGTAGGGCAACGCTCTTTGTTGCCTGTATCGAGACCAAGGCGCTGACTCCAACGCAATCAAGCCTCTGAAAAGCCGCTCGCTGGGCCTCGATATGGCCCTTCGGGCCTACTCGGCCGGCGCTCGCTTTCTTATCCGAACGGTATTGCGTTTAGAGGCTAGCCAGCGCTTGTGCCAGATCGGCCTTGAGGTCATCCACATCCTCGATGCCGACGGCGTAGCGGATCAATCCTTCTGGAACGCCTGCCGCCGCCCGTTCCTCATCACTCAACTCGACGTGGCTGGTGGTCGCCGGAGGGCCAACGATGGTTTCGACCTGGCCCAGATTGGCCGCCATGTACGCATAGCGGAGGCGGG
>JBHIAT010000304.1:0-1876 GCA_046758705.1 Bipolaricaulia bacterium
GAACCAGCTGGGGATGGATATCGAGTATCGTGATGTTCTTAAGCGGGCTGATTCAACTTCTATAGGCAGACCGCACGTAGCGGCTGCGCTTGTGGAGAAGGGACATGTAGCCACCGTATCGGAAGCTTTCTATAGGTTTCTGGGTGACAGTGGCCCCGCGTATATGCCCAAGCAAAAGCTCTCGCCAGCCGAGGCAATAACGATGATCTTGAGCGTAGGTGGTATTCCTGTTCTGGCTCACCCGGGGACACTCCAAGAGAATATTGTGTCAGAGCTGGTATCTTTTGGCTTAATGGGTTTGGAGGCCTTTCATCCATACCACACCGTCCAGCTTTCAGATTACTACTGCGGCCTGGCCGAGGAGCACAACCTTTTGATAACAGGCGGTTCCGATTGCCACGGTCAGGGGAAGGGCAGAATGGCTATGGGCAACATCAGGCTTCCCTACGAGCACGTTGATGCTCTGAAGGAGGCCAAAAAGGCTATATTGCAGAAGCTGGAACCAGCTTCCGATTGAGGCGATCTGCATTTAACACAGGAGTAGCAAGCTTTAGCTTGCGTCTTTGTTGTGAGGGCGAAAGAATGATGAGGCGAAAAAACGGTACGATGATCCGTGGGAGAGTCGTGAGATCGTTGTACTCTAAGAGGCTGTTGACCGAATCTCTTATCAGTTCAGGGTTTGCCTCGCGCATGGCTGAAGAGATCGCGGAAAAAGTTGCAGCCGAACTTGAGAAGATCAATGCTACATCGATAACTAAAGCTCGGTTACGTGGAATTGTTCATAGGATAGTTAATAGGGATTACGGCGAAGAATATGCCAAGCAGTATCCGCTTAGGAGAGATCTGGACTACGATGTAATGGTGGGAGGCGAGGGTGGAAGATTGCCGTATTCAAAGGGTATTATGTCCCAATCATTGATGGCTTCCGGTCTGCCGCCCAATGTTGCCTATGAAACGGCACGTTCTATCGAGGTGAATTTGAAAAGCAACCAGACGCGTTTCATCTCCAGAGAGAACCTGCGCAGGATGACATACAATATACTGAAAGAGGAATCTACTCAGGAACATGCCGAGAGGTATCTCCTGTGGCGTGAGCTTAAGAGGCCGAAAAAGCCACTGATAATCATGATCGGTGGCGCGACTGGTGTGGGCAAATCTACTGTGGCTGCTGAAGTGGCACACAGACTTGGCATCACACGCATTATTTGCACGGACATTATCAGATCAGTGATGCGCGGTATGATCTCGCCGGGTCTGCTGCCCGCGATTCATGCTTCCAGTTACAGTGTGGCAGAGACGCTCACTGCACCGCTGCCAGAGGACAGCGATCCTATATTGATCGGATTTGCCGAACAGGTGTCAAGAGTGGCAGTGGGCGTTGATGCGGTGATCAATCGTGCAGCGGAAGAGAAGGTCAGTACATTAATCGAAGGTGTGCACGTTGTCCCCAAGTTTGTAGCAGAACATCAAAAGAGAGTGCATGAGATTATCATTATAATCATAGCCAAGGATTATGAAGCTCACAGGGCCAGATTCTCTCAGCGATACGAGGAAAATGTGGACCGCCCACCGGAGAAATACCTCAGCCGCTTTGAAGCTATAAGGAACATTCAAGATTACGTTTCAGATGTAGCGCGCGACTATCAAATACCGGTGGTAGATAACGTAAGTTTGGACGAAACTGTGGAATTGACCCTCGAAGAGATAACCAAGAAAGTTCAGGAACTGGGTATTAGACCCAGGCTGGAATTATAAGTCTATCAGTTCATTAGTCTGTTATCAATGACTAATAGACCAATAGACTAATAGACCTACAATGAAGTTCCACATAGTAACCTATGGATGTCAAATGAACAAGTGCGACTCGGAGGTGCTT
>JBHIAT010000305.1:0-1863 GCA_046758705.1 Bipolaricaulia bacterium
GGCCTACAAGGCAAAGGCCTATTGACCGCGATCGGAAGGGCTCGGCCCGAGGGATGACGGACTATGTCACGTGTCAAGCTACTAATGAACTCATTAATATCTATCTATAAGTTGGGGGTCCGATCCTGTCGGGCGCGCCAGGATTTGAAGTAGTTCAGGCGTCTCTTTTTCCCCGTGGCTCTAGTCCTGTTACCTATTTGCTATCACTATTTCCAAAGTCGCTCTTGGATATAACTCACTTGCCCGTTAAGACCTTCTCTACTTCTTTTAGGGCAGGCAGGATCTTGGCGATGAGCGACTCCACCTCGCTTGGCGGCGCCTTGGCCTTGATTAATTGGCGGATCTGCAGACCCAGGATTGGTTCCAGCCTGTCGTTCAACTCCGGTGCTTTATCGAACAACTCCCCTTCGATCTTCTCAAAATGCTCCAGATACAGCACTGCGCTAAGCTCCTTCGCGTGTTGGACCTCCCCCTGGCGGTAGGCCTTCTTTATCCGGTCAAGGAGGTCGCGGATATCGGCAATCTCCTGAGCTGGATCTACCTGGAAGGTTCCGCTCCTAATGACTACCAGGGGAGACATTAATAGCCTTGAAGTACCGCGGCGTGACCGACGTCCCCCTGTTGCTTGTTCTATGATCGAGGCTAAGCGCCTGGCGGATTTGGACACGTCTTCTGGTGGGACTAGAGTGGCAGGGGGTGTGATAGAGGGGAGGGCTTCTCGTAGTTGCTGAAGCAGCCGGACGGCTGTTGATGGGAGTTGACCCTTTATTCTTTGGGCGAGTATCTGGGCCCGTTGCACAAAGGCGAATGCGTCTTGGTACTCTTCTAATTTAAACTGATGAACATCCCGGACGGCCTCGCTATACTCCTCGCTAGCCGTCTGGCAGAGCCGGGCAATCAGGGCGGCCTGGAATTTAGGCTCCGCGAGGACGTCAGATGGGATAAGGATCTGGAGCGCCCGGTCGAGGAGAGCTGATAACTTCCCGATTGCCTGCTCATATGCGTCGGTCGAGAATCGGGAGTGTAGCAAGCGGCCCAGCCCGTCCAGGGTGTTTCGGAGTTGGGCCTCAAAGTCAGGGTTGCGGGCCTTGAGGGCACGCGACAGAAGATCGTAATGTTCCTCGAGTGGGTGGCTAGCATGTGCCCGAACCCGCTCTTTCTTCCCCAGACGCAGGTTATCCAGCGAAGCGGTCACGTGGCCCTTCATCATCTCGATATTACTGGCCCAGCGAATCTGGTGGGCCGAGAAGGCAACCGGTGTTGTCTCTGCCGCGGGTAAGGAAGAGCTAAGTAGGATAATAAGGAAGAAACAGGAAACTAACGCTGTTTGGCGCGTAACATTCATCGATGGCTCCTCATCTCACTTAATAACTTATCCCATATGATAGCATACATGATAAAAGTCTGTCTTTCGGGCCGAGCGGCCAGTGCCGGGAAAAAAAGGGGGGTTGTGTTGAAAAGCGTGGTTTCAGAGGTAGTCGAGAGGGTTGCAAGAGCAGAGGAAATAGTGCATTTTCCCCTGGTCCATCTGGTTTGTTGCGTGGGACAATAGATTTTCAGAAACGGCGCTCAGAGAGATTTATTCAGGGAGGTCGTTCGATGGCCTATACGAGTTGGAGAGGGGTGTTGGGTTTAATCAAACCCACCATGAGGCCAGGATCTCTGGAAGAATTCATCCGCTTGCTTCCCGAGGGAATCGGTGTGATTCCGCTCTTTCTCGGCATCGAGAGGGGAACCGAGGATGAGTTCCGTCAGGTGATGGATGCCTACGAGGCAAAGATCGCCGAGCTGGCAAGGTTGAAGGTAGACCTGATCCACCCCGAAGGCGCCCCGCCGTTTATGGTGCAGGGTTACAAGGGGGAA
>JBHIAT010000306.1:0-1810 GCA_046758705.1 Bipolaricaulia bacterium
ACTCTACTGCCTTTTCCCTGTGAGTGCAAGTTCCAAGAATAAGTTAACGGTACTGCCTGATAGGCCAATGGTGGATTGCAGGCGCCCAAGATTTTGTAGTTTCGAAATTCTACATCGAGTTTCTTCTTCAGTGTTTCTTTGACATCGATCTCTGTAAGGATGCCAAACCCCTCCTTTTTGAGTTCGTCTGTCACCTTCGAAATCGCTTCGTCAAAGGAAAGGTTCAAAACTTTGCTAAAGTAGTAACTCATAGTTATGTCCCCTTTCTTGGATTCATAATCAGCGATCGCCTTCGACTCGGCGCACGATGATCCGCACCCCTTCGAACCCGATGATCTCCACCTGATCGCCTACGTCCAGCCGGTCGGGAGAGACAGCAAGCCACCGCTCATTGCGATATCGGATCCTGCTCCGTCCGTCGGTCGCCGCGGCCGACTCGACCTCAGCAATCGCTCCGACCATCGCCTCACGCCCGGTGGTGACCGTTACATGCATCGCGTTCAGCAGTTTCACGTAGATGAACAAGGAGACGGCGGTGATTCCCAAATAGATCGGCAAGGCGATCGGAACGGGGACGATGAAGAACACTCCCACGCCCAGAATCGGCATCAGCAGCACCAGATGGCACATGTGATCGTCTCATCCCTCGGTCCGATATGTCACGCGCGAAAGATGCTTCATCCTCTGAGGTACTTGAGCGTCTTGGCCAGCTCCTCGATCTTCTCCTCGCCGTTCCCCCGCTCGATTGCTTCGGCCACGCATACCCTCATGTGGTCCTTGGTGAGGAGGTTGGCCAGTTTGGAAAGCGAGGACTGAACCGCAGCGATCTGTTTGAGGATGTCGGTGCAGTAGCGATCTTCTTCGATCATCCGGTCGATCCCACGGGCATGGCCGATGATCGTCTTGATGATGGTCAACGCCTTCTCCTTCTCCTCGGGAAGCTTCTCAAGGCTTCCTGGAGGTTTGCTCACTTTCCTCTCCCCTTCCACTTCCATCACCCCCTTCAGTAATGAATATCCGTTGGGCTCTCTCAGTTCCTCGGGGCACTATCGCCCCAGGTCCCAATGAAAAGTTCGCTCCGGGGTCCGCCCCAGTTCTTGAAGGATGAGCATTATCGATCCTGCACCAGCTTCCGTGATAAGCGATCCCGTCTCGTCGTTGGCGAGGAACCATAGGATCCCGCGGCGATGATGGCTGTCCTCACTGATCCCTTGCCAGTGTAGAGGGTGAATGCTCCTCCCATCCCCCGTCTTGAGTAATGCGTGCTGCGCCACATCGTAGCGCAGGAGATTCCCGGCGTGGGTATCGAGCTGTACGAAGAGCGCCAATCGACCGATCAGGTCGTTGGGGGCGATGTCGTGGGATTCTGTCCTGAGATGATCCGGTGTGAGCCAGGTCACCGTCACCTGGATACCACTGCTGCTAGCCTGACGCACCAGATCATCCAGGGCGGGATAGTGTAACGTCGATGACGGCATGATCCAGTCCTCCAATGACAGTTCGTGGGGTTCATTCCCCACGGGAACCGTAGCAACGTTCGTTCGCGTTGCTACGTCCAGGACGGCCACGTCCTGATCCCGGCTCACGTAAGCGTACCGCCCATCACGGCTGAACGCGATGTGGTTGGCATAATTGCCCATGGGCAAGGAGACCAGGATCTCCAAGGTTTCCGCGTCCAGGATCGTCACCGCGCCCGACCGATTGGCCGTCCAGATCTCGAGGCCGTCGGGGCGAACGACCACGCCGTGGGCCCGTTCTCCGACTTGAGCCGTCCGAATGAGTCGGCCGGTTTTGGCCTCCAGATCGTAGA
>JBHIAT010000307.1:0-1808 GCA_046758705.1 Bipolaricaulia bacterium
TGCCAGATCGACCAGGTGTTGACCAACACCGGCTGTCTGCAGTCAGCAGGCCCCCCTGATATCGAGTACGGCCATGTCACTCATGAGCTTACCTCCATCTGGGTGCACTAACGAGTTGTCATGGATTGGCCACAAACTGGGCCAAAGTAACCCAGATAGGCCATTTCACACCTGATTTGGCGATTTCTAGTCATTGTCGATGAGGTCTCTGACAGCTCGTTAGTGCACCCCCTCCATCTCTTGACATTGCGTCGCCTGGAAGCTCACCCTAGAGCTTCTCTCCCCACGTCGCTGATGACGTACTTCCCCTTCACCGGCCTCTTCACGAGGCCGTCCTTGAGAAGTCCCCTCATCTTTCCCACAACTTTGGGCGTGGGTAGGTCCGCTTTCTTGGCAATCTCGCCGCATCCGGCCGGCTCCTCCATCGTGGCCAGGGCAGTCAAAATAGCCGTTCTCATTTCATCAAGCTCGACCATCTGTATCACCTCTTTCTATCATCCATTACGACGGAGACTGCACCCATCTTCAGCGATGTTCTTCCACACCCACCTGCCGACACATTTCGAACACCGGGCAGGTCGAGCATCGCGGGAGATTTCCGGTGCAAATATGTTTGCCGAAGGGGACCAGCAGGCGGTTGATTTCCACCCAGTACTTATGCGGAAGCTTCTCCTCTAGTGCAAACATGGTTCGTTCCGGTGACTTCTCCTGCACATATCCCCATCGGTTGGTGACGCGGTGAACGTGGATATCGACGCTGATACTGGGCTGTTTACACGCAATACCAAGCACGAGATTGGCACACTTGGGACCGACACCTCTGAACGAGACTAAGACTTCGGCTTCGCAGGGGAGCATACCGTCATATTCTGCCGCGACGCGACGGGCGATTTTGTGAATCTGCTGTGCTTTAGCCTCGTGGAACGTACTTACGCTGATCGCCGCGTCGATTTGCTCCGGGGTCAACTTGCTCACCTGGGCTGGGGTGCGAGCGAGTTCAAACAGCCGCTGCGCACAGGGCATCGTGACTTCATCACGGGTACGGATGGAGATGATGCAAGCGACGAGCAGTTCGAACGGTGAATCGAAACCCTCCTCGGCGAGCTCGAACATAGCCGCCTTCGGGAAAGGGCTGACAGCCTTACGGATGCAATTGACCGCCAGATCAACATCGAATGGGCGTTTTTTCATTGGTACGCTGTCCCCTGGTCCTCTACTGATTCCCATATGAGTCTAATCTTGGCGGACCCTGTCGGATACGGATGACCATATCCTCATATAGAGTTGCGAGACCTATACAGACTTTCAAGCCACCAAGTAATGCCAGCCGCAGTATAAGGGTCCATAATCTTTCTTGCTTTAGCAAAGTCATCACCAGGTGTGTAGCCCATCATAACAAGATCGAAATCATCAGTACTTTCGCGGTGTTGCGTGATATAAGCCTTATTTAGATTCTAATATAAACCGTAACGACCGTCAATGCGCTATTCCCAGTTACGATTCGCTTGGCGATGGTCTCCGCTACTGCGGCCGCCAGAATCACCGCTGCTCCCGTCATCTCAGACATCTTAACTTCTTACTCCTTTCGGACCGCCCTTCCACCCTGTTCGTTGGCTGTTACCTCTCTGAGGCGAGGACGCGAGAATTGGCTGATGGATGGCTCTGGATGTATAAACATCCGACATCGCGTGGTGCATCAACAATCTAATCTCGTCATAGTTCAAGATGTGATCGATCCGACCCTCACTTCCACTCCAGGTCCCGCGTCAGGTCTGCCAACGATCGCGTCCCCTTTTTCTTTTTACCCG
>JBHIAT010000308.1:0-1786 GCA_046758705.1 Bipolaricaulia bacterium
GCCTTCACATGGTGAAGGATGAGGTCATTCCTGTTTGAAGCTCCCCCGAGACCTGACGGGAGCAGAACTGGCTATCCTTCTTCGTCGGTACGGGTACGAAATTACGAGGCAGACAGGAAGCCATGTTCGCCTGACCTCAACGATCAAGGCAACTGAACACCACATCACCATTCCCCGCCACAAGCAGCTCAGAGTCGGCACATTGAGCGCGATCCTTGCGGACGTCGCCTCTTACTTGCAGATGCATCGGGAAACGCTGACTGAGGATCTCTTCAAATGATGCTGCCATAGCCCGACAGCTATCCCGTGTCTCTCCTGCGTACGCATGTGGCCCATTGCATACAGATGCTCATCAGAGGATTCGCCAAAACCCCACAACTCATTTGCCTTAAAGCGCAGCAACAGCATTTCCTTCTCATCAAAGATCGCTCGATCCAATGTCTTCAAAATCTCCGCCTTACCCAAGTCTTTGCGCCTCAGGGCGATGAAATAGAGGAGCGATGACCGGACCAAGTTCGTGAACGCGGACACGTCGGGCCCGGACACTTCGAGAAACCCACCTTTCGCTCGGTACACTGATCCATGCATCAGTCGGCTCCGGAGATCATAAAGCTTCTTCGTGAGCTCGAACATTGTCTTACGTTCCCCGGAGTGTACACCGTTCAACACAGCGATTCGTTGTGACAATCGATATGCCAGCTTTCCCCTGTCATCATCCGTAAACAGTGCTTCGGCTGCCATCATCAGCAGAATCAAACGCATATCAGGTGAGAGCCACCAGTTTCCGTGTGCCTGCTCAAAGAAGTCCGTTGCAGCCATCAGGTGAGCGGTTCGAGACAGAAATCGCTCGCCAGTCTGATCAGACGAACCGACAAAGTCGGTGACTGGGACTAATTCGCCAAAGAATGGTGAATGATAGCGAAGGAAACAAAGGATCTGGCTTGAAGAGCCTAAATGCGAGCGATAACTGTCGCTGGCACTCAAATTCCAGACCATCCCTGTTAACAGCGGGGATAATCTCCAGTCTCTTTCGCAGCTGCCGCATGATTGCGGTTTGCTTTACAGGTTGGCCGCTCTGGATGAACACGCTGCACGCGACTTGCTCACCCATACATTCTGCATGCCTTTGCTCCATTACCCCCTACCGAGGGCAAATAGCACCCGAGAGGACGGTAGCTCCCTCGGTGGGACGAAGTCGCCGATGACGCCCATCAGGAGGTTCATGAGACCGGGGCGTTGGGCCAGCTGGTGCGCCACGAGGTTCGCCAACCAGCGGCGACCGATTACGGCTTGGAGGAGACGATTCACGGTCTCCTTGTCCCCGAACGCCTCATGCCTCATCTTGCCGAAGCGTGCCAGCGCCTGAACTGAGCAGTCGCCGGCCATGAGCGCCTCGTGGCCCACCTCTGCAGCCAGCTCCGCCGAGCGCAGCGCCATGAAGATCCCCTCCCCGGTGAACGGGTCGTAGAATCCGGCAGCATCTCCCACCAGGAGCACGCCGCCCAGCCGGGGCTGGGCCACGCGATAGGCAAGCGGCCCCACCGCCTTCACCGGAGACACGAGCCGCATCCCCAGCAGGCGGGGCCTCAGGTGGATCAGCCCAGTGAGCCGACCAAGAAAGAACGTCTCGAGGTTTGCCCGGTGAGGCCTGGCGTGCTCGAGAGGGACGACCAGGCTCAAGTTGACCCGGCCCGCTCCCACCGGGCTCAGGATGGCGTAGTCAGGGGGCTGGACGTAGATCTCCCCGTGATCGCCGAGTCCTTCCACCCCTTCCACGTGGCTCACG
>JBHIAT010000309.1:0-1754 GCA_046758705.1 Bipolaricaulia bacterium
ACCCGTCCCAGCGTTCATGATGGGCGTAGACGATCGGGATCGCTCCTTCCAGGAAATCGATCCCTCGCAGGATCTGATATCCAAGCTCCGGATGCGTCTTCATCACTGCCCACTCCGCTTCGGTGAGCTTCCCGGGCTTTAGCAGGATCTGATCTGGAATTCCGATCTTCCCGATATCGTGCAACAGCGCGCCACGTTCGATATTCACCCATGTCTGCTCATTCGCGTCCCGATCCATGCCGATCGCTTCGGCCAGCGCCAGCGTGTAACGGGTCACCCGCTGCGAGTGGCCTTCGGTCTCATGATCACGCATGTCTAAGGCAGCGGACAGGGCGGCCAGCGTGCCATCGTAGGCTCGGACGACCGACTCATAGAGTCGTGTGTTCTTGATGGTGATCGCCGCCTGGTCGGAGAACGCACGGAACAGATCCATGTCCTGTTCGCGGAAGGCGGCGCTTTCATGGGTCAGCTTGTTGATCGCCTCCACGACCCCGAGCGTCTCCCCTTTGACCTGCAACGGCACCGCCAGAATCGACTTCGTCTCGAACCCGCTCGCCTGATCGGTCTTTTTGAAGTGCCGTTCGTCCTGGGAGACATCGGCGACCAGCTGGGATTCGCCGTGCGTGGCCACCCAGCCGGCGATGCTCCCCTCCAGCGGCACGCGGATCTCCTTGATCGCTTCACCCTTCTCCCCTTTGGCGGTATGGAAGATGAGCGATTTCTCCCCATCCCGCTCCTCGATCAGCATGATCGACCCGGCCTCCGCCTCTACGACGGTGGTGATGTTGTCCATGATCAAGTCGAGAACGTCGTCGAGGCGCTGAGAGCTGTTGATCTCCTTGATGATCGAGATGAGCCGCTCCAGGTTGTTAATGCTCTGTCGGTTCTCTTCCAACAGGCGGGCGTTCTCCAGCAGGATCGCCGCCTGTCCTGCGATCGTGGCGAGCCGGTGTTGATCCTGGTCGGTGAATGCTTCGCGATGGTTCAGGAGCTCGATGACCCCGATGGCCTCATGCTTCCCTGGGATAGGGACACAGAGAATATTCCTCGTGGAGTAGCCCAACTCCAGGTCGATCTGCGCGTAGAACCGAGGATCGTCTCGGGGATCGGTCAGGATGACCGGTTCACCATGCCTAACGACCCAACCGGCGATCCCCTTCTCAAGCGGCATGCTTCTTCCCTGAAGCGCTGATTTCTTCTCGCCGATGACCACCTGAAAGACGAGCTTATTGCGGTCTGGGTCTTTCAGGATAATCGAGCCGGCATCGGCATGAAAGATCTCATGGGTGAGTTGGAGGATCTGTTCGAGGATCCGATCTGGAGGTAGGCCCTCCATCATCATCTGGCCGACCTGTCTGAAGATCTTCATCAGATCTCGATAAAGATCGTTCCCGGCTGCCTGTGCCTCCCGCTCCTGCCCCTTCTCTTGGTGCATGAACATCACCTAATGAGTGATTATACCCGGCACTGAGGCAGGTGTGCAAGCTGTGCAACATTCAGTCGTACCTCTGAACCACAATCGAAAGCCTGACGTTTGACAAATTGCTCCTATTGTGCTACACATAAATGAATATAACTGGCACAGAAACCACCCAGGGGGCAGCAATGGGATTGGACAAATCGGAGCTCAAAGCGAAACCGACCGAGGACCTCATCCGGATCCTCCAGAACGAGTTCGACGCCGAGCTCGAAGCGTTGGTCGTCAAGAAGAATATTGGCCTGGTCAAATCGATCGCCAGGCGGTTCCTGAACTC
>JBHIAT010000310.1:0-1744 GCA_046758705.1 Bipolaricaulia bacterium
TCTTATCGTATCTGGCGACCGCTGTCGAACCGGCGATTCTGATTTTTGCTATCTAAAATGAGCGAACGGTAAGCTCCGAGTTGTGCTTGTGGACGAACAACAGGGTTACTACACGTTAACCCTGGATACGGAGCAGAAAGACGATCAGGTGGTGGAGCACGATGGGGAAACCGTGTTACTCGTTGACGAGGATACCCAGGCCCAGCTGGAAGGTTTTGTCCTGGATTTTCACAATGCACCGGGAGGTTCGCGACTCACCTTCTTACCGAAGGAACAAGGTCAGGAGCAACATAGACGTTTTACAAAGCTTAAGTCAGGACTAAATTAGCTCTCCTCCCAGATGAGGTCGTGAAACTTCTCCAGTTGTTGTTTCTTCTCGGGATGTTTCAGCTTCTCGATCACCTTGATCTCGATCTGGCGGACACGCTCTCGGGTGATGTTGAACTCTTTCCCCACCTGTTCCAGGGTCCGGGGATGGTCGTCCCGAAGTCCGTAGCGCAGCTCCAGGATGCGCTTCTCCCGCTCGGAGAGCTGGGTGAGCACCTTCTCGAACTCGTCCCCCATCAGGGTCTTGTAAGCTTCCTTGGTCGGGGAAAGCGTCGTCTGATCCTCGATGAAGTCCCCGAGAACATTGTCCTCATTGTCACCGATCGGTTTCTCCAGCGAGACAGTATATGGGAAGATTCGTTCGACCTCCTTTATCTTCTCTAGCGGGATCTCAAGTTCTTGAGCCAGGAGTTCCAGGTCAGGTGGCTCCCCGTTCTCCTGAATGTACTCGCGTCGCAGCTTATTGAGCTTCTGGATGGTCTCGATCATGTGGACGGGGATGCGGATAGTACGGGAGCAGTCAGCAACTGCTCGGGTAATTGCCTGGCGGATCCACCAAAACGCGTAGGTGCTAAACTTATACCCTTTGCGATAGTCGAACTTCTCCACCGCCTTCATCAGCCCCATGTTCCCCTCCTGGATCAGATCCAAGAACGACAGCCCTCGTCCCATGTACTTCTTGGCGATGCTCACCACCAGTCTGAGGTTGGAGAGGATCAGGCGGTTTTTGGCACGGCTATCCCCGGCTTCGATCCGTTTAGCCAACTCCACCTCCTCCTCTCGGGTGAGCAGATCGACCTTGCCAACCTCCCGAAGGTACATCTTGACCGGGTCCTTGATCCGCCCTCCGGAGATCTCCTGCTCCACTTTTATCCCATCATCCTTAGAGGCGGATTTCAGGATGGAGTAGAGGTCCTCGATCTCGGGTGACTCTCCCCTATTCCTACTCTCAAAGTTGCCCTTGTCATGATCATCTTCCTCACCCGTCTCCTCGTCGATGAGGTTCTCTTTCCAATCCTTAGTCTTAGTCTTGATAAGCTCGTCGATGTTTTGGTTTTGGTCTCGACCTGTGGGAGTGCTCAATAGAATCACCTCCTTGCCGGTGCTGTTATTATTTATTTAACCCGGGTTCAGTCATTAACAGTGACTGCTTTCTGAGGGTCTTGGGCACAACCCCCAACGGTTGAAGTTTCCCCAACCCAGTATAACCCTGCCGTTGCTAACTGTCAAATATTTACTATGGAGTGATATAAAGAAAGAGTCTACCCATTATTTCTAAGGGAAAAATTCAATTTTAGAGATTTGACAATAAGTCAGGATCATGCTATGCTCTTCAAAAGAAAAACTTGAGGAGGTTGTAACTGATGAGAAAACCTTTAGGGAAATCTCATCTTGCCCCTATCCTGAGTACATTGTT
>JBHIAT010000311.1:0-1742 GCA_046758705.1 Bipolaricaulia bacterium
GCCAGGCGCCCGATCCCCAAGGGGTCGTAACCTTCTGTAGCATGACCTTTCCCGCGTAGCAGCACACAGTTCATGGTTCAGCGTTCAGGGTTCGGGGTTCAGCCCTTGACACCCGTGTCAAGGGCTGAACCATCCACCATGAACCATGCACCCTGAATCATGGACTGTGAACCGTGAACGCTTCTAGCGGTGGTCGGTGATCTGGAATCGGTGAACGGTCTATTTTATGCGGTAGCCTAACAGACTGTTTTTCCGAATGAAGAAAGGGATGGCTGATGAACGTCTGTCGGGTGTGCGGTAAGGGCTCAATGTCCGTCGCAGAGGTCCTGGGGGTCTGTGGCGAGTGTGCGCGGGACCGGTTTACAGACGCGAGACCCCTTATCGAACGAGCCCACGCAGCCTCGCGACGACCGTTTGGGCTGCCGGAGCATCCGTCTCAAGAAGATAGAAGCTTGCCGTGCACCATTTGCGCCCAGGACTGCCACTTTCCCAAGGGGAGCGTAGGCTACTGCGGCCTGCCCCATGGGGGCCGTAGGCTGGCAAAGGTCTCGTGGTACTACGACCGGCTGCCGACCAATTGCGTTGGCGATTTCGTTTGCCCTGCAGGCACAGAATGTGGCTACCCCCAGTTTTCCTATTGCCCGGGTCCCGAGTTCGGCTACCACAACCTTGCCGTCTTTTACGAAGCCTGCTCGCTGAACTGTCTGTTCTGTCAGAACTGGCAATATCGTTATGGGCCGCAGGGCAGCAAGGCCATCTCGGGAGCGCAACTGGCCGATGCGGTGAATGAGCGGACGGCGTGCGTGTGCTTCTTCGGCGGCGATCCGACACCCCAACTTCCCCATTCCCTGGATGCGGCCCGTCTCATCCTGAAACGCAATTCCCAGCGGATTGTCCGGATCTGCTGGGAGACGGCCGGAAATATGCACCCAAAGCTCCTTGAGCGTGCGGTTGAGATCGCCCTGCAATCCGGAGGATGCATCAAGATCGATCTCAAGAGTTGGAGCGAGGGTGTGCACATCGCCCTGACGGGCGCATCGAATCGGCGGACACTGGAAAACTTCGAGCGGGTCGCCAGCCGTATCCCTGAACGTCCCGAGGTACCCCTGTTGATCGCCAGCACCTTGCTCGTCCCCGGCTATGTGGACGTCATCGAAGTCGCGAGCATCGCCCGCTTCATCGCCCGCCTCGACCCTGACATCCCATACTCGCTGCTCGCCTTCCATGCCGACTTTCGCATGGGTGACCTTCCGGCCACCTCGTTGGAACACATGCGGCGATGCATCGAGGCAGCGCGAGAGGCTGGCCTGAAAACGATTCACATTGGTAACCGCCATCTCCTGTGGAAGGGCGATTACGAGAAGCTCGCCTGAAGGCGCAAGATGAGTGTCGGGTGTCAGGTAATGGGTGGTGGATGCTCGGTTTCAGCTGATCGTAGATTCTTGAGCGCTGGTGACTGTAGTTTTCACGGTCGTCGGTCGTCGGTTACCGGTCAGCGGTGGTTGGTTATCGGTCAATTCTCAGACTGGGGGTGTAGTTTCGGGAAAGCAATACGAGGTCTGGAGAGCAGTGGATTGAGAGGATTGTTTTGGAACGATCACAACCAGACATGGGGAACCGCAAAATCACATGTCAATCGTGTTCTGGAGGCCCCAAACCCGGGGGTCTCCCTGCGTACTTCTCCACGAGCCTGGACACCATGAGCCCCCCTTCGTATTCGGGGATGATCACGTCATCGGCCC
>JBHIAT010000312.1:0-1740 GCA_046758705.1 Bipolaricaulia bacterium
TGTCGCCATCGTCCCAGCCCGGCGTATCGGCGTCGGGGACTTCCATGTCGATAACGCCATCGGCCGTGCGATACTTCGGGTCACCCAGGACAATCAAGGAGAATCCAGCAGCCCAGCCCTCGACCCAGGCACACTCGGCGGTGCTCTTGGTTTTCAAATCAAAGCTATGATCGTCTTGAGCTGGAAAACAACCCATCGGATAGCCGGCATCGCCCTGTATCTCCCAGGCCAGGGCGTGTGCCAAGTGATGTAGAATCACGTGGGGAAATAGGGCGGCGCTGGCGTCGAGGTAGATGCGCTCACCAGGTACATAGTAAGGGCCTTGAATGCTGGTCGCCCCCCACTGGGCGACGATCGGCTCATCGAGCCCCGGCTTCTCCGGTAAGAAGTCCCACCCGGCACGCATCGTCTGGAAGACGCGCATCCCCCGCAGTTGACGATCGCCAGCCTGAACCTGTAGGTTGACGCTGATTGTTCTGCCATCCGGGACATCCCGGAAGAAGTCTTCGGGGTAGGACGACCACACAAAAGGCTGGAGTGTGGCTGTGTTGAGGAGCTTGAGCTCGGGATGAGCCTCAAGAGACTTCGTACGGACCTCTATGAGGACATCCTGGCCTGTGCGATCGGGCCGACGGGGTGATCGATCATAATCTACGTTGTCGATACCTGCCACCAGGAAGACGCCGTCTTCATCGGTGATGGTTTCTGCCAGCGCTTCGCTGGGACCTACGGTGGGCAGGTAGTCCCAGTCGCGAATGGTGACGTGGATGCCGGCCGCCGGCTGGATAAGACCGTGGTGGTCGATGTAGGTGATCCGGCCGGTTACGGCAATTTTCCCACCATCGCCTTGCGCAAGGACGCCACTGGCGACAGCACCGGCCAGGATGAGGGCAAGGAGCACAACGACAGCTAAAGTCCTGAACATGGACATGGGGCACCTCCTCGGGAATTTTGGATACGGGTGACTTGGTAAAGATGGCAGTGCCTTGGCGTGGCCGCCATCGGCACTGTGTTCTACGGTCCGCGTTATACCTTCAATTATGGGCCAATGTCAAGGAGCTACGTGGTTTCCTCAACATACTGTCCCCCCGTAACAACGGAAAAGGCACATCAATTGTGATGCGATTCCGCAGCCAGATGCACAGTGAGTAGACGCCCCTAGGTTGGAGACAGTTCCTTTTCCATGAGTCGCTGATAGCAACCTTGCCACAGAGCAGACGACCGCGTTAGCCGGCGGATCTTGATATCAGCAAATCGGGGGGCGAGACGGGCTAGAACGACCGGCAGGCGCACCCATTCTTCCCCCCGGAGGAGCGTCGCAAGTTCATCAGCGGTGCGGTCCACCCATTCCCACTCACGGCGAAAACGGTCAGCTTTGATGTAGTAGCCGCGCTTTTCCCAGGCGCTGGCGCTCCGATCGACCCCTTTCGACAACTCGCGCAACGAGACCACAATGAGGGCTGCCAGGTCTCTGGTCTCCTCGTCGAAGCTGCCCTTTTCCATCAGCCGGCGCAATGCTTCGGCGATGGTCCGCCTCACACGCTGACGTTGAGCTCCAGGACTGTCGGTATGGATAACTCGACTCATACAACCTCCGGTTTGCTTCACAGGCTCACGAAAAGGTGTTCCGGAGTGTAGCATTGACCGCAGCAAATGTCAATGTGTGGGTATCAGACTGCGTAATGCGTACCTGTGATGCGTGAGGAGAGGCAAAAGCGCGGATCGGGGAGCAACATCCCG
>JBHIAT010000313.1:0-1669 GCA_046758705.1 Bipolaricaulia bacterium
AGGGGTTTGCCTCGGGCCTCCCCGTACCGGTTGAAGATGAACGAGACGAAGTCCGAATACAAGATATCCCGGCCCGCCCTGACTAACCCATACAGCTCCTCAGGTTGGATTCCTAGATCGATGTCCCTGAAAAGACGGTGTTTTCGGAGCAACCTGGAAACCAGATCGGGAGTGACAAACCCTTCGGGCGTCACGCCGTATCGCTTCTCGAACCAGCGCGCGAACCAGCGCGTCTCGGGGATGATGGCGATCTACGGATGCGCAGCTACCATATGTTGCAGCAAGGTCGTCCCAGATCGCGAGCATCCCACGATGAAGAGGAACGGTTTGGTCATCTGTTTAGCCATTTGTGCACCTCCATTTTTCAAACCTCTTCTTGCATGCGAGTGGCCCTGATCCACAGCTAGTCAGCGGCCAAAGCCTTCAGCAGGGCACTGACCACGCCACCCCCCTATCTTGGTCAGAGGCAACGCGTCAGCCACCAACAAAAGGCTCATCAAGTAGAGATGGATTCTGGACCACTCGACCTCCTACCAATGCTGGGGCAGCGGATGCCCGTCGAACCGGCCACGGAACTGGGCAGCGTACTCCACAGTCTTCGGTGACAGGTCCTGAGCGCCGCGAGGGTAGCCTAGCTCATCGAGCAGGTCGCCGGCCGCTGCCTCGAACCGCTCCACGTCCTCCGGAGGCATCTGCTTCCGCCAGTCCCTTAACCCAGGCGTAGGGGGCAACCAGGCGTGCTTCGCGTCGAGACCAGGATCCGTTTTCATCCGACCCTCGTGAAACCGGATCATAGCGCCGTTGTACGGCACGCCTAGAAAAGCGCAGAGTGCGCGGCACTCGGCCTCCGGGTGGATTACCAGTGCTTCGTAGCGGATCTCGCAGTACAACTCCGGCCCGAGTGCGCTTCCGTCCTCCCGAGCCAGCCGCACCTGCCATCCCCACCACAGGGCTGCCGTCGTCACAGGGTCCTCGGTCCAGGTGGCGAAACCCTCGGCGAGGCTGCCTGCCTTTCTCCAATCCATCACAGACAGGCACACATCCCGGCCATCCCGGATGATGTGAACGAACTTGGCCTGTGGCCACAGACTGTGCAAGGTGGGGATCTGCCGAACTCTGGAGCGGACCTTGTGTCCTGTGGACATAGCCTTATGCCCTACGAAGCGCTTGCCCCGTGCTTCGGCGCACCGGTCCAACATGTGCGATATCAGGGACGCATACGAGATCGGTCGGCCGGCATCGAGCATCTGGCGGACCAACCCGGAGAACTCCTGCGGGCTCATGAATTTGAGGATTGGTCCCTTCTCAGCAAGTTCCGGGGTGATGAAACCTTCGGGCGTCAGACCCTCTCGGCGCTCAAACCAGCGGATGATCTTCGGGCCATGGCCGGTGATGGCGATCTGCGGGTGTGCGTCCACGATCCGCTTCAGTAGGGTGGTCCCCGAGCGCGGACATCCCACGATAAAGAGGAACGGATTAGTCATTATTATACCTCCATCCTTCACATCTTTCCAACAAATGAGTAGATCTGGCCCACGCCTGGTCGTGGCCTTAATCGATGCGGTGCCGCAGCGGGACTGGCACCTCCCCGACGCCCAAATACAGGGTACAGCCGGAACCACTCCAGCCAAGGCGCAGCATCAGGCCGTGGCCGCATTCGGGTTGCGCC
>JBHIAT010000314.1:0-1657 GCA_046758705.1 Bipolaricaulia bacterium
TGCCATAGCCGTATTCTTCGTCGTATCCAGGTCGTCCGAGATCAACGGCCGATTCACGCAAGACGGTTCGAACTTCGCCAGGGGAGAGACCTGGGTTGACCGACCAGATGAGTGAAGCCACCCCCTCGACATACGCTGCTGCCAGGTTCGTGCCGTTACTCAATGCAGGCCACCGGGATTGCTCGGGAAGATCAGGGCATGCGATCAGTCCACCTGGCGCAACCAGATCAATGCCTGTTCCGTAGTTGGAAAACCAGGCCCGTTGATTGCGAGGACCAGTGGCTCCGACGGCTACAACGTTCTCAAACCCGGCCGGGTACGCCAGGTGGTCCTCGCCTTCGTCTCCAGCTCCGGCGACTACCAGCACACCCTTGCTCACAGCGTAGTCTATCTTGGCCCGCAAGAGCTCCAACAACGCGTCGGAGACGTCCCCAACCCTTGGTCCAAGGTGAATGATCCGAGCTCCGTTGGCGACCGCGTAGTCGATAGCCCTGATCATGTCGGCGACGTAGCCGCCGAGCACGTCGCCGGGTAGTAAGCGCAGTACCTTGATGGGCATAATGCGCGCTCCCCAGGAAACGCCGGCCATTCCGATACCATTGTTCGTTTCCGCCGCTGCGATGCTGCTCGTAAGGGTACCCCAGCCTGCTGTGTCAGTCAGGTCAGCAGTGGCCTCTCCGTTGAAGAACCAGCAGCCGTGGACATCGTCGACGCAGCCATTCTCATCATCGTCGATACCGTTGCCAGGAATTTCATCGTGGTTCGTCCAGATCTTGTTCTTCAGGTCTGGATGATCAATGGCGACACCCGTGCTCACGACCGCGATGATGAGATCCGGACTGCCTGTCGTAATGTCCCAGGCCTGGCGTACGTTGATGCCAGCTTCTGGCGATGCTCGCCCGCCGGCGCTGTGAAGTGGCCACTGATATGGGAAACACGGGTCGTTTGGGATCGTACTGACGCGCCACAACACCGTCTTGACCGCGTCCCAACCTTCTCCGGACCAAATGGAGAGGACTGTTAAGTATCGGCCAACGGGAATGGGAACAGCCCTCCCTATCCTGACTCGCTGCACGCCGGAGCCGTTGATGATTATCGGGCCTGTTTCGAAGATCGTTACAGGTGCTGCGTCGGCGTCGAGGTAGAATACTTGAAGCCGAATGACTTCGTGATCGCAATCGGTGTACTCGAAGACAGCATATACCTCCTCGCCGTGATGTTCCATCCACAGGTCTGTGATGCAGCCTGGTTGCCCCTGAGTGGGTGTTGGCCCAGCCTGGGGCAACGATTCCTCCGCCATCGATTCCAGCCGAGCGATAGATGGCTCGGTGATCCAATAGTTGAGGGAGGCGTACTGGGTCGCCGGGTCGGATGCAAGGATCTTTGCCAGTTCCGGTTCCTGTCCCTCCGGTACCGCCAGGGTGAAAGTGCGGCCGGCAACGTGGTACATTGGCATCGCGCTGTACAGAGCCACGAGCGATGTTGCCGCTTGCAGTGAAGTGTCGGACTTAAAGCGAACCAGGATCTGTCCGGGGGCAAATGCCTGCACTGAGCCCCATCGAAGTGCCGATGGCTTACCGATGGCAGCCGGCCTGGAGGCTACCTGGCCGGCACTGCTCCCAGGCAGGATCACAAACACAAGGACGAGTGTAAATAG
>JBHIAT010000315.1:0-1632 GCA_046758705.1 Bipolaricaulia bacterium
TCTCCGACTTGAGCCGTCCGAATGAGTCGGCCGGTTTTGGCCTCCAGATCGTAGAGGACGCCTGTCTCCGGACTGATGGCATAGATCCGCCTTCCATCTGGACCGACGGCCACCTCGTTGAAGCCGATCAGTCCCTTCACCCCTTCGGGGGTGACCGGTGCGGTGAACGGTTGAATGATCGGGATGACCCGCACAGCGTACGTTTGGGTGTCCACGACCCAGAGCAGGTTGTTGGTCACCGAGGCGATCCAGGCCTCCTGTCCATCCGGTGTAAAGGAGAAGTGGGAGGCGTCCCCGATTCCGGGTGAGACGACGGCAACGACCTGACGCGTCCGGGTGTCCACCACTGAGATGGCGCTCAGCCAATCGACATCGAACAGGCTCCCCCCGACCCAGACGGTTTGGCCGTCGGGGCTGACGGCGATCCCGTGAGCGGCCTCCTCCCCGACCGGAATGGCAGCCACCGGCTGGTTGGTTCGAAGATCGACGACCGAGACGGTCCCGTCGGCCGCGTTCGGCACGTAGAGATAGAGATCGGTTTGGGACAGACCGACAACGGATAAAAACGTGAGGGCAAAAACGATCCCCCCTATCGTGAGTAGCCAAGGCGATGCAATCGACAATCTCATGATTAGCTTGACTCCTTTCAGATCGTTGTTTAGATTCTCAAACCGGTTGCAGAGCGATCTTCCCCAGAAGGGCGTGGAGCTGCTTCCCCTCCAGAGTCTCGACCTCCAGCAGCCGTCTCGCCAGCCTATCCAGGGATGCTCGATGCTTCCTGAGGAGATCCTTCGCCCGGCGATAGGATTGATCGATGATCCTTTTGATCTCCCGGTCGACGAGTGCCGAGGTCTCCTCGCTGTGATCCTCCCCTTTGATGATGTCCTCGCCCAAAAACACATTCCCGTTCTCCCGACCCAACCGCAACGGTCCGATCTCATCGCTCATCCCGTACTCCATCACCATCCGTTTGGCGATCTCCATCGCCTTCTTCAGGTCATCGTAGGCCCCGGTGCTCACCTCGTTGAAGACGAGCTCCTCCGCCGCCCGGCCTCCCAAGATCCCCGCCACCCGATCGAGCAACTCCTGGCGGGTGACCAGATAGCGCTCCTCCAACGGCAGCTGCAGCGTAAAGCCCAGCACCCCCTCCGTCCGGGGCACGATCGAGATCTTGTGAACCGGATCGGCGTCAGGCAACAGATAACCGACCAATGCATGCCCCGACTCGTGATAGGCGATCTTCTCCTTCTCCTGTTCGGTGATCAGCATCCCCTTGCGCCGGATGCCAGCGATCACCCGGTCGATCGCCTCCTCAAAATCGGTCATCTCGACCACGTCTTTGTCTTTCCTGGCGGCCAACAGTGCCGCCTCGTTCGCCAGGTTCTCCAGATCCGCGCCCACGAACCCCGGTGTGCGCCGTGCCAGCACCTTGAGGTCGACATCTGGGGCGAGCCGTTTGTTGTGGACATGGACGTTGAGAATCGCCTTCCGTCCTTTCAGATCGGGGGGCGGGACGGTGATGCACCGATTGAACCGGCCAGGTCTAAGCAACGCCGGATCGAGGACATCGGGACGGTTGGTGGACGCCAGGATGATGACCCCCTTGTTCGTCTCGAAGCCGTCCATCTCGGC
>JBHIAT010000316.1:0-1625 GCA_046758705.1 Bipolaricaulia bacterium
TGATGGGGATTGTCATCTCGGGGCATGACCGTATAGTCCCCGTTCTTCCAGTGAAGGATCTGGTTGTCCTCGTTCTCTTCCACCCGATCCAACTGGCGCTCCCAACCCGGCTCGCTGCCCATCAGGTTGATCAAGATTCCGTCGAACCGGTACCTGCGTTGTAACGTGATGAGCGCCTCGGCGAACCCTTCGGTGGAGAACCAGATCTCATAGGTCGGGATGTCGACGTTCAGGAAGTAGTGGCCAAGGCTCAGCTGGCACATGACCGGAACCCGATCGGGCTCCTCATGGTGCATCGCTCTCCTGATTCGCTCTTTGCTCGTCATGCTAAGCCATCTTGATCTCGACGTCCTCGGCGACCCTGCCGAGGATGGTGTAGGTACCCGGCAACGTCTGAAGGATCGATCCCGGCACCAGCGGAGTGACCGGTCCGTGAGCAACCAGCCGGGCGATGAACCGCTGCCAGCTGACCCCGCCGCCCAGGTAACCGTCGAGCCAGAAGCTATGATCCTTCGCCCCCACGATCTGGGCCGGTCCGATCGTGTTGGCTTTCGGCGGCACCTGAGACCAATCGCTGCTGAACGAGTGGAGCGCGTTCTGCATGATGGTCATCGGATGCAGCTCCACGCACCTCGGCCCCGCCCGCTTGAACGCGTCCAGATCGTCCCCGAACTCCTCACCCAGGTGCGACTCCCAGAAGGCGATGTGGCCGCACCACCCGATGCCGCCGTAACAGACGTCCGCGCCCCCTAAATCCTCGATCATGCTTCCGTAGGCGGAGAGAACGTCCTTGGTAGGGAAGTGGATCTGCTCGGGCAGCGGCCGCAGCTCCTCGTCGATCGCCAGGAAGAACTGCTCCATCATCGCCTTCTGAAACGAACCCGGCCAATCGGCTGGAGCCGTATTGCCGTCCTGATCAGCATACTCGTCCATGTTGAAGGAGTGGACGTGCTTGCAGGAGATCCGGAACCGATTGATGAACCCGACCGCAATCCGGTATTGAGGCATGGGCCCCACCGGGAAGATCCCGACGAACTGCCTCCCCGCTTCGGCCGCCTCCTGGATCCGGGCGACGATATCCAACGCGAACGCGAGATAAAAATCACCAGGCTCTTCGATAATCCTGATCTTAAATTCGGAGTTTGGATGGTTAGGCAGATCCTCCTTTTTGATCTCCCGAACCCGTTCACAGACCTCCGCGTCCCGAAATGAGATGAATTTGGCAAGATCATACTTAAAGTTCATTCTCCGTGATGCTCCTATGGCAGTATCCGCTCCGCCCGAACCCTCAGCCAGGCACTCGCCCGTTTGAATCCCTCAGCGTAGGCGACATCACACTGCAGGCCTCTGAATTTGGCGATCGTCTCCACAAAGTCCAGAAGGTCGATGCGAGAGTGCTCCTTCAACCACACGAGCTGGCTCTCATGACAGGCGAGCATCTCTCTCTTGAGATCGAACGTTTCGGAGATATCCACGTACTCTTCCGGGACAAACCCCTGGCCGGCCAGGGGCTCCATGTAGTAGATCGGCGTGATGACCTCGTGAGCAGGATGTTCGGTCTCGATGTGGGGGACGGTCGCCAGAAAACTGGCGTCGAAGACCAGCTGACTGACTTGGCGGTGATC
>JBHIAT010000317.1:0-1525 GCA_046758705.1 Bipolaricaulia bacterium
TGGTGCCCTTACATGCATCGACCTGCCAGGTGCTCGCCGACTACCTCGCCAGACGTCAGCGCCATTGGGCCGGGCGGCCGGTATCCTCCTACGTGTTTGTCTCCAGTTGGGGCAACCGTTTGGACGGTGGCCAGATCCACCGTGCCTTTTACCGGCTGTCACGCCAGATCGGTCTGCGCGGTGCCTCGGATCGTCATGGACCCCGCCTACACGACTTGCGACACCGATTCGCCACCAACACCCTGGTCAACTGGTATCGTGGCGATCAAGACCCTGCGCGGCGCCTGCCGCTGTTGTCTGCCTACCTCGGCCATGTTCACGTGGCCGATACGCAGTGGTATGTGGAGGCCTCTCCGGAGCTGATGCGGGAGGCCATGAGCCGCCTTGAACAATGCTGGGAGGATCGATCATGACCACGGCTACCCATTTCGCTCCTTTGTTGGAGCGGTTCTTTACCCAGCGCTTGATGCAGCAGCGCCAAGCCAGTCCGCATACCATCAAATCCTACCGCGACTCGTTCCGGCAATTGCTGATCTTCGCCCAACAGCGCGTGCGTCAGTCGCCCTCACGTCTGAACGTCGAGCAGCTCGACGCGCCGTTGATTGTAGCATTTCTCGATGAGCTGGAGCACCAGCGTGGCGTCAGCGTGCGGAGTCGCAACTTACGGCTCACAGCCATCCATGCCTTTTTCCGCTACGCCGCCTTTGAACTGCCCACCCATGCGGCTCAGATCCAGCGGGTACTCGCCATCCCCACCAAGCGCTTTACCCGCACCTTGGTCCGCTTTCTCAGCCGCCCGGAAGTCGATGCGTTGCTCGACGCCCCGGATCGCAGCACGTGGTCTGGGCGACGCGACTATGCGTTCATCCTGACCGCCGCGCAAACGGGGTTGCGTGTATCTGAGATGACCGGACTCACACGCGAGGACCTGATCTTAGGCGCCGGCGCTCACGTGCGGGTGATCGGCAAGGGGCGTAAAGAACGCTGTATCCCCCTCGCCCAATCCACACGCGCGGTGTTGAACACCTGGTTGAACGAGCCACCACGAGGAAACGGTGACGTGTTGTTTCCCAGCGCCCGAGGTCAACGACTCAGTGTGCATGGCGTGCAGTACCTGCTGAACAAGCATCGCTTAGTGGCTGGCAACGTCTGTCGTTCTCTCTTAGAGAAGCGGATTACGGTCCATTGCTTGAGGCACACCATGGCCATGGAGCTGTTGCAAGCTGGTGTGGATCGATCCGTGATTGCCTTGTGGCTCGGGCATGAATCCGTTGAAACCACCCAGATTTATCTGGAAGCCACGCTGGCGATGAAAGAGCAGGCACTCGCCAAAACGACACCACCGGAGGGGGAGTTGGGTCGCTATCAACCTGACGATGAGCTCTTGAACTTTCTCAACAGTCTCTAATCGGGGAAAACTATGTCGGGTACGCAGGTCCAGCGATGGTCGACGTGATCTATGATTTCCGGGCCTATCCGCGAAATTCTTCGCGTTACCCGACATAGTCAGGAAGGGTAGATAGTG
>JBHIAT010000318.1:0-1508 GCA_046758705.1 Bipolaricaulia bacterium
TCTTCGACTTCTTCTTGGCTTCCAGGATCCTCCTCAATGGATCGTAAGTCTTGTCTGTCGCCACCAAGAACCTATCCGCAAACAACTCCTTCAGCGCGGCCGTTCCCTCTTCGTCTTGGTGCATCGCCAGGAACGTCTCCTGAATCCTCTTGATCAGGCCTTGTGACAATGTCCTTGTGTTCACCGAGATGTTATCAATGGGAATCTGGGGAGATCTCCAGAGAAAGTTGAAGTCTCCCTTCTTCACCAATCCCCGTACGATGGTGTTCGACAGGTTCGAGCTGGCTACGAACGCCGCATCCGCGCGGCCTTCCGCCACCGCAACAGCGCTCGCGTCGTGCGAGCCGGAATAAAAGATCTTCCCGAAATACTCCTCGAGAGTAGCTCCTCCAATCTCCCCGGGGAACAACGCGCGTGGAACGGCGTTCCCTGATGTGCTGCCCGGATCCACGAGGGCCAGGACTCTGCCCTTCAACGACGCGATTGACGTCAGACCGCTTCCCTTTTTCGTGATGAGAACACCGTAATAGCACCCGCACGGATGGTCCGTGATTCGATCCGGCGCTCTCGCGAAATTCACAATGGGAACTATGCTCTTCTTCGACTTCTCTGCGGCGACCAGATAGATCTTGGGACCCAATTTTGCGACGTCGACGAATCCTCCCATCATCGCCTCGACCACCGAGGCGTAGGAGGTCGTGGCATAAAAGTTGATTTTCTTGCCGATCTTTCTTGATAGGTACTCCAGTGTTGACTCCCATCTTTTTGAGAGGACCGTCATCCGCTCATCTTGAACCAATGCAAACGTGATCTCCTCGGGGTCAGCTGCCGTTGCACTCTTGGCCAAGGGCGCTAGGAGAGGAGTCACGAGCGGTAGACACAGAACCATCGCTAGGGTGACAAGGAGCTTTTTCATGGCTTTCCCCCCTCGTGCCGGAGAGACTCATCTTCTCACAAAAACGTAGCGCGCTCTTGCTTCGGGGTGGCCAGGATCCCAGATGCTGCTCGCTCGGCGGAAGTCGACGGACACGTCTCACCTGCTGCTCCAGATCCCGGTTGGTCGGAAGGCTTATCTGATCACTCCCGCCAAGAGGGGAGCCGACCGAGCTCTTCCGAGGAAACCTGGAGAGCTGCCCGTGTGCCGGACCAAAGCTCGTTTGGTTCGACCGAGATCACCTCATGTTGGCCGGCCTGTGCCACGGGATGGGCAGCTGGCTTCCGCCATCGGCTCAGACGATCCTGCTACCCCTCATTGTGTTCTCCCCTTGTACCTCGCCGGGCGTTATTGCTCCAGGGCCATTTGCGCTAAATTGGTGGGCCGATTGCACTAGTGCCGTTGCAACTTGATGAGCCTATGCACAAGACGGGAAAACGCAAACGGTACTTCCGGCAACGGCTGACCATGCCGCTCACGAGAAATAGCCCCAAGTAGTTGGAACGGCACTAGTCTAGCCTCATGCCCGTCGGCGAACCCCGCGGATCAGCCACCACTCCGCCAGCCCCACCAC
>JBHIAT010000319.1:0-1502 GCA_046758705.1 Bipolaricaulia bacterium
TGTTTTTGACCCGTTTTGGACGGGTTGGATTCTGATTGCACAATTGTTACGCTAGTGAAGGATCCATCCATTGGAAACGCTCGAAAAACCAAACCACTGCATCCCTTGCAAGCTCAGCTGATTGACCAAGCAGTTGCTGCGTCTCGATCTGCCATTCTTTAGCCAAGGTATCTTCAAAAGGATTTCGCTCGCGGATTCCCCAATCTCTGGTTGGGGAGGAGCGAGCGCAAGTCCTAAGGATTTGGACTTGTCTGCCCATCGTTGTTGTGATACAATCTCCGTGTAGAGCAACGGCTAAGATAAGGCACTCTACATCCGCGTGGGGACTGAACAACCTCATGTTCGCTATCGGCCATGCGACATTCGCCGACAAGGGCGGCACGCTGGGCCGTGATAGGGGTGGTGCCCTATCCTGTGTCTGGCCAACATAGTTGTCAACCAGCCCTGAAGCGACGCACATTTTTGTGTAGTTGCAAGCTCCGACCTCTGGTCGGAGTAGTTGACTACCTCATCCCCTATTCGCTTTTGCAATCGAATATGGCTCCCGCGCTGGCGCACCACCGTCCATTCATCTCTTTGTAACGCACGGATGATCTTGGTGTATGGCAAGCTTGGAACCTTGCTCACAACACCAACTCCCGTACCAGCGCGCCCTCTTCGAGAATCCAGTCATCCTCTACTGGCTCAAGGTAAAGTTCTATCGCCTCTCGAATGTTCTCCAGCGCTTCTTCGAACAGTGCAATTCAAAGATTTAGGTGCTCAGGAGAGCACCATAAGCATTTTACAAGTCGATTTGTCAGAAAGAGCGAAGCGGGAAGGGAGGAACCCAAGTGGGGGCGAGGGCACCTCCCTCCCGCTCACGAAGGCTCAGCTACCGTTAACCGATAGCTGTTCTTCCAAGACTTGAGGATCGGTGATCCCACCCGCTTCGGTGATCTCGATGAACTGGCCGTCGAGCGGGAAGATCACCTCGGTGCCAAGTGCCAGGAACTCGGCCACCGGGAAGTGATCGGCGAGCCAGAAGTAGGCGTCGGAACCGAACGCGACGGCGATCGTCTCCTCATCCGTGTAGTCGGTCGGGACCCAGACACTGTCCTCCCGCAACACGAACGTCATGCCGGCGGCGGTCTCAATTCCGAAGCGGCTCACCACCCGATCTTCGGTCTTCATCTGGGCGACTTCCTCGGCTGCCCTGACCGCCCCTGCGCCGGCCTCTTCCATCAGTTCATCCCGGCTGACTGGAGCCGGGCTTTCAGCAGCCAGCTCCCGTTCCGGCGCGGCCAGGTAGGAGGTGTAGGGGGTGACGACCCCAAACTTCCCCGCCAGCCGTTTGACCTCATCGACCAGCTCCGCCGTCTCACCGTTCAACCGGATCTGCTCCAGCAGATAGCCGATCTTCCGTGACGCCCAGATTTGGGACAGAAACTCATAGTCGTCCCCCATCTCAGGGAAATCGACCTCGAAAGTGATCCGCTGCTCATGTCCGCCCCGGTCCGCACGAA